>NZ_JBHTDO010000021.1:133506-167103 GCF_042666575.1 Actinoplanes sp. GCM10030250 | reverse complement strand
AACCGACGCTCATCCACACCCGCCAGCCACTCCTGCACCACACCCAGCGCATCAGCCACCGACTCCAAACCATCCGCAACCACCACCAACCCCGGCGCCAACCGCTCCACCGACGCAGCAACCTCCTCCCACACCACCTCGAACAACGCGTCAGCGGCGGGCCGGTGGCTCGCGGCAAACGTCACACGGTCGATCACCGCGACAACGCGATCAGCGGTGGACAGCACCAGCCCCTCGCCGTGCGGCTTCACGTGGGCGCGGACGGCTCCGGGAACCGGGCCGTAGACGGACAGGCCGTGCAGGGCCGACGGCTGGTCGGGACCGGCGGCGTGGAACGCCCCGTCGAGCAGGACCGGGTGCAGCTCGTAGCCGGTCGCGGCATCACCCGGCAACTCCAGCTCCGCGAAGACCTCCTCGCCGCGGCGCCACGCCCGGCGCACCACCTGGAAGGCCGGGCCGTAAACGTGGCCACGGCCGTCCAGCTCGTCGTAGACGTCGGCGACCTCTGTAGCTCCGGCGGGCGGCCAGGCCGCACCGACCGGCAGCGGCGCGGGCGCAGCGGCGGTCAGCACCCCCGTCGCGTGCCGGGTGTACGGCTCCTCGCCGATCCGTGAGGACACGTGGAAGGTGCGCTCGCCGCCGACCGGAGGGCCGGCCGAGAGCTGCACCAGCACCGAGCCGTGTTCCGGGAGCGTGAGCTCGTGGTCGAGCCGCAGCTCGCGTACGGTGAAGGCTCCCAACCGGCGACCGGCGTGCAGCGCCCACTCGGCCAGGACCACCCCCGGCACCGCGCCGGCGACCGCATGGTCGGCCAGCCAGCCGAAGGCCTTGCGCGAGACGCTGCCGGTGAAGAGCACCTCGCCGGTGCCCGCCGACTCGACAACCGCCCGCAGCATCGGATGGCCGGTCGCCGCCTGTCCCAGGTGGCCGGCGTCGAAGGTGGGCGGCATGTCGAGCCAGTACCGCTGGCGCTCGAAGGGGTAGGTGGGCAGGTCAGCCGGCACGGCGCCGGGCTGGATCCGCTGCCAGTCGACCGGCACACCGGCGGTCCACAGCTGCGCCAGCGCGGTCAGCAACCCGGTGATCCCATCCCGGTCCCGGCGCTGCAGGGCGACCGCCTCGCCCTCTTCGATCATCGCGGTCAATGCCGCGTCCGGGCCCACCTCCACCAGGTACGCGTCCCCGGCCGCCACCAAAGCATCAGCGAACCGCACCGGCTGCCGGACCTGCCGCACCCAATAGGCCGGATCCGTCAGATCCGCACCCACCTCCACCGTGGAGATGATCGGGATGCGGGGTTCACCGAACGTCAGCCCGGCGACGATGTGGGCGAAGTCGTCGAGCATCGGCTCCATCAACACCGAGTGGAACCCGTGGCTGACCGTCAGCTCCCGGCCCCGCATTCCGGCAGCGACCGCGCGCACCTCGTCGGCGACACCGGAGATCACCACCGACTGCGGGCCGTTGACCGCCGCGATCGACACTCCGGCCGTCAACAGCGGCGTCACGTCGGCTTCGGACGCGCGGACCGCGACCATCGCCCCACCAGCCGGCAGCGCCTGCATCAACCGAGCGCGGTGCGTGACCAGGGTGGCAGCGTCGGCGAGGGACAGGATCCCGGCGACATGCGCGGCAGCGATCTCCCCCACCGAATGACCGATCAACACCCGCGGCTCGACACCGAGGTCCTCCAGGACCCGGAACAGCGCCACCTCCACCGCAAACAGGGCCGGCTGCGCGACACCGGTAGCCCGCAACGCCTCCGCGTCGTCCCCGAAGATCACCGCACTGACCTGCGGATCCAAAACTCCGGTGACCTCGTCGAACGCGGCCCGGAACACCGGCAGCCGCGCATAGAGATCACGCGCCATACCCAGCCACTGCGAACCCTGCCCCGAGAACAACAGAGCCGTGCCCTCCCGCAGCGAACGCGGCCCGGCCAGCTCCTCGCCCGAATCGGCCCGGACCACAACACGCCGCTCCAGGGCCGTTCGCGCCCGGAGCCCCGCCGCGACCTCCGCCGGATCTCCACCACGCAGCCGATCCAGCAGGGCCCGCGCTGCCGTGTCCGACTTTGCCGAGACCGGCCAGACCACCGGAATGCCCTCGACGCCCGGCACAACGACGGGCTCGGCAGCGGGCGCCTCTTCGATGATCACGTGGGCGTTCGTGCCGGAGATACCGAACGACGACACCCCCGCCCGGCGCGGACGACCGTCACGCGACCACTCCACCGGCGACGTCAACAGCTCAACAGCACCCGACGACCAATCGACGTGCGACGACGGCTCCTCCACATGCAACGTCCGCGGCAACAACTCATGCCGCATCGCCTGCACCATCTTGATCACACCCGCCACACCGGCAGCCGCCTGCGTATGCCCGATGTTCGACTTCACCGACCCCAGCAGCAGCGGCCTCTCCCGACCCTGCCCATAAGTCGCCAGCAACGCGTGGGCCTCGATCGGGTCACCCAGCGTCGTCCCCGTCCCGTGCGCCTCCACCACATCCACATCACCGGCCGACAATCCCGCCGTGGCCAGCGCCTTGCGGATGACCCGCTCCTGGGACGGGCCGTTCGGCGCGGTCAGCCCGTTGGACGCACCGTCCTGGTTGACCGCCGACCCACGGACCACTGCGAGGATTCGATGCCCCTTGCGGCGGGCGTCGGACAGCCGCTCCACCACGATCAGCCCGGCGCCCTCGGCGAAGCCGGTGCCGTCGGCGGTGTCGGAGAACGATTTGCACCGGCCGTCCGGCGACAGGCCCCGCTGCCGGGTGAACTCGACGAACAGGTGGGGCCGGGCCATCACCGTGACGCCACCGGCGAGCGCCAGGTCGCACTCACCGTTGCGCAGCGCCTGCGCCGCCAGGTGCAGGGCGACGAGCGACGAGGAGCAGGCGGTGTCCACCGAGACAGCCGGTCCTTCGAGGCCCAGCGTGTAGGCGACCCGCCCGGACGCGACGCTGCCGTAGCTGCCGGTGCCGACGAACCCCTCCAGCTCGGCGGGGATGTGCGGGAGCCGGTCGCCGTAATCGCCGTACGCCACGCCGACGAAGACGCCGGCGTTGGAGCCGCGCAACCCGCCGACGTCGATCCGGGCGTGCTCGAATGCCTCCCACGCCGTCTCCAGCAGCAGGCGCTGCTGCGGGTCGGTGGCCAGCGCCTCGCGCGGCGACATCCCGAAGAACCCGGCGTCGAAGTCGGCGGCGTCGTGGAGGAAGCCACCGTGCCGGGAGGCGCTCGACCCGGACTCGGCGCCGGGCCGGAACAGGGTCTCCAGGTCCCAGCCGCGGTCGCCCGGGAAGTGGCCGATGGCGTCCCCGCCGGCCTCGACCAGGTCCCAGAGGTCGGCGGCGGAGCGGATACCGCCGGGGAACCGGCAGGCCATGCCGACGATGGCGATCGGCTCGTCGGCGGTGGCCGGCGTGGTGACGGCGGGCGTGGCGGGAGCGGCAGCGCCGAGCAGGGTGCTGCGCAGGAAGCCGGCCATCCGCGCCGGGGTGGGGTGGTCGAACACCACGGTGGCGGGCAGTCGCGTACCGGTGGCGGTGTTCAGCCGGTTGCGCAGCTCCACCGCGGTCAGCGAGTCGACGCCGAGGTCCTTGAAGGAGGCGCCCGGGTCGACAGCCCGGTCGCCGGTGTGGCCGAGGACGGTGGTCAGGTTCTCCCGGACCAGGTCGAGCAGGGCGGCGTCCTGCTCCGCGCCTGGCCGGCCGGCCAGGCGCAGCGGCAGCGAGGCTGCCTCGGCACTGTTGTCGGCGGTGCGGCGGCGGGCCGCCCGGACCAGACCGCGTAGCGCCGGCGGCAGTTCACCGGCGATCGCGCGGGCACGCAGGGCGGCGAGGTCGAGGCGGGCGGGCACCAGCACAGCCCGGTCGAGGGCGAGGGCCGCGTCGAAGAGGGCGAGGCCCTCCTCGGCGCTGAACGGCAGGACACCGCCGCGGGCCATCCTGGCGAGGGCGGTGCGGTCCATGTGCCCGGTCATGCCGCTCGCCTCCGCCCACAGGCCCCAGGCCAGTGCGGTGGCCGGCAGGCCGGCCGCGCGGCGCAGGTGGGCGAGGGACTCCAGGAAGGCGTTGGCGGAGGTGTAGTTGCCCTGGCCGGGGCTGCCGAGGGTGGCGGTCACCGAGGAGAACAGAACGAACGCAGCGAGGTTCCGGTCCCGGGTGAGCTCGTGCAGGTGCCACGCCGCGTCCGCTTTGGGCCGCAGCACGGTGTCGAGGCGCTGCGGCGTCAGGGCGGTGACGACTCCGTCGTCGAGGACACCCGCGGCGTGGACGACGGCGGTCAGCGGGTGCTCCGGCGCGACGGTGGCCAGGGCGGCGGCCAGCGAGGTCCGGTCGCCGGCGTCGCAGGCGACAGCGGTGGCGGTGGCGCCGATACCGGCCAGCTCGGCGAGCAGGGCGGCGGCGCCGGGGGCGTCCTCGCCACGCCGGCTGAGCAGCAGCAGATGGCGTACGCCGTGCCGTTGCGCCAGGTGCCGGGCGAGCAGCCCGCCCAGCGTGCCCGACGCACCCGTGATCAGCACGGTGCCGTCCGGGTCGAGCCGGCCCGGCATGGTGAGTACGATCTTGCCGGTGTGCCCGGCCTGGCTCATCAGCCGGATCGCCTCGTCGCCGCGGCGGACGTCGAAGGTGCGCACCGGCGGCAACCGCAGCGACCCTCCGGTGAGCCGGCCGAGGACCGTCCGCAGCATCGCGCCGAGCCGGGCCGGCTCCAGGGCGAGCAGGTCGAAGGCCTGGTAGCTGATGCCGGGATACGCGCGCTCGACCTCACCGGCGTCGCGGATGTCGGTCTTGCCCATCTCGACGAACCGGCCGCCGGGGGCGAGCAGTCCCAGCGACGCGTCGACGAACTCCCGGGCCAGCGAGTCGAGGACCACGTCCACCGGGCCGAACCGGTCGGCGAAGTCCAGGGTGCGCGAGGAGGCCAGGTGCGCCGGGTCCACGCCGTGCCGGACCAGCACCTCCCATTTCGCGGGGCCGGCTGTCGCGTACACCTCCGCGCCGAGGGCCTGGGCGAGCTGCACGGCGGCGAGGCCGACACCGCCGGCCGCGGCGTGCACCAGCACCCGGTCACCGGCCCGGACCCCGGCCAGCTCCACCAGGGCGTGGTAGGCGGTCAGGAAGGCGACCGGAGCGGCGGCCGCCTGCTCGAAGGACCAGCCGGACGGTATCGGTGCCAGGGCCCGGGCGTCGGCGACGGCGACCGGGCCGAACGCTCCGGGAATCATGCCCAGCACGGTGTCGCCGGGTACCAGGCCGGTGACCTCCGGCCCGGTCTCCAGCACCACACCGGCGCCTTCCAGGCCGGGGTCGCCGTCGAGCGGGACGAGGCCGAGCGCGAGGATGACGTCGCGGAAGTTCAGTCCGGCGGCGCGCACGCCGATGCGGACCTCGTGGCCGGTGAGCTGCCGCTCGGCGCCGGGGCACGCCACCAGCGCGAGCCCGTCGAGGGCACCGCGGGTCCGTGCCGACAGCCGCCAGGCGAGGGTGCCTTCCGGGATCGCGAGCCCACCGGGAGGGGCGAGGCGGGGCACGTACGCTTGCCCACCCCGGATCGCCACCTGCGTCTCGCCCGCCGCGACCGCCGACACCAGGATGCCGGTGCCGGTGCCGGTGTCCACGTCGGCGAGCACGAACCGGCCGGGGTTCTCGGTCTGCGCGCTGCGCACCAGGCCCCACACGGGTGCGGTCGCGGGATCCGGGCTCTCGTCCGGGGCGACGGCGACCGCGTGCCGGGTCAGCACCACCAGGGGCCGGTCGTCCGGGCCCTCGGCCAGCCGGTCCTGCACAGCAGCCAGGACACGGGCCAGTACGGCACGCGCCCGCGCCGGTACGCCGGTCCCGGCGGCGGGCCCGGTGCAGTCGAGGACCTCCAGCTCGGCCGTGACCTCCACGGCCGGTGTGACGGGCCTCCAGGTCGTCTCGTACAGCGACCGGTGCGCGGTCAGCGGGCCGGTGGTGGCGGCGCGCAGGGCCAGGGCGCCGATCCGGGCGACCGGCCGGCCGGCGGAGTCGGCCAGGGCGACGGTGACCGTGTCCGCTCCGGCGGGCAGGATGTGGACCCGCAGCGTGGTGGCGCCGTCGGCGTGCACCCGCACCCCGGACCAGGCGAACGGCAGGCGCGGCGGGCCGGCCGGGTCGCCGGTGAGCCCGACGACCGGGTGCAGGGCGGCGTCGAGCAGGGCCGGGTGCAACGCGAACCCGGCGGTGCCGAGCTGGTCCCCGGCGTCGAGTGTCACCTCGGCGTAGATCTCCGCGCCGTGCTGCCAGACGTGGCGCAGGTGCCGGAACGCCGGTCCGTACCGGTAGCCGGCGTCGGCGAGGCGCTGGTAGAGCGCGGTCACGTCGAGCGCTTCGCCGGGCGGCGGCCACGGCATCGCGGTGGTGTCCGGCTCGCCGGCGGGCTCGGCGCTGAGCAGGCCGGTGGCGTGCCGCTGCCAGGGCGCGCCGGGCTCGTCAGCCGCGGAGTGCACGGCCACCGTGCGGCGGCCGCCGGCGCCGGCGGCGGCCACGGCTACCTGCAGGCGAACGGCACCGCGGGCGGGCAGCACCAGCGGGGTGTCGATGGTGAGGTCGTCGATGTGGCCGGTGTCGACGCGGCGGCCGGCCTCCAGGACCAGTTCGGTGAACGCGGTGCCGGGCAGCAGGACGGTGTCGTGCACCCGGTGGTCCGCGAGCCAGGGATGGGTCTGCGGGGAGAGCCGGCCGGTGAGCAGCAGGCCGTCGTCGTCGGCGAGCGTGACGACGGCGCCGAGAAGGGGGTGGTCGCTGGCCTGGATACCGGCGGCGCTCAGGCCGGCGGTGCCGGCCGGGGTGTCCAGCCAGTAGCGGGTGCGCTGGAACGCGTACGTCGGCAGGTCGATCGTGCGGCCGCCGGCCGGGAAAGCCGCTCGCCAGTCCACCGCGACGCCCGCGGTGAAGACGTCACCGGCGGCACGCAGGAACCGGTGCCAGCCGCCCTCGTCGCGCCGTAGCGAGCCCACCGCGACCGCCTCGGCGTCACCGAACGTCTCTTCGAGGGCGGGTACCAGCACCGGGTGAGGGCTGCACTCGATGAACACCCGGTCACCGTGCTCCAGCAACGTACGAGTCGCCTCGTCGAACCGCACCGTGTGCCGCAGATTGCGATACCAGTACCCCGCATCCAGCAACGCCGTGTCGACGAACCCACCGGTCACCGTCGAACAGAACGCCACCGCCGAGGTCACCGGCCGCACATCAGCCAGCAACCCGACAAGCTCCTCCTCGACCTGCGCCACCTGCGGACCGTGCGACGCGTAATCCACCGCGATCCGCCGCGCCCGCACCTGCCGGCCCTCACACTCGGCCAGCAACTCCTCAGCCGCCACCGGGTCACCCGACACCACCGTCGACCCCGGCCCGTTCACCGCAGCCACCGCCAGCCGATCACCCCACCGGCCCAGCAACCCACGCACCACACCCACCGGCGCCGCCACCGACACCATCGCACCCCGGCCCGCCAGCACCCCCAGCACCCGCGACCGCAACGCGACCACCTTCGCCGCATCCTCCAGCGACAACGCACCCGCCACACACGCCGCCGCGATCTCACCCTGCGAATGACCCACCACCGCACGCGGCCGCACACCCAACGACATCCACAACCGCGCCAGCGACACCATCACCGCGAACAACACCGGCTGCACCACATCAACCCGGCGCAACGCCACCTCATCCGACAAAACCTCGGACAACGACCAATCCACCCACCGGCCCAACGCCCGCTCACACTCCGCCATCGACGCCGCGAACACCGCCGACGACCCCGACAACTCCACCGCCATCCCCACCCACTGCGAACCCTGACCAGGAAAGACGAACACCGCCTCGGATCCCGCCCAGCGGCCGGCGGCCACGTGCGAGAGCTCCGGCCGGCCCGACGGCCCGGCCACCGCCACCGCGCGGCGGCTCAGCACGGCACGGCCCGACGCCAGCGAGAACGCCACGTCCGCCGGATCGGCACCCGCGTCCAGCAGCGCGCCGACCCGCTCCACCTGGGCGCGCAGCGCCTCGTCGCCGGAGGCGGAGAACACGAACGGAAGCGCGGCCGGCGGCCGGAGCCGGTGCAGGTCGGCCAGTGCCTGGTCGACGCGGTGCTGATCGCCTTCGCCCCGGCGCAGCGTGCCGATCGCGACGGCGGCGACCTCGCCGAACGTCTCTTCGAGTGCGGGTACCAGCACCGGGTGAGGGCTGCACTCGATGAACACCCGGTCACCGTGCTCCAGCAACGTACGAGTCGCCTCGTCGAACCGCACCGTGTGCCGCAGATTGCGATACCAGTACCCCGCATCCAGCAACGCCGTGTCGACGAACCCACCGGTCACCGTCGAACAGAACGCCACCGCCGAGGTCACCGGCCGCACATCAGCCAGCAACCCGACAAGCTCCTCCTCGACCTGCGCCACCTGCGGACCGTGCGACGCGTAATCCACCGCGATCCGCCGCGCCCGCACCTGCCGGCCCTCACACTCGGCCAGCAACTCCTCAGCCGCCACCGGGTCACCCGACACCACCGTCGACCCCGGCCCGTTCACCGCAGCCACCGCCAGCCGATCACCCCACCGGCCCAGCAACCCACGCACCACACCCACCGGCGCCGCCACCGACACCATCGCACCCCGGCCCGCCAGCACCCCCAGCACCCGCGACCGCAACGCGACCACCTTCGCCGCATCCTCCAGCGACAACGCACCCGCCACACACGCCGCCGCGATCTCACCCTGCGAATGACCCACCACCGCACGCGGCCGCACACCCAACGACATCCACAACCGCGCCAGCGACACCATCACCGCGAACAACACCGGCTGCACCACATCAACCCGGCGCAACGCCACCTCATCCGACAAAACCTCGGACAACGACCAATCCACCCACCGGCCCAACGCCCGCTCACACTCCGCCATCGACGCCGCGAACACCGCCGACGACCCCGACAACTCCACCGCCATCCCCACCCACTGCGAACCCTGACCAGGGAAAACGAAGACGACGTCGGCCCCGTCGGCCGGTTTCGTGGCCGGCTGCGGCGCCGGTTCGGGTGCGGCCTCGAGGATCACGTGGGCGTTGGTGCCGCTGATGCCGAATGAGGACACCGCCGCGCGGCGGGCACGGTCGCGCTCCGGCCAGGCGACCTCGCCGGTCAGCAGGCGCACCGTGCCCGGCGACCAGTCCACGTGCGGCGACGGCGCGTCGACGTGCAGGGTGCGCGGGAGCACACCGTGCCGCATCGCCATCACCATCTTGATGACACCGCCGACGCCGGCCGCGGCCTGACTGTGCCCGATGTTCGACTTGAGCGACCCGAGCCAGACCGGGTCCGCGGCGTCGCGCTGCCCGTACGTCGCGAGCAGCGCCTGCGCCTCGATGGGATCACCGAGCGTGGTGCCGGTGCCGTGCGCCTCCACCGCGTCCACATCGCCGTAACCGAGCCCGGCACGCGACAGCGCCTCCCGGATCACCCGTTCCTGCGAGGGCCCGTTCGGTGCGGTCAGCCCGTTGGACGCGCCGTCCTGGTTGATCGCGCTGCCGCGGACCAGCGCCAGCACGGTGTGCCCGTTGCGCCGGGCGTCGGAGAGCCGTTCGAGCATGAGCATGCCGACACCCTCGGCCCACGCGGTGCCGGTGGCTCCGGCGGCGAACGGGCGGCAGCGCCCGTCGACGGCCAGTCCGCGCTGGCGGCTGAACTCGACGAACAGGCCCGGGGTGGCCATCACGGCGACACCACCGGCGAGGGCGGCGTCGCAGTCGCCCTGCCGCAGCGCCTGGCAGGCGAGGTGCAGGGCGACCAGCGACGAGGAGCAGGCGGTGTCGACGGTGACCGCTGGGCCCTCCAGCCCGAGCGCGTACGCGATCCGCCCGGACGCCACGCTGACCGTGCTCCCGGTCAGCAGGTAACCGTCGTGCCCCTCGCCGGGTTCGTGCAGCCGCGGCCCGTAGTCCTGGGCCATCGCGCCGACGAACACCGCGACCCGCTTGCCGCGCAGCCCCGCCGGCTCGATACCGGCGCGCTCGATCACCTCCCACGAGGTCTCCAGCAGCAGGCGCTGCTGCGGGTCCATGGCGGCGGCCTCGCGCGGGGAGATGCCGAAGAAGTCCGCGTCGAACCGGTCGGCGCCGTCCAGGAAGCCACCCCGCGTCGTGTACGTCTTGCCGGGCGTCCCCGGGTCGCTGTCGTAGAGGTCGTCGAGGTTCCAGCCGCGGTCGGCGGGGAAGCCGGAGGTGGCGTCCACGCCGTCGGCGACCAGCCGCCACAGGTCCTCTGGTGAGCCGACACCACCCGGGTAACGGCAGCTCATCGCGACCAGCGCGATCGGCTCGTCGGTGACGGTGCGGGTGACGCTGCCCGGCCCGGCGGTGCCTTCGGCGCGGTCGCGCAGGTGGGCGGCGAGCGCGGCCGGTGTCGGGTAGTTGTAGGTCAGCCCGGACGGCAGCGGCGAGTCGGTCGCGGCACTCAGGCGCCGCCCGAACTCGACCGCCATCAGCGAGTCGAAACCCAGGTCACGGAAGGTGCTGTCGACGTCGACGGTGTCCGCGGTGACATGACCGAGGGTGAGGGCGACGTTGGTGCGCACCAGATCAAGAAGATCTTCCGCGGCAGGCCTTGGTGCCTCTGGCGAAACGGCGTGCCCCGGTGTGTCTGCCGCAACGGCGGGCCTCTTTCCGCCGACCGCGTCGAGCCAGTGCCGTTCCCGCTGGAAGGCGTAGGTCGGCAGCGCGATCCGGCGCGCCCCGGCGAAGAACCCGGCCCACCGCACCGGCGCGCCGTCGGCGTGCGCTCTCGCGACCATCGTGAGCAGATCGCGGCCGCGGGCCGCGGCGCCGGGACCGAGCGTCACGACGCGGGCGAGGTCCGTGCCGGCCAGGTCGGTGTGGATCGGCAGGCGAGGTTCGCGGCCGCCGGGAACGGCCGCGCCCGGATCGGCGGTCCGGGCGAGGGCGTCAGCAAGATCAACAACCCCGGTCGCGTACGCCGCCGCGGGCCCCGCACCCGGATGGGCGAACACCGCGTCCACCGGCATCGCCACGTCCTCGGTGAGCAGCCGGAACAGCGCCACCTGCACAGCGAACGACGCCGGCCCCTCGGTCCCCGCGACGGCCGGGCCGTCGAGGATCACCTCGAGCAGCGAACCGCCCGCCTGCGCGCAGATCTCGTCGAGCGCCGCCCGGAACACCGGGTACCGCTCGTACACCTCGCGGCCCAGCCCGCACCAGCGCGCTCCCGGCGAGCCGAACGCCACGACCGTCCGGCCGCCGGCCCCCACGTCACGCCCGGCCACAACACCGTCGGCGGTCCGGCCCTCGGCGAGCGCGGTCAGCCCGGCGAGCAGGTCGGCGCGGGACTCGCCGACCACCACGGCCCGGCGCTCGTGCCGGGCCCGGGTGGTGGCCAGGGAGAAGCCGACGTCGGCCGGACCGAGGCCGGGGCCGGCCAGCAGGGCCTCGCGCAGGCGGCCGGCCTGCGCCGCGAGCGCCGGCGCGGTCCGCGCCGAAATCACCCAGGGCAGCGGCCGCGGTGCCGGATCGGGTCCGGCTTTTTCGGGGTACGCGGGTGCGGGCGTGTCGCTCAGGACGACGTGCACGTTGGTGCCGCCCATCCCGAACGAGCTGACCCCGGCCAGCAGCGGCGCTTCCGGCCGCGGCCAGGCGCCCAGCTCGGTCTGCACGCGCAGGCCCAGCTCGTCCAGCGGGATGTCCGGGTGCGGTGTCGCGAAATTCAGGCTCGGCGGCAGCTGCCGGTGCCGGATGCTCAACGCCGTCTTGACCAGGCCGACGATGCCCGCCGCACCTTCCAGGTGCCCCACATTGGTCTTGGCGGAGCCGACCCGCAGCGGGTCGGCGGCGTCACGCCCGGCACCGGCGGCCGCACCCAGCGCGGCCGCCTCGATCGGGTCGCCGACCCGGGTTCCGGTGCCGTGCAGCTCGACGAACTGCAGGTCGGCCGGTGCCACCCCGGCCCGCTCGTACGCCCGGCGCAGCACGTCGGTCTGAGCCTCGGCGCCCGGAACGGTGAGCCCGTCGGTGGAGCCGTCGTTGTTGAGAGCGCTGCCGAGGATCACGCAGATCACGTCGTCGCCGTCGTCGAGCGCGGCGGCGAGCGGCTTCAGCACCACGACGGCGGCGCCCTCGCCGCGGACGAAGCCGTTGGCCCGGGCGTCGAAGGTGAAGCAGCGCCCGTCCGGTGAGAGCCCGCCGAACCGGGACGCGCCGAGCGCACCCTCCGGCAGCAGGTTGAGGTTGACGCCACCGGCCAGCGCCAGCTCCGACTCGCCGTGGCGCAGGCTCTCGCAGGCGAGGTGCACAGCGGTCAGCGACGACGACTGGGCGGTGTCGACAGTCATGCTGGGGCCGCGCAGCCCCAGCCGGTAGGACACCCGGTTGGCGATGATGCCGCGAGTCAGGCCGGTGATGGTGTGCTGGGTGACCGCGTCCGGCCCGGCGCCGTAGAGCAGGGCGGCGTAGTCGTCGCGCATCGCACCGACAAAGACGCCGGTCCGGCTGCCGGCCAGCGCCGTGGGCACGATGCCACCGGACTCGAGGGCCTCCCACGCCAGCTCCAGCACCAGCCGCTGCTGCGGATCCATGACCGCGGCCTCCCGCGGGGCGATGCCGAAGAAGCCCGGGTCGAACTCGTCGACCCGGTCGAGGAACGCGCCGAACCGGGCCGGGTCGGCGGGGTCGGCCGCCCATCGGCCGGCGGGCACCTCGGTGACCGTGTCGACGCCATCGCGGAGCACCCGCCAGAAGGCGTCCGGGTCCGGCGCCTGCGGCAGCCGGCAGCTCATACCCACGACGGCGACGGCTCCGGCGGGAAGGGAAGAGAGGGTGACCATTTCCGAGTTTCGCGTCATCGCGCAGAGAGCTTCCTGTTTTCGGGCCTGTTCGCGGTCGCAGAAATAGCGCCGGAAATGGTCAGCCGTGCAACATTTCGAGCACCGCGGCAGCAATTTCCCGGTCGGCCAGCATGACCGAGTGCTCCACGTCGAAGAAAATTTCGCGCCCGACCGGGATCTGGCCGATGCCGATGCCCGCGGAACGGATGCCGTTCAGCCCGCTCGCCGGACTGGCCGAGGTGATCACGGTGGCCGACTTCCACCGGGCGAACGGGTCGATCTCGGCGGCCGCGGCGAGGAACGACATGAACGAGTCGAAGGCGCCGAACAACTCGGCGACCCGGGCCGGGCTCAGGCCGAGGCGGGCGAAGGCCGGTTCGCCGCCCTCGTGTGCCAGCGTCATCAGGTCGTCGCGCAGCGCCGCGATGCCGTTGTCGCGGTCGAAGACCTCCTCCGCGGAGGCCTTGATCTTGGCGAGCTGTGCTGCCGGGATCGTCGCGGACAGGAACCCGGCCATCTTGTTGAACTGCCAGAGCAGGGTCTGCTCGACGGTGATCTCAGGGTCGAAGAGGATCACCGGGACCTGCCCGTCCTGGAAGCTGTCCACCCGGTCGGCCAGCGCGGCCGCGTAGACGCCGCCGGCGCAGTAGCCGA
Organism: Actinoplanes sp. GCM10030250; assembly: GCF_042666575.1. NCBI lineage: Bacteria > Bacillati > Actinomycetota > Actinomycetes > Micromonosporales > Micromonosporaceae > Actinoplanes > Actinoplanes sp. GCM10030250. The sequence continues at coordinate 153,586 of NZ_JBHTDO010000021.1, read as the reverse complement.
GCACGGCCGCCACCCGGGGCCGCTCGGCCGCCAGCGGGTCGCCCCACCAGTCGAGGTACTCCCGCGCTGTCCGGGTCTGCGCGCGGGTCGCCGGCAGCGGCACGGTCTCGCGGAACTCCAGGCCGGAGCCGGCGTTCGCCACCAGGTCGGCGAAGCGGGCCTCCGGCCGGCCCGTGGTGTCGAAGTCCACGGCGAGGACTACACCGCCGTCGCCTTTCGACAGGGTCTTCCAAGGCTCAGGTGCGGTGGTCATCAGCTTCCCCCGAATCCGCGACGCCGATCACGAAGCGACGCTCCTCGGCCGAGGCTAATGGCCGTGACGGTGGCCCGATCACCCCTGAGAACCCCTATTGCGGCCCCTAGGCGGGCCGGCCGCAGAACAGGGGTAGGACCCCCTCGAAGCGCTTTGTAGCATAGGCACACATCATTTCTCAAAACACCTCCACCGGTGCACCGGGAGGATTTGTGCGATCCGCAGTCAATACTTCTGTGAACGACGCGCGGAAATCGCGCGACCTCATTCCGGCCTCCCGGAAGGAGGAGGCGCTCTGGCTGCTGGAAAGGCTCGCACCGGGTAGCGCGCCCAACAATCTCGCCCTGGCGTTCCGGGTCGCCGGGCGCATCGACACCGGCTATCTGGCCGCCGCGGTGTCGGCCATGCTGCGCCGGCACGAGGTGCTGCGCACCGTGCACTTCACCGACGGCACCGGGCTCACCAAGACCGTGCTGTCACCGGACGAGGCCGAGGTGCCGGTCGCCGAGCTGCCCGGCCCCGCAGCCGGCGCGCTGCCCGGCTTCGTCGGCCGCCCCTTCACCCTGGACGGCCGTCCGCTGCTGCGGGCCGCCGTCTTCCACGACACCGGCGGCGACGTCGTGTGCCTGGTCTTCCACCACCTGGTCTACGACACCATCTCCGGTACCGTGCTGCTGGAGGAGCTGGCCGGGGACTACGAGCGGCTGCACCAGGGCCGGACGCCCGAGCTCACGCCGGTGCCTCCCTACGCCGAACCCGAACCGGCGGATGCGAGCCTCGACTTCTGGCGTACTCAGCTGACCGGCTTCGATCCGTCCACGCTGGAACTGCGGTACGGCCGCCGGCAACCGGACCAGCCGTCGCTGACCGGCGACCAGGTCAGCCACGTGCTCGCGGCAGAGACCCGGGCCGGCGTCAAGCGGCTGCAGAAACAGCTGCGGGCGCCGGAGGCGGTGGTGCTGCTCGCCGCGTACTACCTGCTGCTGTCCGCGCACGGCGCCGGGCCGGACATCACGGTCGGCTCGCCGGTCAACGTCCGCGCACCGGAGCACACCCGGGCCATCGGCTACCTGGTCAACGTGCTGCCGATGCGGGTCGAGGTCGACCCGGCGCAGAGTTTCCGGGCGCTGGTACGCCGTACCCGAGACATGTTCTTCGCCTCTCTGACCCACGCCGGCGTGCCGGTGGACAGCATCTCCGGCCTGGTGCCCCGGGTGAACTCGTCGTGGCGCAGCACGCTGTTCCACCACCTGTTCAACTACGTCCCGCAGCTCGGCCTGCCCGGCTTCACGCTGGGCGGCCTGGACGCCGAGCCGATCGTGGTGGAGAACGGCTTCAGCAAGTTCGACCTGGAGTTCTTCGTGATGGCCTCCGCCGAGCAGCTGCGGGTGCTGGCCGTCCACAGCACCGCGATGTTCAGCACCGGCGAGGTGACCACCCTGCTCCACCGGTACGAGGCTCTGCTGCGGACGCTGGCGGACGGCACCGGCGACGTGGCGGACCGGCCGGTCCGCGAGCTGCCGGTGTGGAGCGAGCACGACCGGGAGGTGATCGGCGCGGCGAACCGGACCGGCGCACCGGTCGATCCCGGCAGTGTCCTGGCCGCGGTCGCCGGGCACGCCCGCACGGCACCCGGTTCCGTCGCCGTGGAGGCCGGTGACCGGACCGCCACCTACGGCCAGATCTGGGACGCGGCCGTGCGTACCCGTGACTGTCTCACCGAGGCCGGTGTCGCCCACGGCGACGTCGTCGCGCTGCTCGCCGCCCGCGGCCCGGAGCTGGTGGCGGCGGTGCTCGGCATCTGGCTCGCCGGTGCCGCCTACCTGCCGATCGACCCGGAGCACCCGGCGCAGCGGATCGCCTACCTGCTCACCGACTCGGGTACCCCGGCCGTGCTCGCCGACCGCGCGGTCACGCTGCCGGAGGGGCACCGGGCAAAGGTTCTGCCGCTCGCGCCGGTCACCGGTTCCGCTGCCACTCCCCGCGAGGACGAGGGCCGCGCCGACCCGGCCGCGATCGCCTACCTGATCTACACGTCCGGCTCCACCGGCCACCCCAAGGGCACGCTGATCACCCACGGCGGCCTGGCGAACACCGCCGCCCACTTCACCGCCCAGCTCGGCGCGCGGCCGTCCGACACCACCCTGTGGACCACCACGTTCGCGTTCGACATGTCCGGCATCGAGCTGCACGTGCCGCTCTACTCGGGCGGGCGGATCGCGATCGCGCCGGACGAGGCCCGGGTCGACGGCAAGGTGCTCGCCGAGTTCGTCGAACGGCACGAGCCGGGCATCCTCGAGGCCACACCCACCACCTGGCGCCTGGTCCTCGACGAGGTGCGCAGGCTGCTTCCCGGCCGGCGGATCGTGATCGGCGGCGAGCCGGTGCCGGCCGAGCTGGCCGGGCGGCTGGTCGCGGCGGGGGCGCAGGTGCACCACGCGTACGGGCCGACGGAGACGACGATCTGGTCGACCTCCGCGATCGTCGGCCCGGACCCCGGCGACCGCCTCGACGTGGGCCGCCCGATCCGCAACACGCGGGTGCTGGTGGTCGCGCCGGACGGCCGCCGGTTGCCGGTCGGGGTCCGCGGCGAGCTGTGGATCGCCGGCGCGGGCGTGGCGGCCGGCTACCACAACCGTCCCGGCCTGACCGCCGAGCGTTTTGCCGACGACCCGGAGTACGGCCGCTGCTACCGCACCGGCGACGTCGGCTGGTGGCGCCCCGACGGCACGCTGGAGCTGGCCGGAAGGGTGGACCGGCAGATCAAGCTGCGCGGCAACCGGATCGAGCTGGGCGAGGTGGAGGCCGTCCTCGGCGCCCATCCCGGTGTGCGCGCGGCGGCCGTGGTGGCCACCGGCGACCTGACCTCCGACGGGCGCCTGGTGGCGTTCGTCGTGCCCGCCGGCGGCACCGACGTGCCGGCCGGGCTGTGGGAGCACGCCCGCGGGCGGCTGCCCAGGTCGGCGGTACCGCACGAGTTCACCGCCCTCGCGGAGCTGCCGGTCAGCACCAACCAGAAGGTCGACCACCTGGCGCTGGAGCGGGCCGCCGCCGAGGCGCGGGGGCCGCAACCCACCGGCGCGCCGGCCGGTGAGCCGGGCGACGCGCTGACCACCGCCCTGACCGAGCTCTGGTGGCGCGTCCTGGACCGCCCGGACCTGCATGCCGACAGCAACTTCTTCAGCAACGGCGGCCATTCGCTGCTCGGCGTGCAGCTGCTCCAGCTCGTTGAGGACGAGCTGGGCACGGTGGTGAAGCTCGCCGACTTCTTCGCGGCGCCGACGCCGCGGGCGCTCGCCGCGCACATCCACACCATCGACGCACCCGAGACGAAGGAGAGTTCCGATGATGCGTAACGAGGCTCCGCCGGTGCACAGTGCGGCGTCGTTCAACGGCAACGGACTGCGCGACATCCTGGCCCGGGAAGCGGCCACCGGCGACCTGTACGTCGTACCCCACCTCGGCAGCTACGACGGGGAGAAGACCTTCGGCGAACCGGTGAAGATCGGCGAGGGCTTCGGTAGCGCGGTCTGGATCGGCGCGGCGGACCTGACCGGCAACGGCTTCGGCGACGTCGTGACGGTCACCGACGACGAGAAGTTCCTGGTCTACATGAACCAGGGCGGCCTCGCCGGGCTGGACACCCTGGCGCCGCCGATCCACGCCGGCGGCAAGCTCGCCGACGTCATGTACGTGACCATCGCCATGGGCGACCTGACCGGCGACGGCAAGGCCGACATCATCGGGCGGCTGCAGGACACCGGCGAGGTGCATCAGATCATCAACCAGCTCGGCAGCGGCGAGCCGGCACCGTTCGCGCCGCCCGCGCCGTACGCGACGATCGACCCGGCGGACATTCCGGTCGGTCTCGCCGACGTGACCGGCACCGGCCGCCCGGACCTGCTCGTGCTGCACCCCAACGGCAACCTCACGGTGCTGGAGGTGGACCGCACCGGCGCCACCGAGCCGGTCCGGCACACGGTGTCGCACGGCTGGGACACCGTGCAGGTCATCGACATCACCGACATCGACAACAACGGCCACCCGGACCTGCTCTGCCTGACCGGCGACAACCGGCTGGTGGTGCACCGGCACAGCGGGGCGTTCACCCCGGACGACCCGGAGTCGGTCTTCCTCACGCCCGAGCTGATCGGCGAGGACTGGGGCCGTTTCGACATGATCTGACGTCCGCCGCACCCGGCGCCGTCCCGCCGCAACCGGCGCCGCCCGCCGCAACCGGCGCCGCCCCGCCGCAACCGGCGCCGCCCGCCGCAACCGGCGCCGCCCCGCCGCAACCGGCGCCGCCCGGCTGCTCCCGCGCCGCACCCGGCCGCCGTCCCGCTGCTCCCCCGCCGCAGCGGGACGGCGGCGCCCGACGTAGGTTGCGAGGATGCCAGTGGCCCGTGACCTCGCGTCCCTTCCGTACGCGCGTTACCTGCAGCCCTTCACCGGTGACCTCGACCAGGGCGACGACCACGTCGAGGTACACGTCGACGACCGCGAGTTCGACACGGTCAGCGCCGGCGGCTCCCGGTTCTCCGAGAGCGCCCTGACTTCCGTGACGTTCACCGGCGGCTCCTTCGACAGGTCCCGCCTCGACGACGTGTGGATCGCGCGCAGCCGCTGGATCGGCGGCAGCTGGGCCGAGTGCGACCTGCTCAACGTGTCGATCCTGGACGGTGTCCTGGCGGGCGTGCAGGCCTACGGCTCCAAGTGGCGCCGCGTGACGGTCCAGGGCTGCAAGATCGACAGCTTGAACCTGCGCGGCGCGAAGCTGCAGGACGTCGAGTTCCGGGACTGCGACCTGTCCGAGGTGGATTTCGGCGACGCCACCCTCGCCGGGGTGAGCTTCCCGGGCTCGATGCTGCGCCGGGTCCGGTTCGGCAAGGCGACGGTCAAGAAGGTGGACCTCCGGGGCGCCCGGGAGCTGGACGTCGCCGAGGGCTGGGACTCGCTGCGCGGGGCGATCATCAACAGCGGTCAGCTGGCCGAGGCGGCACCCGCGCTGGCGCAGACGCTGGGCATCGTAGTCAAGGATCGGTGAAGACCTGTTTCGGACATGGACCGACAGGGCAGTGAAAAGAGCAGGACGATCGAAGCGACTACGAGGAGGTCCTTTCCGATGACCGCCAACGAGCACGAGGTCAACCGCAGCGCCCGCAGCGGTCGGTTCGTCAAGGAGAGCACCGCCGAGCGTGACCCCAGCGGAACGGTCACCGAGCACGTCGGCGGCGACAAGCGTGACGACAAGCAGGACGTGCACCGCAGCGCCAGCACCGGCCGCTTCGTCACCGGCACCACCGCCGAACTGCACTCCTCCAGCACGGAGACGCAGCGCGTCTGACGCGCCCCGAGAGTCCGCCCTCCACCGCGCCGGTGGAGGGCGATTCTTGTTTCACGGTGCAGCTCGCGGACTCCGCCCGGCTCACCGCGGGCTCAACAGCCTCTCGGCGAACCGCGCCTCGAACCGCGCCGCACCGTGCACCACGGCCGGCAGCGTCACCGCGAACAGCACCGCGACCACCAGATGGAAGACGACCGCCGTGGCGTAGGACTCGCCGAGGCCGAGCAGCTCGGGCAGGTTGCGGCCGCCCGGCCCGTCCGGCAGCGCCCACCCCCACAGCGACCAGCTCAGCCCGCCGAGCACACCGGCCCACCACGCGACGACGGACGAGAATGCGATGGTACTGGGAACACAGCGCAGCGAGGCGTACGCCAGGTCCCGCCAGGACTGCGGATCGGCCAGCACGGCGAACAGCCGGCGCGGAAGCGATGCCGTTCCAGCCGTACGATAAACGGGTTTGCCGATGGCGCGCCCCAGCACCGGCCCGATTCGTGCCCGTTCCGCGTCGGCGAAGCCGCGCGCCATCATCATGGCCGCGAAGAGAACCGGCACGCCGACCCAGATGACAGCCGTTCCGAGGCCGACGGAGAAACCGGTCAGGCAGACGATGACGCCGGCCAGTCCGGCCGGAAACCCGGTCAGGACGTAGCGGGTGTCAGCGCCGAGCCGCGCCAGGAACCGGACGGCCGGCGCCGGCGTGAGCGTCACGTCGAGCTGAGTCGTGGTCATGTCACTGACGCTATGCAGCGGCCCGCCCCGGCCCGATCCCGTGAGCCACCCGATCCGCGGTAGGGCTAGCCCCACCCCCGTCCGCCCCAGGTGTATAGTCGGATCCGACTAATAGGAATCGAGGATCCGCGATGCCGCGCCGCAAGGTCTCCAACACCCTCGCGCTGGCCGTGCTCGGCCTGCTGCAGGAGAAGTCCATGCACCCCTACGAGATGGCTTCCACGCTGCGGGAACGAGGCAAGGACACCAGCTTCAAGATCAACACTGGTTCGCTGTACGACACAGTGGCTTCCCTCGTGAAACATGGCTGGATCACCGAGGTCGAGACGGTTCGCGACGGTCGCCGCCCCGAGCGAACCGTCTACACCACCACCGAGGACGGACAGAGCGAGTTCGTGCAGTGGGTCGACGAGCTCATCCGCACGCCGGTGCCGGAGTATCCGAAGTTCATGGCCGCTGTCTCGTACCTCGGTGCTCTCGGCCCGCAGCGTGCCGCCGCAGCGCTCACCGAGCGGGCCGGTCACCTGGAGCGGCAGATCGAGGACGCCCGCCGGGTGCTGGCCGAGACCGTGGGCACCGGACTGCTCCCCCGGTTGTTCATGATCGAGGGTGAGTACGCGCTGCACGCTCTCGAGGCCGAGCACGGATGGACGGTGCGCACCCGCGACGAGATCCGCGACGGCTCGCTGACGTGGCCCGAGTCATGATCGACGTCCTGATCGCCGGAGCCGGGCCGGCCGGACTGATGCTCGCCTGCGAACTGCGGCTCGCCGGCGTGGACGTCGTCGTGGTCGAACGGCACGAGACCCGCCCCGATTTCTGCCGCGGCTTCACCCTCAACGCCCGCTCGCTTGATCTGCTGGCCCGTCGTGGTCTCGCCGAGCCGCTCGTCGCCGAGGGCTGGCGGGTGCCGCACGCCGCGTTCACCTCGCTGCCGGTGGTGCTCGGGCTCGCGGATGCGTACACCGATCATCCCTTCACGCTCGGTATCCCGCAGACCCGCGTCGAGGAGTTCCTGGAGGACCACGCCCGCGAACTCGGTGCCGACATCCGCCGCGGGCAGGAGCTTGAGGCACTCGACGTGGAGGCGGACTCCGTCGTTGCCACCGTCGGAGGAGAACGCCTGCGTGCGGCGTACGTCATCGGTTGTGACGGTGGCCGGAGCACCGTGCGCAAGCATGCGGGCATAGCGTTCCCCGGCACGCCGGCCACCCGGTTCTCGCTGCTCGGCGACGTGAGCCTGGCCGATCCCGGCGCGCTGCCGTTCGGGGTCACGACCGGTCCCGGCGGCGCGGTGTTCCTCATCCCGCGCCCCGGCTATGTGCGGATCGTCGTGGAGGATCCGCGGCCCGATTCCCCGGCCACCCTGACGTCCTTGCAGTCCGCGATCGATCAGGCCCTCGGCCGTCATGTCGAGCTGATCGAACCCCGCTGGGTGACCCGGTTCGGCGACGCCGCCCGCCAGGCCGAACGGTATGTGAGCGGCCGGGTCATCCTGGCCGGCGACGCCGCGCACATCCATCCGCCGGCCGGTGCCATCGGCGTCAACGTCGCCCTCGACGACGCTCTCAACCTCGGGTGGAAGCTGGCGGCCACCGTTCGGGGTACCGCGCCCGAGCACCTGCTGGAGAGCTACCACTCCGAGCGCCACGCGGCCGGGCAGCAAGTGTTGGCGAGCACTCAGGCGCAGGCCCTGCTCGGCAACGCCGGCGACGATCTACGGCCCCTTCTCGATCTGCTGACCCGGATCGCGGCCCATCCGGCGGGCAACCGGGCGTTCGCCGACGTCGTCACCGCCCTGGACACCCGCTATGAGATGACGCCGGGCGGCAGCCACCCGTGGCTCGGCCGGCTCTGCCCCAACCTGCGGGTGACCACCGCGGACGGCGACACTGACGTCGCCACACTGCTGTCCGGCGGCCGTCCGGTTCTGATCGGCGACGCCACCGCGCAGGGACCACTCGACGTGGTCGCGGCCACCTTCCCCGACCACCCGGATCTGCGAGCCATCCTCCTGCGCCCCGACGGCCACACCGCGTGGGTGGGCGGCGACGGCCTCGACGAGGCGCTGCGCCACTGGGTGGGTGCACCTTTTGAAGTTCACGCGTGAAGGGTTGTTCCGCCGGGGCCGCGGACGTTGACTGCCTTATGACCACAATGGCTCTCAAGCTCGAAGTGACCACCATCCCGGTCCGCGATCTCGACCGCGCCAAGGAGTTCTACGCCGGCATCGGCTGGCGGCTGGACGCCGACTTCGTCCTCGGCGGCGCTCGCGCCATCCAGTTCACCCCGCCCGGCTCACCCTGCTCGATCCACTTCAGCCCGGGCACCGAGGCCGCACCGCCCGGCTCGGCACAGGGCCTCTTCCTCATCGTCACCGACATCGAGGCAGCCCGCGCCGAGCTGATCAAGCAGGGTGTCGAGGTCGGCGAGGTGTTCCACCGGACACCGGACGGCACAGCGGGCGGGCCCGCACCCGACCGCGCGTCGTACAACTCGCTTGCCGCGTTCCGCGACCCCGACGGCAACGGCTGGGTGCTCCAGGAGGTCACCAGCCGGCTGCCGGGCCGCATCGATTCCGGCGAGACGGCGTACGTCTCCGTGAACGACCTGGCGGATGCTCTCCGCCGAGCGGCCGCCGCACACGGTGAGCACGAGGAACGCACCGGGGAGGCCGACGAGAACTGGCCCGAGTGGTACGCGGCGTTCCTGGTCAGCGAACAGGCCGGAACAGAGCCGCCCAAGTAGCCGCCGGTCAGCCCACCCGAAGGGCTTCCGCACACCGCCGGCGCAGCAGTTCGTACTGCTCCCGGCACCGCTGCGGTGCACCCGGCGGACGCCGCTGCACCTCTCCCCCGGTGACCACCTCGCCGGGGTGGAACTGGCCGGCCGTGAAGTCGACGTCACGGCCGTCCGGCAGGCGGTTCCAGTAGTGGTGGCCGACCTTCACCCCGCCTGCGACCACCTCGCCGAGCACCAGGTCACCGCCGAGCAACTCCTGCACGACCAGGGCGGTCACCCCGCACTGCCCGCGCGCCGGGTTGCCCGGGTGCCAGTCCGCCAGGTCGTGCGGGTCGCAGGTGTCGGCCCCCCAGGCGGAGCGCAGGATCGGTCGCAGGCTGTCGATGTCTGTCATGGGGCTGAGCCTGGCGCCTCAAGCAGGTCGAGGGTCAACCCACCTGGCCGGCGATATCGAACGTGGCAGAGCACCCGGGACAGGTGAAACAGCCGAACAACCTCGACAGGGCGGTCGCCACGGATTCGCGGCCCGCCCGCACGGCCGCCGCGTGCAATCGCCCGGCCAACTCCGAGGAGAGGCCCGGTTCGATCGTGGACTGCCCGGGCTCCAGGCAGAGGAGAAGCTCCTCCCCGCACTCAGGGCAGTCCACCTCCACCTCACCGCCGTTGACGACACTCAGCTCCGAACTCCAGACGCCCTCGCCGCACAGACCGAGATCGGCCATCAGTAGACGTACGAAGGTGTAATCGTGAAAGGCCTCGTTCGCCAGTGCCTCGCTGGCGAACACGCGTAAGGCGGCGATCTCCGGGGCGTACGCCGTCCGGCTCTTGGCGTCGGCCGTCCGGGCGACGACCCCCGCGAGTTCCAGGACCTCGACCCGGTCAGTGGGGGTGAATGCGGCGCAGGTGCGGGCCAGCCAGGGCAGGATCGCGGGCTCCGGAATCACCCGAACGCCATCGGGTGACGGGAAGTTCCAGATCTGCTGCCACGCCGGGGATCTCGGATCGCCCGCCGCCATGTCCAGAACCTCTTGAGCAATCGTCACCCGTCGAATTCTCCCATCACCTGCCCACCGACAGCGTCACCCGGCCGTAGATGATGCGATGGTCCGAGCAGGGCCTGCCGCACGAGGTCACCAGGCCGACCGAGTCGCCGTAGTACCCGCCCACGATCCGGTTCTCCGGCACGAAGATCAGGTCGATCTTCACACCGGTCCCGCAGGCACCGTCATCCGTGCGGTAGGTGGTGGCGTCCCCGTACCCCGGACAGACCGCTCCCCTGTCGTCGAGCTCCCGATGCCTGCCGCGATTGCCGGGGTTGTGCTCGGTGTCCGCCGAGCTCGCATACCAGGAGTCCATCCGCTCGGTGCCCGGCTCACTGTTGAAGTCACCGGCGATCACCACCGTCTCGCCGGCGTCCTCCCACGCCTCCACCTGCCCCCGGACCTCCTCGGCCTGAGCGGTCACGCTGGCGTACGGGCTCAGATGCGTCACGCAGTACCGCAGCCGCTTGCCGAGCACCGGCGCACAGAGCAGGTTGCGCGTCTCACCCTCGTCGGCCGGCTCCTGAGTCAGGGTGATCCAGTTCGTGGCGCCGAGCGGCTGTTTGCTGAACATGGCGTTGCCGTACGCGTCCCCGGCGCAATGCTTGGGCCACGCGGTCGCGAACCGGTAGAAGTTGGTGCTCTCCGGCCACCCAGCGGCGGCAAGCCGCTTCTGGATCTCCAGGTACTGACCCCAGCAGATCTCATTCAACGCGACCACATCAGCGTCGCGGTAGAGGATCGACTCCACCGCCGCGTCGACCATGCCGTTCGTCGCCGACCCGCCGTTCATCACCCACCCGGCGACGTTCCACTGCCAGACGGTCAGCGTCTCGGTGACCGCGCCCGCCGTCGCGGGAGGCGCCGCCACCAGGGGCGACAGCACCAGAGCCAGGACCGCGGCGAGAAGGCGTCTCACAACAGAGCAGTATCTCCGACGGCGACCCGCCCAACCGCACCGGGAAACCGAAACCCTGGCACGAGAGCTGCTCGCCGCGTGAGCGCCCGATCCGTACGATCAGCGCGTGCTGGCTTACATCCTCGGTGTCACCCTGTTCGTGCTGGGCCTGTGCCTCTCCCTCGCGCTGCACGAGGCCGGTCACCTGCTCACCGCCCGCGCCTTCGGGATGCGTGTCCGCCGCTACTTCGTCGGCCGCGGCCCCACGGTCTTCTCGTTCCGGCGCGGCCACACCGAGTACGGGTTGAAGGCCCTCCCGATCGGCGGCTTCTGCGACATCGCCGGGATGACCGCCCTCGACGAGCTGACACCCGGCGAGCGCCCGCACGCGATGTGGCGTCACCCCACCTGGAAGCGCACCGTGGTGATGGCTTCCGGCGCGGTCACCCACGTGCTGCTGGCGATGGCCATCCTGTACGGCATGGCCGTCACCTCGGGCCTGCCCAACCTCAACCCGGTCAACGAGCCGGTCGTCGCCGCCACCAACTGCGTCGAGGCCACCACCTGCCCGGCCACCGAAGCCGGGCTGCTGCCGGGCGACCGGATCCTCACCGTGGGCCGGACCTCCACCCCGCTCTGGGCCGACGTGCTCACCGCGATCCAGACCGCCGGCGGCCCGACCGCGCTCACCGTCCAGCGGGGCGGCGAAACCCTCACCCTCACCGTGAATGTGGCCCGTGTGCAGCGGCAGGGCTCCGACGGCACGCTCCGCGAGATCGGCATGATGGGTGCCACGGCACAGCAGCCCCCGGCGTACCTCAAGTACGACGCCCTGGGCGCGGCATCGGCGACCACCGTGTTCACCGGTGACCTCGTCAGCCGTACCCTCGACCAGTTGGCCGCCTTCCCCCAGCGCATCCCCGCGGTGATCACCGCGATCGGCGGCGGCGAGCGCGACCCGGAGACACCGATCAGCATGGTCGGCGCCAGCCGGCTCGGCGGCGAGGCCGCCGAACGCGGCCTCTGGGAGGTCTTCTTCCTGCTGTTGGCCAGCCTCAACCTCTTCATGGCGGTGTTCAATCTGCTGCCATTGCTTCCGCTCGACGGCGGTCACATCACCATCATCTGGTACGAGCGGATGCGTGACGCCGTCCGGAAACTGCGCGGCCGACCGGCCGCCGGCCCCGTCGACTTCACCCGCCTCGTCCCGATCACCATGGTCCTGGTCCTGCTCGGCGGCGCCGTCATGCTCCTGACCATCACCGCCGACGTCGTCAACCCGGTCCGCCTCTCCTGACCCTCAGACGGCCGTCGGCTCCCACAGCAGAAGCTGTCGGTGCTGCTTGAAGCCGTTGCGCAGGTAGAAATCGACAGCGCGGCGCCCGGAGTGGACGGTCACGTGCGACAGGTGCCGGGCGCGGGCCTCGGCAAGGATCGCGGCCAGCGCCGCCGCATCCGCCACGCCGCCCATCCGCACGATCACCGGCCGAGTGTAGTCAGGGGGTGACGAGGCCGGTCTGGTAGGCGATCACGACCAGTTGCGCGCGGTCGCGGGCGCCGAGTTTCACCATCGCGTGGCTGACGTGGGTGCGGGCGGTGGCCGGGCTGACGAAAAGGGCGGCGCCGATCTCGTCGTTGCGCAGGCCCTGGCCGACGAGCGCGACGACCTCGCGTTCCCGGTCGGTGAGCACGGCGAGCCGGTCCTCGGCGGTTCGGTCGGCAGCGCGGCGGGCGGTGAACTGGGCGATCAGGCGGCGGGTGATCCGCGGTGCGAGCAGCGCCTCGCCGGCGGCGATCACCCGGATGGCGTGCAGCAGCTCGGCCGGGCCCGCGTCCTTGAGCAGGAAGCCGCTGGCACCGGCCTGGAGACCGTCGAAGACGTACGCGTCGGTGTCGTAGGTGGTCAGGATCAGCACCCGGACGTCCCGCAGGCCGTTCGTGGCAGCGATCTGCCGGGTGGCCTCGATCCCGTCCAGTCTCGGCATGCGGATGTCCATCAGTACGACGTCCGGCCGCACGGCGCGGGCCTGCTCCACGGCCTCCGCACCGGTGGTGGCCTCCCCCACGACGGTGATGTCGTCCTCGGTGTCGAGCAGCAGCCGGAAGCCGGACCGGACCAGCTTCTCGTCGTCGGCCAGCAGCACCCTGATCGCCACGTCGCCACCGCCGCCGGCGTTCACGTGGCCACCGCCGCCAGGATTCATGTGGCCACCGCCGCCAGGGGCAGCCTGGCGTTCACGGCGAAGCCCCCGCCCGGCAGCGGACCGGCGTCGAGCTCCCCGCCGAGCAGCCGGCACCGCTCCCGCATCCCGGTGATGCCGCGCCCCGGCTCACCCCGGTCCCGCCCCGGCTCCGGCGGACCCGCCGCTCCCGGACCCTCGTCGGTCACCCGGACCCGCACCGCCCCCGCGTCGTAGTCCACCGCGACGGTCACCCTGGTCGGCCCGGCATGGCGGATCACGTTGGTGATCGATTCCTGGAGGATGCGGTACACCGCGCTGCCGACCGCTCCCGGCACCGGCTCGGGCGACTCGGCCGGCCGGAAGTCGACGTCGAGCCCGGCCTGCCGCGCCTTCGTGGCGAGCTCACCGATCTCGCCGAGGCCCGGGTACGGGACCCGGTCGTCACCGGAGTCGTTGAGCACCCCGAGAACCGCCCGCATCTCCCGGAGCGCCCGCGAACTGGTCTGCTCGATCACCCGCAGGGCCTCGCGCGCCTGTTCCGGCCGGCGGTCCAGCACGTGCGCGGTGACACCGGACTGGACGTTGATGACAGCGATGGCGTGCGCCACGGTGTCGTGCACCTCCCGGGCGATCCTGAGCCGTTCCTCGTCGACCCGGGCGCGGGCCTCCTGCTCCCGGGTGCGCTCCGCGAGCTCCGCGCGTTCGAGCGCGTCGGCGGCGATGACGCGCCGGGAACGCACGCTCTCGCCGAGCGCGGCGCTCATGATCGAGGCACCGATCCGGAAGAACACCCACCCGAGCGCGGCCCGCGGTTCGATGTCCGCCGCGGCGATCAGCCAGCCCACGGAGAGGACGGCGATTCCCGCACCGGCGATCACCAGCGTGCGGCGGCCGTCACCGAGCGCGGTCAGCGTGTAGATGCTGACGAACAGCGCGAGCCACCCGGGACCGTCCGGGAAGTCGAGACCGTAATAGATCAGGCTGCAAGACGCCGTCGTCAGAAACACAGCAAAGGGCCACTTCCGGCGTACGGCGAGAGCCGCACCACTGACCACGAGCAGCAGGTATCCCAGATCGCCCGGATCGGCGAGCGGGCGAACCACCGCCTCGGGCTCACCCGCCACCCTCGTGACGGTGCCCTGAACCTGCATCACCGTGATGAAGAGCGCCAGCAGCAGGTCCTGCCCACGTTCCCGCATGCAGCGATCCTATGGCGTCCGGCGCTCCCACCCGTACGTCAAAAAGCGTGACCTTCCCCCGACCGCCTACGCCCCACGGCGTAGTCCCCGCCGCCCGCCGGCGGAAGACGCACCCGGTCGAGCCGGGCCACGATGCCTGCGTCAGTTCCACGCTCCGGGGAGGCACCATGCTTCTGTCCACCGTCGCCGGCTACGAGGTCGGTACCGGCCGGCTCGTCCCGTCCGTGGCCGCGGTGATCGGCCTGATCAGCGTCGTCGTCGGCGTCCGCGCCCTACTCCGCTCCCGCCGCACCGCCGCCCTGCTGGCCGTGGGCGCGGCCATGATCGCCGTAGCGGTCGGCGGCGTCCACGCCGCCAACGCCGCCGGCGGCCTCGGCACCGGCAACGGCCTCGCCGGCGCCGTGATCGCCGTGCTCTTGGGGGTCATCGGCCTGGTTACCTCCGGCCTCGCACTCGCCCGCACCTGAGTTCGGCCGCTCTCGACGTGTGGGTCCCCGTCAGAGGTGGGCGAGCGCGGACAGCGGATCCTCCATCGCGTCGGCGACCGCGCGGATGAAGCCGGCCGCCGTGCCGCCGTCGCACACACGGTGGTCGAAGACGAAGGACAACTGCGTGATCTTGCGTACGGTCAGAGCACCCCCGACCACCCACGGGCGGTCGATGATCCGGCCGAGGCCGAGCATGGCCACCTGGGGATGGTTGATGATCGCGGCGCTGCCGTCCACACGGAAGGCGCCGTAGTTGTTGAGCGTGAACGTGCCCGCCGCCAACTCGGCCTGAGTGGACTCGTTGCGCCTCGCGCGGGCCGTGACGTCGCGGATGGCACCGTCGAGCTGGGTGGTCGTCATGGACTGTGCGCCCATCACGGCCGGCACGACCAGGCCGCGGTCGGACTGCACCGCGAGACCGAGATTGATCGCGTCCAGCTGCACGATCTCCTGGCGCTCGGTGTCGAGGCGGGCATTGAGCACCGGGTGGGCCCGCAGTCCCGCCACGACGAACCGGGCGATGTAGGCGAGCAGGCCCGGCGAGTTCGCGTCGCCACGGGTACGTTCCCGCAGCTCCCAGAGTGCGGTGGCGTCGACGTCGACCCACACGGTGGCCTCGGGGATCTCCGCACGGCTGCGGCTGAGCACCGCCGACACCGCCTTGCGGAAGCCGCTCAACGGAATCCGCTGCTCCCCGTCCGCCGCACGAGCCGCAGCGGGAGCCGACGCCGGAAGGGAAGCGCCGTTGGACGAAACTGACGACGGGGCGGCGGCTGTAGCAGCAGGCTTTGCGAGGTCACGGCGGGTGATGACGCCACCAGGGCCGCTTCCCCGGATCGCCGACAGGTCGACGCCGCTCTCCCGGGCCAGGCGCCGCACCAGCGGAGAGATCACGCGCGGGACCGCCTCGGGCCCGGACGACCGAGCAACCTCGGGGCTGCGCGGGCGCCGATGCCGTACCGCCGAAGTGGCTGCCTTCGTCCCGTACCCGACAAGAACGTTTCCGGACCCGGCCCGCTCCTCCTCCCGGTAGGTGTCGCCCGCGTTCGGAGCGGCCGCCGTGTTCAGAGCGTCCACCGTGATCAGAGCGTCCACCGTGATCAGCGGCGCGCCGACGTCGAGGGTGGTGCCCTCGGCCGCGTGCCGGGTGGCCACCCGGCCGGCGTGGGGCGACGGTACCTCGACGACCGCCTTGGCGGTTTCCACCTCTACGACCGGCTGGTCCACCTCGATGACGTCGCCGTCGGACACCAGCCACCGCACGATCTCCGCCTCGGTCAGCCCTTCGCCGAGGTCGGGCAGCGTGAACACCTGGGCGGTCACAAGTCCTCCCACTGGAGGTCGTCGACGGCGTCGAGGATGCGGTCGACCGAGGGGAGCTGGAAGTGCTCCAGCTTGGGCGGCGGGTAGGGGATGTCGAAACCAGTCACCCGGCGGATCGGGGCGTGCAGGGAGTGGAAGCAGCGTTCGGTCACCCGGGCGACGATCTCCGAGGAGACGCTCGCGAATCCGGCGGCCTCGGCGATCACCACGGCCCGCCCGGTGGAGCGCACCGCCTCGCACACCGTCTCGTCGTCGAACGGCACGATCGATCGCAGGTCGACCACCTGCAGGCTGCGGCCCTCCTGCGCCGCGGCCTCGGCCGCTTCGAGCGCGACGGGCACCGCAGGACCGTAAGCGATCAGGGTGGCGTCGGTGCCGGCCCGGCGGATCGCCGCGCGGCCGATCGGTGCGACCGCTTCTTCAAGATCAGCTTCCGTACGGGAGAAGTACAGTTTCTTGGGTTCGAGGAACACCACGGGGTCGGGTGACGCGATCGCCTGGCGCAGCAGTCCGTAGGCGTCGGCCGGGTTCGCGGGTGCCAGCACGTGCAGGCCCGGCGTGTGCGCGTAATACGCCTCCGACGAGTCACAGTGGTGCTCCACCCCGCCGATCCCACCGGCGTAGGGAACCCGGATCACGATCGGCACGCCGACCCGTCCCCGGGTGCGGTTGCGCATCTTCGCGGCGTGGCTGACCAGCTGCTCGAACGCCGGATAGGCGAACGCGTCGAACTGCATCTCGACGACCGGCCGCATGCCGTTCATCGCCATCCCGATCGCCATGCCGAGAATGCCCGACTCGGCAAGGGGCGTGTCGAAACAGCGCTCGTCACCGAACTCGGCGGTCAGGCCGTCGGTGATCCGGAAGACACCGCCGAGCGGGCCGACGTCCTCGCCGAACACGACAACCGACTTGTCCGCGTGCAGGGCGTCACGCAGCGCCCGGTTGAGGGCACCAGCCATGGTCATCTTCTCGGGTGCCATCAGCGCGCCTCCTCACGGGCGAGCTCGTCGGCGACGAGCGCTTCCTGCTCACGCAACTGTGGCGTGGGCTCCGCGTACACATGCTTGAAGAGGTCCCGGTAGTCGGCGACCACGTCCGTGTTCAGCCCCGAACGCATGTGCTCGGCCATCTTCGCGGCAGTTTCCGCGTACCCCGAAGCCTTTGAATCGTCGAGAAGCCCGCGCCCTCGCAGGTAGGTCTCCACACGGGTGATCGGGTCCCGCGCCAGCCAGGGAGCGACCTCGTCGTCGTTGCGATAGCGACTCGCATCGTCCGCATTCGTGTGGGCCTGCACGCGGTAGGTGTGCGCCTCGATGAGCTGCGGACCCGCACCGCCGCGGGCACTCTCGACGGCGGCGCCGAGCACGTGCAGCAGGGCCGCGACGTCGTTGCCGTCGACGCGTTCGGCATTGATCCCGTACCCGATGCCCTTGTGCGCCAGCGAGGGCGCCGCGGTCTGCCGGGACAATGGAACGGAGATCGCGTATTCATTGTTCTGAATGAAGAAGATCACTGGCGCGCGGAAGACCGCGGCGAAGTTCAGCGCCTCGTGGAAGTCGCCCTCGCTCGTCGCGCCGTCACCGCAGATCGCCATCACCACCGTGGGTTCGCCGCGCAGCCGGGCCGCGTGCGCGACACCCACCGCGTGCAGAAGGTGCGTTGCGAGCGGGGTGGCCTGCGGGGCGACGCGGGTTTCGGCAGGGTCGTAACCGCTGTGCCAGTCGCCCTTGAGCAGGACCAGCGCCTGCACCGGATCAACACCGCGGGCGGCGATCGCGGCGGTGTCACGATAGGTCGGGAACAGCCAGTCACCGTCGGCGAGAACGTGGGCGGCGGCAACCTGGCACGCCTCCTGCCCGTGCGACGACGGGTAGACGGCGAGCCGCCCCTGGCGCACCAGCGCGTAGGCCTGATCATTGAGCCGCCGGGCGGCGACAAGCGCGGCATACGCGCGAAGGAGCGCGTCGTCGTCCGGCAGGTCGGGGCCGCCCGGAACGGGATTGCCGTCCGGGTCGAGGAGCATCACGGGCTCCGCGGACGGCAGCAGGTGAGCTGCGTCACGTGTCATGCAGGGATTCTTGTTCCCCGGCCAATTGAACGCCATCCTCGCCGAAAAGCCGAGATGATGTTTATCTTGAACCCCCTTCCCAGAGCCGAACGTCCAACCACGGCGAGGCACCCGCCCCGCCGGCAAGACAGGTGGCACCGTGCTCGACGAGACCGACCGGCGAATCCTGACCGAGCTAGGACGGGACGGCCGGATGTCCATGCGCACCCTCGCCGAGACGCTGCACATCTCGCGAGCGAACGCCTACTCCCGCGTGTCCCGCCTCCAGGAGACCGGCGTGATCCGCGGCTACCACGCTGACGTGGATCCGGTGGCCGCCGGCCTGACCACAGCGGCCTACGTGACGTTGAACTTGCAACAGGCCAACTGGCGCGAGGTGCTGGGACGCTTGCACGCCCTACCAGGCGTAGTACACATCGGCCTGGTCGGCGGCGACTTCGACGTAATCCTGCTGGTCCGAGTCGCCGACAACACCGAGTTGCGCCACCTAGTCCTAGACGAAATCCAGGGCATGCAGGGCGTCGTCAGCACCCGAACCCTCCTACTCTTCGAAGAATCCGCCCCCCGCTGACCCCCGCCGGTCGCCGCTCGCCGGTCGCCGGTCGCCGCTCGCCGGTCGCCGGTCGCCGGTCGCCGGATACGCTGACGGCGATTCTTAGTGACCACCAGTATCAACAAATAAATCTTCCGCTCAGCTGATTCCACCTTAACCACAGAATGGTGACCCACGCGGACCCGCCCATATCCGACAACATCGAGTGAAACCTCGACCACCATCCTGCGGCGACCACCTGAATTCAGTAAACACTCGGGCCGAGTGAATGGCGGCAAGGACAACACCGCCAGCCGCACCCCGTCGCCAGAATGCTATTCGAGCCACGGCATCGGTCCGGCGCCGAGATGCCAACGATCGCGACTCGGAAGGCGGCGGCGTGGGCGAAGCTGGTGACACGGGTGCTGCCCCTGGCGCGGCGAGCGCCGCCAGTGGCGAGGCGGACGGGGGCGCTGCGGGCGCTGCCACCGGCGGCGCGGGCGGCGGCGCGGGCGGCGGCGCGGGCGGCGGCGCGGGCGACGCGGGCGACGCGGGCGCTGCCACCAGCGGCGCGGCCGACGCGGGCGACGCGGGCGCTGCCACCAGCGGCGCGGCCGACGCGGGCGACGCGGGTGCTGTCACTGGCTTGGATGCGCTCTGCGCGAGGCGGCGGAGCTTCACGGCGTGGCGCTGCTGCAAGCCCCACGCACGGTGCCTCTCATGCTCACGACGAAATGCGTCGCGGGAGGCGGAATAATTGCGAGAAGCGGTTTGATCACGCATCACCGCAATCTGCGACCTACTGAACAACGACGCCTGCCTCATACAAGAATTCTTCCGCATCTGCGCCCTGAGGTGTAAGCAGTCGATCATGCCACCTTGAATTCCTTTACCGAATGGGCTGAAGAAGCATGAGAATGACCGATGTGCCGAGAAGGCCGGGTTTCTCCAGGACGCCCGTCGCCGTCGAGCACGAATATCAGCGCACACATTGGGGTTGCGTGCGCGTTTAGACGGCCTATGACCTATGCGGGCGCACACGGATGGTCAATGTGTGCGTCGGCTGACGCTGAAATGGCGCTGACAAGGACCAGGCGCACACGGAACTCATTCCGTGCGAGCCTGCTGCTCTCCGCCGCCTACCGCCCGCCTTTCTCCCCGGCGCCTGCCGCATCGGGGAGGTCGGCGGGTGGCGGTCAGCGGGTGGCGGTCAGCGGGTGGCGGTCAGCGGGTGGCGGTCAGCGGGTGGCGGTCAGCGGGTGGCGGTCAGCGGGTGGC
>NZ_JBHTDO010000021.1:0-133408 GCF_042666575.1 Actinoplanes sp. GCM10030250 | reverse complement strand
GCGGTCGGCGGGGAGGTCGGCGGGGAGGTCGGCGGGGAGGTCGGCGGGTGGCGGTTTCGGAGGGGGTGGGGTGGGCACTGTGGGGAGCATGTTTCCGGCTGAGAATTTGCGCGACTGGCGGGGTGAGAAGGTCATCGATCCTGAGGGGGACAAGATCGGGGACCTGGAGGCTGTTTACGTCGATACCGCTACTGACGAGCCGTCGTTCGTCACCGTGCGGGTCGGGTTCGTGGGGCGGCATCGGCTGGTTTTCGTGCCCGTGGACGGTGCGACGGTGACGCCGAGTGCGGTGCGGGTGCGCTACGACAAGAAGCTGATCAGCGAGGCTCCGACCATCGACACCGACGGGGAGCTCGCGGCCGCTGACGAGCCGGGGATCTTCGCGCACTACAAGCTGCCGTACCTCACGGGTGGTGCCTCCGGGGCACGAAGGCTGGCGCGCCGCTGAGCTGAGCTCGTGGATGGCCGCGGGCCGATTCACCAGGTGACTGAGGCGAGGCGCAGGTGGCCGAGGCCGGACAGGTCGGCCGGGCTGTACCAGGAGAACAGGTAACGGTTCGGGGTGCTCAGTTCGGCATGGCCGTTGAGGGCGTAACAGCCGTACCCGGTGGTGCCGCACTCGTCCGGGACTCTTCCCGCCGGGCCGCGGTGCCACGGTCCGGTCGGTGAAGTCGCCTCGAAGACCTGGAACCGTCCGCTGGCGAACTCGGTCTGCACGATCATGGCGAGCCGGTGCGCACCCAGCCCGGTGTAGTCGGCGACGTGCACAGACCCGGCAAACGGCACCGAGACGATAGAGACCGCCGCCGCCGGATCAGCGTTCCAGGTACCGGACCACCAGCGATAGCTCGCCGGATCCCCCCACGACACCGGGTCCGCCGCCACCCGAGCCACAATGATCTTGCTGGTCGTTACGTCGTGGCCGAAAAGGTACAGGTAGCCGTCGTCGCCGAAGACCGGGGAGCCGAGCTGCTCGGCAACCGGCAGACCGGCCTCCAGGGGCAGCGCGCCGAACGGCGTGGAGGTGCTGCGGAACAGGTTCGCTGACGGATCGTAAACGGACAGGGTGAGCCGCTGGGTTCGCATGTCCGTTGATGAGAAGACGCAGGTTTCGGCGTACACGAGAAGCAGTTGCTCTGTTCCTGGAATGCGTGCCAGACCCGCGGGCCAGGACGCCGGATAGGGGCTGGTCCCGTCGCAGCCGAGCTCCGCGCTCGCTCGCAGGCCCCGCGGCTGCGGCAAAAAGGGCGACGGCGCGCTGGGTCCCGCCGAGTGCGGCGCGGGCGGCGTCGGCACCTCACGCAGGGCGTTCGGCACAACACCCCGGGTGTACGGCCCGATTGCCGCCGTCGTTCCGGGAAGGAAAGCGGGCCCGTTGCGCTGCGACGTGTCCCCGAACAACCAGAGGCTCTCCCGCACCGACCAGGCGGCGCTGATCCCCGCGTCCCGTGAGATCGGATTGCTCGCCGTGTCCGCCTCCGACACCGGCCGCCCGAGGTCGGTGACGGCCGGCGGCTGGAGGCACGCCGCGAGGAGAACGCAGGACCAAGCAGCGAGGAGACGGCAGGACACAGCGGCCACGACCCGCGCTCGCATCAGTGAAGTCACCGGTCCGACTGGGCGACCAGGCGGATCAGATCAGCGCGCGACGACACGTCCAGCTTGGTGAACACTTTGCGCAGGTGATAGTCGACGGTGCGCGGGCTGAGGAACAACTGCGCGGCCACCTCCCGGTTGGTGGCACCCTCCCCCACGATCCGGACGATCAGCACCTCCTGCGGTGTGAGCTGCTGCAACGTCCCGGGTTCCCGTTTGCGCGCGGTCTCGCCGGTGGCTCGCAGCTCGTCACGGGCGAGCTCCGACCAGCCCGGCAGCCCGAGCCGGTCGAATGTCTCGCAGGCCGCCCGCAGATGCACCCGGGCGTCGTTGCGCCGCCGGCGCCTGCGGAGGTTCTCGCCGTACAGCAGGGCGGTGCGCGCCGCGTCGAACGGCCGCCCGCCGTGCCGGTGCAGTTCCAGCGCCTCCTCGAAATGCGACGGGTCGATCACCAGACCATGGCATCGGGCCACGAGAGCGCGCCCCCAGGCCGATCCGGTCGTCGCGGCCCACGATTCGAGGCCCGACAGCGCGCGGGCCGCCACGGCCGGCCGGTCGCTGCGCACCGCGGCTTCGACGAGGTCAGCGGCGGAGAACACCCGCACGACCGGGTGGGATTCGCCGGGCCCGGCGGCGGCGAGGGCTTCGAGGCGGTCGGCGGCACTTTCCGGGCGGCCCGCGCCCAGGTCCAGCAGGGCCAGGGCCCACGAGGCGATGCCGGCCGCCGGTCCGATGCGGTGACCCAGTGCGTGGGCGTGTGCCGCGGCAGCGTACCCCCGGCACTGTTCTTCCTGTCCCTGAGCCGCTGCGATCCAGGCCAGGACGCTGCGCAGATGGGCCGCGGGGTTGTCCTGGCCGGTCTCGACGGCGACGCGCAGCCCCTCGGTCGCGTTCGCCGTGGCCGCGCTGTACCGGCCGGTCCAGGCCTCCAGCGACGACAGCGGCGCGAGCAACGCGGGCAGGACCGCGGCGGCACCGGCGGATCGGGTACGGGCGACCGCGGCGGTGAACAGTCCGATCGCGACCGCGTCGTCTCCGAGGAACACGGCTCCGGCAGCACTCAGCATCAGCGCTCGGGGGTCGGAGCTGTGTGCGGCGCGGCCGGCGGCGTCGCGCAGGTGTATGACGGCGGCGGCGGTGTCGCCGCTGAGCAGGTTGTCGAAGCCGAGCACGAGATGGGCGCTGAGCGGGACGGCGTCGTCCGGGACCGGCAGCGTCGACAGCAGGCGCGCCACCCGGTGCAGGCCGGGCAGGTCGCCCGCGAGCCAGGCGGCCTGACCGGCCTCGGTGAGCATCCGCGCGGCCCGGACCGGGTCGATCTGGGCGATCGGTTCGGCCCCACCGACCAGGATCGCGTACGCGGAAGTCACCTCGCCGCACGTACCCTCGATCGAGCCACGGAGGTGGTCGGCCCGTCCCCGCAGCAGCGGCGTGCCGGTGAGCGGCCGGGCCTGATCAAGCAGGGCCGTCGCCCGTCCGGTCAGGCCGCCCTGCCAGGCGGCCTCGGCCGCGTCCAGGAGCCGTTCGCCGCGCCGCCCGGGATCGGCCGTCAGCGTGGCCGACCGTTCGTAGGCGCTGGCCGCCGCGGCATGCCCACCCCGCTGCCGGGCCCGGCCGGCCGACCGGTGCAGCTCCGCGGCGATCGCCTCGTCGGGTCCGAGCGCCGCCGCGGCCAGGTGCCACGCCCGCCGGTCCGCGTCGCCTTCGCAGGCCGCCGCGAGCGCGTGCCGGGCGTCGCGGCGCTGCCAGAACGTCGCTCCGCGGTAGACGGCAGTGCGAACCAGCGGATGGCAGAACTCCAGCGTCCGGCCGTCGACCCGGACCAGACCGGCCTTCTCGGCGGCGTCGAGGGCGGCGGCGGGCACGCCCAGGGCCTCCGCGGCCCGCAGGAGCACACCGAGCTCACCGCTGTCCTCGGCCGCGGCGAGCAGCAGCAGCGTCTGTGCCGGCTGGCCCTGGCGGCGTACCCGGTCGAGGAACACCTGCTCGACCTCGGCGCTCACCGGAAGCCGCTCGGGCAGCGGCTCCCGCCCGGCCAGCTGGTCCACCGAGAGGGATTCGGGCAGTTCCAGCAGCCCGAGCGGGTTGCCCGCGGTGCTGGCCACCAGGCTGTCGCGGACTCCGGCGGGCAGGCCGACGCCGGAACGCTCGGCGAGCAGGGCGCCGGCCGCCTCCGCGTCCAGCCCGGTCAGGCGGAGTTCCGGCAGGCCGGGTGCGGCGAAGTGGTCACGGGCGGCGAAGAGCAGGACGACGCCCTCCGCGTCGAGCCGCCGGGCGGCGAACGTGAGCGCTCCGGCCGAGGCGCCGTCCAGCCAGTGCGCGTCGTCGACGAGGCAGAGCAGCGGCCGTTCCTCCGCCGCCTCGGCGAGCACGCTGAGCACGGCGAGCGAGATGAGGAACCGGTCCTCGCCGCCGGCCGGGCCGGTGCCGAAGGCACCCCGCAGGGCCGCGCCGAGCCGGGCGGGAACAGCGTCGAACAGGTCGCCGACCGGGCGCAGGAGCTGGTGCACCGCCGCGAAACCGAACTCCGACTCGGACTCGATGCCGGTGCCCCGCAGGACGCGCATGTCACCGGCGTGCTCCGCGGCGTAGCCGAGCAGGGCGGACTTGCCGATGCCGGCCTCGCCGCGCACCACCAGCACACCGCTGCGCCGACGGCCGGCCGAAGCCAGCATCTCGTCGACGAGGGCGCACTCCCGCTGCCGGCCGTGCAGCATGCCCCGCATCGTAACCGGTGAATTCGCTGATTCGAGCGCTCCGGGTGAAGGCGCAGGCTGCGGGCATCGAATCGACAGAGGAGAACCTGATGAACTCCGCAGATGTGATCGTCGTCGGTGCCGGGCCGACCGGCCTGGCCCTCGCCTGTGAACTGGCGCTCGCCGGTGTCCGGTGCCGCGTCCTGGAACGGCGTGCCGAGGAACCCAACATCACCCGGGCCTTCGCCGTGCACGCCCGCACCATGGAGCTGCTCGACTCGCGCGGGCTCGCCGACGAGGTGCTGCTGCACGGCGTACGCGTCCCCAGCGTCGCCCCCGTTCCCGGAGCCACCCTCGACCTGGGCATCCTGGACACCCGCTTCCCGATGATCTTCATAGCACCGCAGAGCGGCACCGAGCGGGTCCTGCGGGCCCGCGCCGAGCGCCTGGGCGTGCAGATCGTCCGCGGCGCCGAGGTGACCGGCCTGCGCCAGGACGACGACGGTGTCACCCTCGAACTCGGCGGCACACACCCCTCGACCGAGCGGGCCCGGTACGTGGTCGGCTGCGACGGCGCGCACAGTGCCGTCCGCGGCCTGATCGGCGTCGACTTCGAGGGCAAGCAGTACGAGACGCACATCCTGCTCGCCGACGTGCGCCTGGCCGAACCGCCCGAGGAGGCGATGTTCGCCCGGACCAGCACCGAGGGGGCGGTCATCTCCGTACCGTTCGGTGACGGCTGGTTCCGTGTCATCGCCTGGGACCGCGGCCGTGACCAGGTCCCGCTGAAGGAGCCGGTGACGTACGCCGAGATGCGCGACGCCTTCCGCCGGATCGCCGGAAGCGACCTCGGCATGGGCGAACCGCGCTGGAGCACCCGCTTCCTCAGCGAGCGCCGCCAGGCCGCCCGCTACCGGGTGGGCCGGGTGTTCCTGGCCGGCGACGCCGCGCACGTGCACTCCCCGCTCGGCGGGCAGGGCATGAACACCGGCATCCAGGACGCGATGAACCTCGGCTGGAAGCTCGCCGCCGCCGTCCACGGCACCGCCGCCCCGTGGCTGCTCGACAGCTACCAGGGTGAACGGCACCCGGTGGGCGAGCAGGTGCTGAGGCTGACGGACACCTTCAACCGGCTCGTGCTCGGCCGGTCCACGCTGCGCAACTCACTTCAAGCACAGGTCATCCGTACGGTCCTGAGGTTCCACCGCACCCGCCTGGTGATGGCCGAGCGGATCAGCGGCATCGGCATCGCCTATCCGGCCCGTACCCGCCACGACCACGCCCTGACCGGCCGCCGGATGCCCGACGCCGACTGCTCCGGCACACGGCTCTTCGAGCACCTGCGCGACGGCCGGTTCCTCCTGGCCACCCGCGAGCCCTTCGACCCGGGCGGCTCTCAGGCGGTCCACTCGGTCCACTGCCCCGCTCTGCCCGGCGCCTCGATGGTCCTGATCCGCCCCGACGGCTACGTGGCCTGGGCCAGCGACACCATGCTGACCGCCGCGGAAACGTCGGCCGCGACGGCACCGTGGCTCGCCGAAACGGCCCACGTGTAAATCAGCCTCTTGTCCAAATCGCCGGCAACCCCGATCTTTATCGTCATGATCGGCACACCTCACCCGCTCCGGTTCGGGATCAGCATCGATCCCGGGGCCGCCCGCCACAGCGACAACGTCCGGCTGGCACAGGCCGCCGACGAGGCGGGCCTGGACTACCTCGCCGTGCAGGACCACCCCTACCAGCCACAACACCTCGACTCGTGGACGTGGCTGACCTACCTGGCGGGGCAGACGAGCCGGATCACGATGCTGCCGGACGTCGCCGATCTCCAGCTGCGGCCACCGGCGATGCTGGCGAAGGCGGCCACCACGTTCAGCCGCCTGCACGGCGGGCGGCTGGCGCTCGGTGTCGGCGGCGGCGCGTTCGCCGGCGGGGTCGCGGCGATGGGCGGGGTCCGCCGCGGCAACGCCGACGTGGTCACCTACACCGAGGAGGCGCTGCGGATCCTGGGGCCGGCCCTGGCCGGCGACGTCGTCCAGTTCGACGGGCGGCAGCACCGGATCGAGGGCTACCAGGCCGGGCCGGCGCCGGACGAGCCGGTTCCGGTCTGGCTCGGCGCGCAGGGTCCGCGCATGCTGGCCGTCACCGGGCGGGTCGCCGACGGGTGGGTCTCCCCGCTCAACATCTACGTCCGCCCCGACGAGGTGCCGGCCAAGCGGCGGATCATCGACGAGGCGGCCCTGAAGGCGGGACGCGACCCGGCGTCGATCCGCCGCATCTACAACGTCATCGGGACGATCGGCGCCGACAGCGAGGGGCCCGGGCTGGCCGGTGACGCCGAACTGTGGGCCGACACCCTGGCCGGCTGGTCCGAGCGGCTGGGCTTCGACACGTACATCTTCTGGCCCGCGGCCTCACCACGCACCCAGCTGGACCTGTTCGCCACCGAGGTGATCCCCGCGGTCCGGGCCCGATTCGGTGCCGACCTGGCGCACTGAAGTCCGCCCGGCGATCACCTGTGGCTAATGGTTCGTTGCGCAGGCTGTCGTTGATCCGGACCCGGGCCACGCCGGACGCTGGGTGCATGGACATCTCCCAGCTCACCTTCGACCACGTCACCAAGCGCTACAGCGACCGGGTCGTGCTCGACCAGGTGTCGTTCACCGTGAAGCCGGGCGAGAAGGTCGGTGTGGTCGGCGACAACGGCTCGGGCAAGTCCACGCTGCTGCGGCTCATCGCCGGGCAGGAGCGGGCCGACGACGGCGAGGTGACGGTCACCGCACCCGCCGGCGCCGGTCACCTGCCGCAGACGTTGCAGCTGCCACCGGACGCCACCGTGGCCGCCGCGATCGACCTGGCCCTGGCCGGCCTGCGCCGGCTGGAGGCGCGGATCCGGCAGGCGGAAACAGACTTGAGCTCCGGCGCGGCCCGGGCGGCCTACGCGGCGTTGACCGAACAGTACGAGGCCCGCGGCGGGTACGAGGCCGACCTGCGGGTCGGCATCGCCCTCCACGGGCTCGGGCTGCCGCACCTCGACCCCGGCCGGCGGCTCGGCACGATGTCCGGCGGTGAGCGGTCCCGGCTGGCACTGGCGGCCACGCTGGCGTCACAGCCGGAACTGCTGCTCCTGGACGAGCCCACGAACGACCTGGACGATCAGGCGGTCGCGTGGCTGGAGGCGCATTTGATCGGCCACACCGGCACGGTGGTCGCGGTCACCCACGACCGCGTGTTCCTGGAGCGGCTCACCACCACGATCCTGGAGATCGACGCCGGCAAGGTGTCCCGCTACGGCAACGGCTACGACGGCTACCTCACCGCCAAGGCCGCGGAGCGCCGCGGGCGGATCGAGGAGTACCAGCAGTGGCAGGCCGAACTCGCGCGCAACCGGCTTCTCGCGGAGACCAACGTGGCGCGGCTGGACGCGATCCCGCGCAAGGTGCCGCTGAGCGTTTTCGGGCACGGCGGGTTCCGTGCCCGCGGACGTGGCCACGGCGCCATGGTCCGGATCCGCAACGCCAAGGAACGGGTCGAACGGCTGACCGCCCACCCCGTCGCACCGCCACCGGTCCCGCTCGTCCTGTCCGCGCACCTCACCACGACCGGCACCGAGACCCCGCCCGCCGTGGCTGCGGAGATCACCGGCGTACGGGTCGCGCAACGGCTGCACGTCCCGTCCCTGCGAATCGAAGCGGGCGAACGGCTGCTGGTGACCGGTCCCAACGGCGCGGGCAAGACGACGCTGATGCGGGTGCTGTCCGGCGAGCTGCGACCGGACAGCGGATCGGTGCTGGTCACCGGGCGGGTGGGCCAGTTGCGGCAGCAGGAATCGCCGTGGCCGCCCGGCCGGACCGCCCTGGAGGCGTTCGCGCAGGGACGTGACGGCGATCCCGAGGAGCACGCCGGGACACTGCTCGCCCTCGGCCTGTTCCGGCCCGCCGACCTGGGCCTGCGCGTGGGCGAGATGTCCTACGGTCAGCGGCGCCGCATCGAACTCGCCCGGCTGGTCAGCGAGCCCGTCGATCTGCTGCTGCTGGACGAGCCCACGAACCACCTGTCGCCCGCCCTCGTCGAGGAGCTGGAGCAGGCCCTGACGAGTTACCCGGGCGCCCTGGTCGTCGTCACCCACGACCGCCGGATCAGGTCGCGCTTCACCGGCTCACACCTCACCCTGCGCGACGGCCACGTGGTTGACTGAGTCCCACAGCTCCGCACCCCCATCGCTCCGGGACCTGAACGGTCAACAGCCGTCGGCGCCACATCGGATCGAGCAGCGCGGACGGGACTCGAACCCGCACATGTCCCGGGTGAAAACCGGGCGACTCTACCTTTCGTCCACCGCGCCATCGAAGCAATCTTGGACATCTGAACCGCCTATGACCGGCCCATTTGTCCAAGATTCAAGGTCGACGCTGCGGGCGGAGGATTCGAACCTCCAACCTCCCGGTTCAGAGCCGGGTGTGCTGCCGGATTGCACCAGCCCGCATCGCCGGGCCGACGAGGGTGAGACTGCCTCGCCGGCCGGGCCCCAGCGCAGCCGAGAACGGCATGGGCGCTGGTCGTGGCCGCCATCGCGGGCGGCCACTGTGGGGTGAGTAAGGAATGGAAACGGGGTGGGTGAGGAATGGAAAACGAGCGGCCGGCCGGGATCGAACCGGCGGCCTCCACCATGGCGAGGTGGCGCTCTACCCGCTGAGCTACAACCGCGTGTACTAACTGTGTACTAACTACGGTAGGGATCACCGCCCCGAGCGGCAACGCATTTGCGCGGAGCTCTTGACAGTCTCCCCGCGCCGGTTCAAAGTCGTCCGGTGCGGGAAAGATGAAGTGTTCGCCTGGCTGGAGTCACAGCTGGGCAGCCGGATGAGAGTCAGTGCCGTTCGTTCTCTGCACGGCGGCGAAAGCCCGTGGTGGATCGACCTAATTGCATCCGACGGGTCGGCATCCTCGGCGGTTCTGCGCTCACCGAGCAGCCGGATCACGGCCGATCAGATCGCGACCAACGTGGCGGCACTCGCCGTCGCCGAGCGGCACGGCCTGCCCGCTCCCCGTCTCCTCGCGGCCGCGCCGGCGGCGAGCCTGGAGACCGTGGTGCCCGGGACGAGCACGTGGCCGGCCACGCCGTCACTCCAGCTGCTCCGAACGGCGGGCGCCGCGATCGCCCGGGTCCACGCGATCGCCCTCGACCCGCAACCGCGGCTCCCGTTGCGGCCCCGCCCGATCGCGGTCGACGACTTCGCCGGGGACCGCCGGGCCGGCCGGATGCCCACGACCGCGCTGCTCCGGCTTGCCGACGAACGGGTTCGGGCAGTCCGGGCGCCCGGCGGGCCGGCCGTCTTCCTGCACGGCGACGTGTGGCCCGGCAACACGCTGCTTGCCGGCGCAGACGTTCACGCCCTGATCGACTGGAAGACCGCCGGCGTGGGCGATCCCGGCGTGGACCTCGGTGAACTCCGCAAACAGGTCGCGATTCGGTACGACGACTACGCCCCGGTGCACGTACTGGCGGGCTGGGAGCGCGCCGCCGGCGCCCGGGCTAGCAACATCGCCTACTGGGACGCGGTAGCCGCGCTCAACACGCCGACCGAGTGCTACAGCCCTCACGCCACCCGGCGGCGCGACGAGTTCCTCCGGGCCGCGATCGCCCAGCTGTGACGGACTCGGTGTCACAAACCGTGGGGCCGGCTCGTCGACTGATCATGACCATCGGAACCAAGCGGGCCATGCTCGCGGTACTCGCCATCTCGGCCGCTGTCGTCGGCGTCTGGGCGGCGGCCTTCCCCGTCTCCTTCTACACCGGCTTCCCCGCACCCGGCCGCCACTGGGTGTCCGCGCTCGGCCCGTACAACGAGCACCTGATCCGCGACGTCGGCGGGCTCTACCTGGCGCTGCTCGTGCTGAGCGTGTGGGTGCTCCGGAGGCCGACGCAGGCGCTGCTGCGGATGACCGGCGGCGCGTGGCTGATCTTCAACGCCGAGCACTTCCTCTGGCACGCCCTGCACCTCGACGTGTTCCCGCTCTTCGACAAGATCGGCACGCTGGTGGCGCTGGGTGGCGTCCTTGTGCTGTCGATTCTCCTGCTGATACCCGAGACGAAGCGGGCCGATGACAGCGAGCGGCAAGTGCCGGCGGAGAATCGGAGTTCGTGAGCACTGACCTCTCCGTCACCGTCGAGGACCACGTCGCCCTGCTCGAAATGCGGCGGCCACCGGCCAACCACTTCGACGAGGCGCTCATCGGCCGAATCGTGGACACCGCCCTCGCGCTCGACGACGACCCCGCGTGCCGGGTGATCGTCCTCGCTTCGGAGGGCAGGCACTTCTGCGCCGGCGCGGATTTCGGCAGCGGCGAGTTCGCCGAGGACCACGTCGACGCCGCGGAACGCCTCTACCGCAACGCGGCCCGGCTCTTCGACGTCCGTACCCCCTTGATCGCAGCTGTCCAGGGCACTGCCGTCGGCGGAGGTCTCGGCCTGGCCTGCGCCGCGGATTTCCGCGTCGCCGAGGCGTCCAGCCGGTTCGTGGCGAACTTCGCGCGACTCGGCTTCCACCAGGGGTTCGGTCTCAGCGTGACGCTGCCCGAACTCATCGGGCGGCAGGCGGCGGCCGGGATGCTGCTCACCGGGCGTCGAGTGGGTGGCGCGGAGGCCGTACAGCTGGGTCTTGCCGACCGGCTGGCCGCACCGGGCGAACTCCGCCGGACCACCCGCGACCTGGCCCTGGAGATCGCGGCGGCGGCGCCGCTGGCGGTCCGCTCGATTCGCGCGACGCTGCGCGCCGATCTGGCGGCCCGGGTCCGCGAAGCCCTGGAGCACGAGCTGGCCGAGCAGAAGGTGCTGTGGGCGACGAAGGACAGCGCCGAGGGTATCGCGGCGAGCCTCGAGCGGCGGGCGCCGATCTTCCGGGGCGAGTAGTTTCCAGACATGAGCGCGTTCCGGCAGGCCCGCGAGTTCCTCCTGGCACACCGCGACGACTACGACACCGCGTATCGCGACTTCCGCTGGCCGGATCTCGACAGCTTCAACTGGGCCGTCGACTGGTTCGACGCGGAGGCGGCCGGCGAGGCGGGCACGCGGCCTGCGCTGTGGATCGTCGAGGAGGACGGCTCCGAGCAGCGCTACACGTTCGCCGAGATGTCAGAGCGTTCCAACCGGGTGGCGAACTGGCTTCGTGCCCGGGGCGTGCGGCGCGGCCACCGGATCATCCTGATGCTCGGCAACCAGGTCGAGCTCTGGGAGTGCCTGCTCGCCGCGATGAAGCTCGGCGCCGTCGTCATCCCCGCGACGCCCCTGCTCGGCCCCGCTGACCTGCGCGATCGCCTCGACCGCGGTCAGGCGGGCCACGTCATCGCCGGTTCGGCCGACACCGCCAAGTTCGCCGCCGTGGAGGGCGAATACACCAGGGTCGCGGTGGGAGAGCCGATCAAAGGCTGGCTTCCGTACGCGGACGCCTACGCCAACGACCCGTCCCTCACCCCCGACGGTGACACCCGGGCGGCCGATCCGATGCTGCTCTACTTCACGTCCGGCACCACCGCCCTGCCGAAACTGGTCGAGCACACCCACGCCTCCTATCCGGTGGGCCACCTCTCGACCATGTACTGGATCGGCCTGCGCCCCGGCGACATACACCTCAACATCTCGTCTCCCGGCTGGGCCAAACACGCGTGGAGCAACGTCTTTGCCCCGTGGAACGCCCTGGCCTGCGTCTTCATCTACAACTACACACGTTTCGACGCGGAGGCCCTGCTCGCACAGATGCAGCGCTGCGGCGTCACCAGCTTCTGCGCGCCGCCGACGGTGTGGAGGATGCTCGTCCAGACCGATCTCACCCGCCTGCGTACCCCGCCGGAGATCGTCGTCGGCGCCGGTGAGCCGCTCAACCCCGAGGTGATCGAGCAGGTTCAGCGGGCGTGGGGCGTAACCGTGCGCGACGGGTTCGGGCAGACCGAGACCACCGTGCAGATCGCCAACACCCCCGGCCAGCCCGTGAAGCCGGGCTCGATGGGCCGTCCGACCCCCGGCTACACGGTGGTGCTCGTCGACCCGGCGACCGGCGAACCCGCCGACGAGGGCGAGATCTGCCTGGACCTGACCGAACGGCCCCTCGGCCTGATGGTCGGCTACCACGGCGATCCCGGCCGCAACGCCTCAGCCACCGCCGACGGCTACTACCACACCGGCGACATCGGCTCCCGCGACGCCGACGGCTACATCACCTACGTCGGGCGCACCGACGACGTGTTCAAGGCCTCCGACTACCGGATCTCGCCGTTCGAACTGGAGAGCGTCCTGATCGAACACGAGGCGGTGGCCGAGGCCGCGGTGGTGCCCGCGCCGGACCCGCTGCGGCTGGCGGTGCCCAAGGCGTACGTGGTCCTGGCCGAGGGCTGGCCGCCGACCGCGGAGACGGCCCGGTCGATTCTGCGGCACTGCCGGGAGAACCTGGCGCCCTACAAGCGCATCCGCCGCATCGAGTTCACCGACCTCCCCAAGACCATCTCCGGCAAGATCCGCCGGGTCGAGCTACGCGCCCGCGAAACCTCCACCCCCTCCCCCACCGAATTCCGCGAAGACTCCTAGCTCCCCGCCGCCCCGAAACAGCACTGGACGCCAGCCGGTGCGGGCAGACCCGCGCGGAACGGGAGGTCCGGGCAGCAGCGCGGCCGCCCGGACCCCACATCACACCGACTTCTGGTATGCCCGGAACGTCCGGGTCGACAGCATCACCATCACGACCGCCGCCGCCAGCAGCCACCCGCACCGGCCGGCGACCAGCGCCCAGTCCGGCTCGGCGGACATCGCCGAGCGGATGGCGTCCAGTGCCCAGTTAACCGGATTGGCGTCGGCGATCGCCCGCATCCAGGACGGCATCAGCGACTCCGCCATGAACGCCGACGACAGGAACGTCAGCGGCAGCAACAGCAGTGTGTTGATCCCGATGATCGTCTCCCGCTGGCGGACCAGCATCCCGACCGTGTTCGAGAACGCGCTGAAGATCGTCCCCAGCAGCAGAGCCGCCACCAGCATCACGACCAGCCCAACAGCCCCACCCGGATAGCGTGCGCCCGCGATCAGCCCGAGCAGGATGATCGCCACCACCTGGACGGCAGTGCTGATCGCCTGCTCGACGACCATGGCGTTCATGATCGCGGAGCGGGACACCGGCGTGGTGAGCAGCCGGTTCATGGTGCCGCGTTCGATCTCCTCGAGGATGCCCATGCCGGCCCACATGTTCGACGACACCGCCGTCATCACCACGACGCCGGGCACGATGAAGTCGAGGTAGTCGCCGGCACCGAACCCCGGCAGCTCCACCACCCGGCGGAACAGGTTGCCGAACAGGAACAGCCAGATCGCCGGCTGCACCAGCATGATCACGATGAACGCGGGTTGCTTGGCGAGCACCTTCAGCCGCCGGTTCGTCATCCACCAGGTGTGCGAGACAAGCGTTGTCATGCCGCGAACCGCCTTCCCGCGTGCCGCAGATAAACATCGTCGAGTGAGGGCCGGGCGACGGTCACGGTCGCCACGCCGATGCCCGCCGATTCGAGCGCGGCCAGCGCCGCCGGGACAGCCGCCGCACCGTCGTCGGCACGCGCACTCAACCGCAGCCCTTCCAGGGCCACATCACGCAGGCCCGGCACTCGCTCGATCGCCTGCCGCGCCTGCGGCTGATCAGGTGGCGACCTCAATTCGAGGTGTACGGCGTCCCCGCGCAATTCTCCCTTCAACTTCTCGGGAGTCCCCTCCGCCACGACCCGCCCGCCGTCCACGATCGCGAGCCGCGACGCCAGCCGGTCCGCCTCGTCCAGATAATGGGTGGTGAGCAGGATGGCCATCGACTCGTCCTCGGCCAGGCGGCCGATCTCGGTCCACATCGCGGCGCGGCCCTCCGGGTCGAGCCCGGTGGTCGGCTCGTCGAGGAAGAGCACACCCGGCCGGTGTACGAGAGCGAGCGCCACGTCGAGCCGGCGCTGCATGCCGCCGGACCAGCCGCGTACCACCCGATCGGCGGCGCCGGTCAGGTCGAAGCGCTCCAGCAGTTCGCTCACCCGGTGGCGGAGCGCTGTCGACCGTACGCCGAAAAGCCTTCCCTGAAGCGTGAGGTTCTCGCGGCCGCTCGCCATCGGGTCCAGCGCGGAGCGCTGCGCCACCACGCCGATCTCGCGCCGCACCCGGTCGGGGTGCCGCAGCACATCGTGGCCCGCCACTGTCGCGCGGCCCGAGTCCGGCCGGGCCAGTGTGGTGAGGATCTTCACCGTGGTGGACTTGCCGGCGCCGTTCGGCCCGAGCAGGCCGAACACCTCACCGGGCAGTACGTCGAGGGCGAGCCCGTCGAGGGCCCGGACCCCGCCGGGATAGGACTTGTGCAGGTCGTCTGCCGTCACGGCAGCACTCATGGTGATCTCTCCAGATCTCCACGGGCCGTGTCCGGATATCCTTGTTGCTGCTACACGCCTCGGATACCGGACCGTTCCCGCGGTCGGTGGTTGAGGTTTTCGGCCCCGGCCGGTGTTCCCGCACCGGCCGGGGCTCTTTTCCCTGGTCCAGGGCTGTGCTGTCCCTAAGGCTGTGGTTCCTCCTTCAGGAAGTCGGCGAGGCCGGCGAATTCGCCGGTCTCGTGGGATCGCCGCCAGGCGCTGAGCCCGGCCATCGATCCCGAGCGCAGTTCGCCGAGCAGCCCGCCGACCCAGGTGGCCTCGGCCTCACGGATCGCCAGCGCGTACTCCGCCTCGATCAGGAACAGCCGCGGCACCTCGTGACCGGCGGCGCGCAGGCCGGCGCGGGCCGCCTCGTTCTCCACGGTGAGGATGCCGAGGCGCTGGTCCAGCAGCTCGATCACCTCGTCCGGCGCGAGCACGCCGACGACGGAGAGAGCGGCGCGCAGTTTCGGGTACTCCCGGTCGGGCTCGCCGACCAGCTCACGCACCCAGTCGGTCATCTCGTGCCGGCCGGCGTCGGTCAGCCGGTACACCGTGCGCTCGGGCCGGCGGCCTTCCCGGACCGTCTCCGCCGCTTCGATGAAACCGTGCTTCTCCAGGTTCTGCACGACCGTGTAGAGCGAACCCCACTGGATCTTGATGTCCTGGTCCTTGCCGAAGGCCCGCAGCTGGGCGGCCATCTCGTA
This sequence comes from Actinoplanes sp. GCM10030250, assembly GCF_042666575.1. Classification (NCBI taxonomy): domain Bacteria; kingdom Bacillati; phylum Actinomycetota; class Actinomycetes; order Micromonosporales; family Micromonosporaceae; genus Actinoplanes; species Actinoplanes sp. GCM10030250. The sequence continues at coordinate 117,987 of NZ_JBHTDO010000021.1, read as the reverse complement.
CGGGTGCATGTCCTGCATGGACAGCGTCGCCATGAGGTGCAGCCCGAGCAGGTTGCCGACCTTGCGCCGCTTCGCCATGCACCCTCCCCCGCGTGCTCGTCGACGGTTACCCGTGGACGAGTATTACGTACGCGAGCAAGGAAAAGCCAGGGGGTCGGCGAGAAGCGCGGCGAAGCCCAGCTCAGCGGCGCCGATGAGGGTGGTGTCGTCGGCGAGACCGGAGAGCCGCAACTCGACCCGCTCCCGCGAGACCGGCATCGCGTGCTGGGCGATCCGGGCGGCAATCTGCGGCGCTGCCGCACCGTAGAGGTCCCGCAGCATCCCGCCGAAGATCACCACGCCCGGGTTGAACAGGTTGATCAGGTTGGCGACACCGATGCCGAGCCAGTCACCGATCGTGGCGACCGCTCGAACCGCAGCCGGATCTCCCCCGGCGGCGTCCTCGGCCACCGCCCGCACGGCGTCGCGCCCGATCAGGCCGGCCCCTCCGGCGTCGCGCCCGACCAGGCCCGTCCGGCCGGCCTCGGCGAGCAGCGCGTATTCACCGGTCTCGGCCTCCAGGCAACCCCGCGACCCGCACAGGCAGGGCCGCCCGCCGAACGGGTTGACGAGCATGTGCCCGACCTCGCAGCCGTAGCCGCCCTCACCGCCGAGCAGCTCACCGCCGACCAGGATGCCGCCGCCCACACCGACGTCGCCGTGCAGGTAGATCAGGTTGGGGAAGCCGGCACCGGCTCCGCGGGCGTACTCGGCCATCGCACCCAGATGTGCCTCGTTACCGACGGCGACCGGCAGACCCATGCCGAGGGCCCGCTCCAGTTCGGCGCCGAACGCCTGATCCACCCAGCCCAGCTCGGGCCCGTACCGCACCATGCCGTCGCCCGGCCGGATCATTCCGCAGTAGGACGCCCCGATACCCACCCAGGTCGTACCGGGTGGTGCCGTGTCGACAAGCTCCCGGCCGAGGACGGCGAGCTTGCCGATCACGGTCTCCAGATCGACTCCCGCGCGGGGCCGAGCCGCCTCCCGGCGGTCCAGCACCGGCCCGCCGAGCCCGACCCGGGCGGCGGTGAGCCGGTCGACCGCGATGTCGAACGCCAGCACGCAGATCCGCTCGGACTCCGGCCGGACCACCAGCGACGGCCGGCCCGCACCGAGCGTGCCGACCGGCCGCTCCTCCCGGACCAGGCCCGCACCGGCCAGATCCGAGGTCAGCGCCAGGATCGTGCTGCGGTTGACCCCCATCCGCGCGGCGAGTTCGGCGCGGGAGAGGGGCCCGCTGACGTGGACGTGGTGCAGCAGGGTTCCGAGGCTGGATCGCGACTTCTGCATGGCGCCCTCCAACCTAGAAGCCGGCCCGCCGAGCCGGTAGGCCCGCACCGGAGCCGGCGCACACGATGCGCCCGCACACACCCGCCACCGGCCTTCGCCGAGTAATCCGATGGGGTGAGATCTTACGAAGCAGGCATAACTTGGCCAGGATTGTGAACGCTGCGTCCGAGAAGAGATGGACAGTGCTGATTCCCTGGAGGGCGTTGCCCATGAAGACTGCGGCCTTCGAGTACCTCGCCGCGAGCAGTGTCGACGAAGTGCTGGCCGAACTGGCCGACGGCGAGGCCTCGGTGCTCGCCGGAGGGCAGAGCCTGGTTCTCGACGTGACCAAACAGGACGCGGCGCACCGCCGGGTGGTCGACATCAACCGGGTGGCGGGACTCGACACCCTGGTCGAGGAGGACGGATCGCTCCGGGTGGGAGCCCTGGTCCGGCACCGGACCTTCGAGTCGGAAGCGGTGGGAGGCGCGCTGGGTGATCTGCTGCGCGTCGTGGTCCGGCACATCGGCCATCCGCCGATCCGGGCGCGGGGGACGATGCTGGGCAGTTTCGCGTACGCCCATCCGGCGGCCGAGTGGCCCGCGATGGCGGTGACCCTGGGTGCACGGCTCGTTCTGGCCGGGTCGCAGGGCAGCCGTACGGTCTCCGCGGAATCCTTCTTCACCGGGCCCTACACGACCGCGCGCCGCCCCGACGAGCTGTTGATCGAAGCGCGACTGCCGACGCTGCCGGCGGGCACCTACACCGGATATGCCGAGGACCGGCGCACCTCGATCTACCCGCAGGCGGCAGCGATGGCGGCGATCACCGTGACCGGCGGGCTGATCACCGCGGCAAGGATCGGCCTGGTCAACGCCGGGCCGTGTCCGGTGCGGGCCCGCGCCGCGGAGAACATCCTGGTCGGCAGCACGTTCTGCGACGCCGCGATCCTCGCCGCCGCCGATGCCGCCGCGATGATGGACGCCCCGTTCCCCGGTTGCGCCGAGGCGGACCTGAAAGCCCGGCAACGGGCCGTCCGGCTCCAGACCCGCCGGGCGCTGTCGCAGGTCCGGGAGAGGATGTGAGTGGCCACGTGCGGGTGACGCTGACGATCAACGGGACGCCGCGGGATCTCGAGGTGGAGCCGCACCGGCCGCTGGCGGACGCCCTCCGGGACGACTGCGGGCTGCACAGTGTCCACCTCGGTTGCACGGATGGCACCTGCGGCGCGTGCACCGTGATCGTCGACGGTGACGCGGTCCGGTCCTGCCTCATGCTGGCTGTCCAATGTCAAAGTGCTCAGGTCCGTACCGTAGAGGGGTTGGCTCCTGACCACCCTCTGCGCGCAGCCATCCCGGCACCTGGCGCCGCACGGTGTGGTTTCTGTGTCCCTGGCTACGTGATGCTCGCGGCGGCGGCGCTGGAGCAGGACCCCGCGATGGCCGCCGACCCTGAGCGGCTGAACGGTCTGCTCGCCTGCAACGTGTGCTGGTGCGGCGCCGGCGACACGACCCGGCAGGAGGTGATCCGGTCGCTACGGCAGCCCGGCGGGCGGCCAGGCATGATCATGGGATGACGACGGTCGCCGGGGTGGACGCGGACATCCGGGAGTGAGTCGCCGATTACGCCGGCCGTGCCAGGGGCACCATCTCCCCAAGTGAGGGCGGGGCGCTGATGCGCCTCCGCCCACCAGGCTGGAAGATGGGGCTGATGCTCGCGTCAATGGAGGCCGTTCGGCGGCTCATGGATCTGCGGCACCGCGGCCGGGCTGAGGACCTGCCGGTGGTGCTGGCGGAGGCCGCGCCGCTGCTCGGCGCGGACGCCGCTGTCGTGCTGCTCGTCGACTACGGGCAGGAGGCGCTGCACCCGCTGCGCGGCACCCCCCTGGGCACCGTGACCGTGCGGACCGTGGAGGACACGCCCGCCGGCCGGGCCTTCACGACGGCCGAGCAGCAGTGGGAGGACGGTTTCCTCTGGTTGCCGCTGCTGCACGGGGCCGAACGGCTCGGCGTCCTGGAGTTCCGGTTCACGGCGTATCCGGCCGAGGCGACCCGGCACGACCTGGAGATCATCGCCGCCCTGGTCGCCGAGTTGATCGCCAGCCGGCGCTTCTACGGCGACGCCGTCGAGCACACCCGCCGGCGGATGCCCATGCAGCTGGCCGCCGAGATCATCTGGAACCAGCTGCCGCCGCTCACGTTCGCTGTCGACGGGACCATGGTCACGGCGGTGCTGGAGCCCTGCTACGAGGTCGGCGGTGACGCCTTCGACTACGCGGCCAACGGTGACACCCTGCACGTGGCGCTCTTCGACACGGTGGGCCACGGGATCAGCGCCAGCGCCCTGACCACGCTGACGCTGAACACGTACCGCAACGCCCGCCGGTCCGGGCTCTCCCTGGCCGACACGTGCCGGTCGATCGACAAGTGGATCCGCGCGCAGTACCCGGGCGCGTTCGTCACGGCGCTGATGGGCGAGCTGGACATGGCCTCCGGCTCCTACCGGCGGATCAGCGCCGGTCATCCCGCCGAGCTGTTCCTGCGCGACGGGCAGACCCTGCCCCAGCTGCCGACACCCAACACGCTGCCGCTCGGCCTCGGGCACATGCTCCCCCGGCCGCCGGAGGTGGTCGAACAGCAGCTGGAGCCCGGCGACGCGCTGGTCCTCTACACCGACGGGATCACCGAAGCGCGGGACGCGTCGGGCGAGCTGTTCGGTGTGGAGCAGCTCAGCGATTTCATGCTGGACTCGCTGGGCCGGGGCACCCCGGCCCCCGAGACGATGCGCCGCCTGATCCACACCATCGTCTCCTACGAGCAGGGCGAGCTGCGCGACGACGCCACCGCGGCGATGCTCCAATGGCGACGCCACTGACGCCGTTCCTCAGCCGCCCTCGCCGCAGTCCTCGATCGGAGTCGACCTGAACGCGATCTCCCGGCCCATCCGGGCCTCGGCGACATCGCCGACCCGCGCGGAGACCGGCGTCAGCGAACGGTCGGTCGCCTCCCAGTCGGTGCCCGCGACGATGAAGTACATCCGGGCGCTCGTCCAGGTGGGTACGTCGGACATGGCGACGGGACGTCCCAGCAGGTCCGTCCAGGCGTGGTACAGGTCCCCTTTCTCCACCCAGACCTCCACCTCCTGGCACGGTGCGATGGTCTTCAGGTGGACCAGCGGCTGGTAGGCGGCTCGGCCGTCCACCGGCGCGGGGAGATCGCCGCGGATGCTCGGGGCGCCGGCCATCACGACATCGGTGATCGGCGACGGTGCCATGTTCCGGATCGTCACCAGCGTCACGTGGAAGTAGGCATCCGGCTTGTCGAGGTAGGGCCCGGAGTCCCAGAAGGACACCCGGGAGGCGTACCGGCGTTCGTAACGGTCCACCACCATCCGGTTGATCACCAGCTGGTCGCGGTTCAGTTTCTGCTGGTCGCGGTAGGTCTTCATGGCGAACAGCACACCGGGGATCGCCAGGATCAGGGCAATCACGGCGGCGATCGACTGGCTGACCTGGGACCAGATCTGCACCCGCCGAGCCCGGCCGGCGCGGGCAGGCGTCCGGATGATGGAGACGCTACGGCGGTGAACGACGCGGGGACGGGACAGCCGGCCCGGCAGTTTGTACAGCACCAGCACAGGTTGGCCGTCTCCGCCGGTCGCCGTCGGCCGAAGGCGCCGATACCGCCCATCCGGGTGGCACCTCCCATCCCTCACGACCGAATATCGATGCACTTGACTGCCCCGCGTTGATCCGGTAACTCTTAACAACACTTACTGATCAAAATCTTGGGGGTACGGTCCATGCGGAAGCCGACGCTCGCGGTGGCACTCTCGCTCGCCATGCTGGCGGCCTCACCCGGCGCGGCGGTTGCTCATGGCCATCCCGCTTCTCACGGCCATCCTCACGAGTGCGCGACGCCGTCGATCGACCGGCTGCAGCAGTGGCTGGCCAGCGGCGAGGGCACCACGGTCCCGGCCACCGGCAGCCTCCTCGTCCCCGCAGGCCGCAACCGGCCCGCGCCGCCCACCGGCAGCCTGCCCGCGGCCGCCGGCGGAAACTCCCGCTACACCGCCAAGATCAGCTTTGTGAACGCCGAGTGGCACGTGGCGGTCGTCTGGCTGGCCAACCAGTTCGAGGCCCAGGCTGATCTGTCGCGGTCAGCCGGCTTCCGGCTCACCTACAGCGCCACCGACGACCTGTGGGTGCAGCTGCGCCCGGCATCCCACTGGAGCGGTGGCGCCCAGTGGGCCACCCGGATCCCGTCCACTCATGGGCGTACGGTGTCCCGGTTCTTCAGCCTCCGCCCGCAGGCCTGGGCCGCCGTGCCGGAGCTCGGCGCGCCCGCCCACTCCTTCGAATCCGCCATCAGCGAGGCCCGCGGTCTGGTCTTCGTCGGCAAGACCGCGAACGAGCTGGAGTTCCGCGGTCTGCGCGTCGACCGCTACACGCCGCCCTGCGTCTGACCCTGCAGGGTGTGGCCGGTCCGGGCTGAAGCGTTGGCGTACCAGTAGCCGCCCGGACCGGAGACGGTGTTGGCGAACACCGCGACGTCGGTGATCGGGTGCTGACCGGTACCGTCGTTCACCGCCACCAGCGGCCGGCTCGCGTCGGTCGTACCGATGACGTTGTCGACGATGTCCACCCGGTTCAGGCTGTTCAGGGCGGCCTTCAGGTAGACACCGCCCCGGCAGTTCGTGATGGTGTTCGCGCGCACGGAGAGCCGCTGCGTGTCCTGCGGCCCGATCGCGTCGAACTTCGTGTTGCCGACGGTGTTGAACTCGACGGCGACATCGGTGTGGACGGCACCGGCGACGCTCGTGTGCGACCCGGCGAAGCGACCCCAGCCCGGCTTGCTGCCCGACGTGTCGCACTCGTCGTCGACCAGCCGGATGTTCGCACACGGCGTGTTGTCGGCCGCGCCTTTCCAGGTGGTGCCGCTGGAGGCCACATCGAGCTGGATCGCCTCGCCGTGCCACAGCCCCACCGTGGGGTCCTCCACCCAGCCCAGCAGGTGACAGCCGGACACCGTCGCCGTGTGCACCGCGTTGAGCTCGATCGCGTGCCACCACTTCACGTTGTAGACGTACACCCCATCGATCTCCACGTCCGACGTGTCCCCGGCCACCACAGGGTTGACAGCCGCCTGAGCGCTCTCGACCGCCTGAGCGCTGCCGCCACCCACCTGATTGAGCAGTCCCACTCCGCCGCCGCCAGCCCCGGCCCGAAGCACATCACGCCGCGTGGTAACCACATTCTCCCCCGTCGGTGATCCGCCGGGAACCTATCGGGACGGCACCCACATGCCCACCATCGACAAGCCCCCTGAACGCCAGCCCAGACAACCAGCTGGCCGTGAGCGGGGTCCCCGAGCGACACAAGCCCCCCTCAGCGCCAGCCGAGGCAGCCAGCTGGCCGCGAGCGGGGTCCCGCAGCGGAATGAGCACCCCTCAGCGCCAGCCGAGTCAGCCAGCTGGCCGCGAGCGGGGTCCCCCAGCGGAATGAGCACCCCTCAGCGCCAGCCGAGTCAGCCAGCTGGCCGCGAGCGGGGTCCCCCAGCGGAATGAGCACCCCTCAGCGCCAGCCGAGTCAGCCAGCTGGCCGCGAGCGGGGTCCCGCAGCGGAATGAGCACCCCTCAGCGCCAGCCGAGTCAGCCAGCTGGCCGCGAGCGGGGTCCCCGAGCCGCACAAGCCCCCCTCAGCGCCAGCCCAGACGACCGGCTGGGCGTGAGTGGTGGCTCGAGGCGCCTGCGGCACCGCTGAGAGCCAGCCGGGGCAGGCCTGGCGGCGCGAAGCAGGCAGCGGAGGGGAGCGGAGGGGAGCGGAGGGCGGGAGGTCAGGGTGCGGTCAGGCGGTAGATGGCGCCGGCCGCGTCGTCGGAGACGTAGAGGGCGTCGTCGGGCCCCTGGACTGCCATCACGGGCCGGCCCCACCGGGAGCCGTCGGGCAGCTGGAAGCCGGTCAGCAGGGTCTGCTGGGGGCCGAGGGTTCCGTCGCGCCAGGCGAAGAAGGAGACCTCGGGCGGCCGGGGCGGGTTGCGGTTCCAGGAGCCGTGGATGCCGGCGAGGGCGCCGGCGCCGTACCCGCCGGCCAGGCCGGGTGCGGTGGCGAAGCTCAGGCCGAGCGGCGCCGAGTGGGCGCCCATGCCCTGCTCGGTCGGGGGCAGTGCGGCGCAGTCGAGCTTCGCACCGCCGGGGTTCATCTGGAAGTCGCGGACGAACGGCCGGTTGGTGTAGCTCAGCGGCGAGCCCCGCTCCCCGGGGGCGAGGTCCGGGTCCGGGTTGCAGTACGGCCAGCCCAGATCACGGCCGGGCGTCAGGCGTGCGAGCTGCTCGAACGGGTGGTCGTTCACGTACCACTGGAGGACCTCGCCCTGGTCGGAGCCCTCGTGGGGATAGGCCACGTTGTCCCGGTGGTTGACCGCGGTCCACACCGCCCCGTCGGGGTCGATGGCCAGCCCGGTGCCGTTGCGCACGCCGCGGGCGAAGGTCGTGGGGGTGCCGCCGCCGGCCGGGGCGCGCAGGATGGAGGCGCGTTCGGGGGTGGCGTCGCGGTCCTCGGCGGAGACGTTGCCGGTGGAGCCGACGGAGACGTAGAGGGAGCCGTCTTCGCCGACCGCGACGCTCTTCAAAGCGTGGGCGTAGGCACCGCCCAGTTCGGGGCTCTTGGCGTCGGGGAGCCCGCCGATCACGACGCGTTTGTTCGTGACCGCGCCGGCCCGGTAGGTGAAGCTGTCGACCTGATCGCTTTCGGCCACGTACAGGGTGTCGCCTTTGAAGGCCAGGCCGTGCGGCTGGTTCAGGTCGCTGATCAGGGTGCGCTGGGTGGGTGGGGCTTCGCCCTGACCGGGTACGAATTCGATCACGTCGCCGAACTTCGGGCGGGACACGAGCAGGCGGCCGTCCGGGGTCCAGGCGAGCAGCCGGGCGGAGGGCAGCCGCGCCCACACGGTCATCGTCCAGCCGGGCGGCGCCTGGACCTGGCGGGCCTGGTCGAACGGCGCGGAGTCGGTGCCGGGCAGGGTACGCACGGTGGTGGCGGCCAGCTCAGGCACCTCGGCCGACGCCGACGCTCCGGCCGAGGGCGGCACGGTGGTGGCGGGGGCGCCGGAGGCGGCCGGCTGGTCGTTGGAGCAACCCGCCAGAGCGAGGACCGTTACGACCGCGGCAGCGGATCGGAGGCTGACCATCCACCGACCCTACCCACCCGGGCGAGCCGTACTCTCCCGCACCACGAGCCGGGTGGCCAACTCGAGCCCGGTCTGCGACGTCGTCTCACCCCGCCCCAGAGCAAGCGCCAGCTCGGTAGCCGCCATCGCCATCTCCGTCAGCGGCTGGTGGACCGTCGTCAGCGCCGGCGAGACCATCGCGGCGATCGGCAGGTCGTCGAACCCCACCACGCTCAGATCCTCGGGGATCCGCAGCCCGAGGGAGCGCGCCGCCTGGTACACCCCGACCGCCTGAAGATCGTTCCCCGCGAAGATCGCCGTGGGCCGCTCGGCACCCCGCAACAGGCGCAGCGCCGCACTGTGCCCGCCCTCCTGGGTGAGCGGCGCCGAGATCACATCGTCGTCTCGAACCGGCAGACCCGCCGACCGCAGCGCGGAACTGTGCCCGTCCAGGCGCGCCTGGCAGTACAGATGCCCCGGCCCACTGATCATCGCGATCCGCCGGTGCCCCAGCGAGAGCAGATGGCGGGTGGCCGACCGCCCGCCGTTCCAGTTGGTCGCGCCGACGAACGGCACGTCCCCGGGAAGCTCGGTGGTCGGGTCGAGGACGACGAACGGGATGCCCCTGGCGCGCAGCTGGTTCTGCTCGTTCACCGAGAGCTGGGCCACCGTCACGATGCACTCGGGACGGCGGGCGATGGTGTCGTCGATCCAGTAGCGGATGGTGTTGCGGTCGGGGCCGAACTCGGTGAGCACCAGCCCGATGCGGTGTTCGCGCACCACCTGCTGCACGCCTCGGATGATCTCGACGCCCCACATGTGCTCGATCTCGTCGACGACGAGCTCCATGATGTTGCTGCGCTGGACCGGGCTCGACTTGCGGTAGCCGTACCGGGTGATCAGGGCCTCGACGCGGGCGCGGGTGTCCGCGGCGACACCGGACCGGCCGTTGATCACCTTGGAGACGGTGGGCACGGACACGCCGGCGGTCTCCGCGATGTAGGAGATGGTCACCGGCTTGGCCGGGTCGTCACGCGGATGCTCGGGATGCGACAACCTCGCTCCTTCCGTCATCGCGCCAGGATAGGGCAGGCGCGTATTCGTACCAGTCGAAGCGGACGGTGCCCGCCGCGGCGTACATGCCGATCACCCGGCCGGTGAAGCCGCCCGCCACCTCGGTGGACAGGTACCGGCCGTCCAGTTCGGCGAGGACCTGGAAATGGCCGTCCTCGTCCTCGACGCCCAGGTGCAGCGTGTCGGGCTCCTGGCGGGGGTGGCCGTCGTCGCGGGAGGCGGCGCGGACGTCGATCCGCAGCCGGACCGGTCCGGCGGGCACCGGCCAGGCGGGCATGGTGTGCCGTACCGAGCCGATCCGGGCGATCACCCGGACGCCGCCGTCGCCGGCCTCGACCTCGTAGTGGTGGTGCTCGTCGAGCCGTACGGCCAGCCCGCCCCGCCCGGCCGAGGTGTCGATCAGGGCGCTGACGCGGCAGGACGGGTGCTGCTGGCGGCGGCCGACGAAGGTGACGCAGGGTTCGTCGAGGGACGGGTCGCGGGCCTGGAGGGTGAGCCATCCCGGGCGTTCGGCGGTCGACCAGGACCCGGCCGGCCGGGAGCGCACCGAAACCCACTCGACAGCCAGCGCGGCGGAGTCGAAGTCGTCCCGGACCACCGACTCGACGGCGGTCGGCGACACCAGGTCACCGACGACGGGCCAGCCGTCCACCCAGGTCACCGGCGCCAGGAAGGTTTCGCGCCCCAGCACGTGCCATCCCGGGGTGCCACCACCCGGCCGTACGCCGAGAAACACCATCCACCACGATCCGTCAGGACCCTCCACCAGGTCGGCGTGGCCGGTGTTCTGAACGGGCAGGTTCGTACCGCGGTGGCTGAGGATCGGGTTCGCCGGGCAGGGCTCGAACGGCCCCTCCGGATCGGTGCCCCGGGCGATCGAGACGGCGTGCCCCCGCTCGGTTCCGCCCTCGGCGATCAGCAGATACCAGTACTCGCCGACGCGGTACAGATGCGGCGCCTCCGGTGCCTGCGCGGCGGCGCCGCCGGACCACAGGCGGCGGGGCCGGGTCAGCACCCGGCCGGTGGCCGGCTCGATCCGGATCTGCTCGACGCCGGCGTACGTGCACCAGCAGTGTCCCCGCTCGTCCCAGGCCAGGTCGGGGTCGATGCCCACGCCGGGCACCCGGATCGGTTCGGACCACGGGCCGGCGGCCTCGACCGCGGTGAAGATCATGGCGCCGCCGCCGGGCGCGACGTTCGTCGTGATCAGCCAGAACCGGCCGTCGTGGTGGCGCAGCGTCGGCGCGTAGACACCGCCGGACGACGGTGTGGACGCGGGCAGCGACAGCTGGCTCGGACGGTCGAGGGCGTTGCCGATCTGCCTCCAGGTGACCAGGTCCCGGCTGTGGAAGATCGGTACGCCGGGAAAGTACTCGAAGCTCGAGCAGGCGAGGTAGTAGTCGTCGCCGACCCGGCAGACGCTCGGGTCGGGGTGCATCCCCGCGATCACCGGTTGCACGAAGCCACCCTTCCATAGCGACGATTTTCGATGTTAAGTTTCGGCCCTATCAGAGAAACTTTCCAGACATCGGAGAGAAATGACAACTTTGTCACGGCGCACGCTCCTGCTCGGCACAGCGGCGGTCGCCGCCGGGCCGCTCCTGGGCGGGTGCAGCAAGGAACCCGCCGGCTCCGGCACCGCCCAGAACCTCGACAGCGTCGCCGGGCTCCTGCCCTCCCACCACGAGTTCACCGGCTCGGTCAAGCCCGACATCCTCGGCACCCGCCCGGTGCCCGACGGCTACCTGCGCTACCCCGCCACCCTCGTGGACGCGATCACCGAGAAGCCGGCGGCGAGCGGGCGGGAGATCAGCGCGATGACCCCGGTCTGGGGCCCGGCCCCGCCCGGCATCGACCGCAGCGCCTACCTGCGGGCCGTCGGCGCCGAGCTCGGCGCCCCGGTCAACTTCGTCGTCCAGGACGGCGGCACCTACGGCGACAAGCTGAACGCGATGTTCGGCGCCCGTGACGTCCCGGAGGTGCTGTGCGTGCCCGGGTGGGAGGTGGACAAGATTCCCCGTTTCGCCGAGGCGGCGACAGCGCTGTTCACCGATCTCACCGACCATTTGCAGGCAGAGCGCGTTTCCGCGTACCCGATGCTCTCGTCCTTCCCGACCGGCGCCTGGCGCCACGCGGTCTGGAATCAGCGCCTGTTCGCGATTCCCAACCCCAGCGACGGACCGTTCCCCTACGCGATGTTCACCCGCAAGGATCTGCTCGACGAGCGTGGCCTTGCCGTGCCGGGCAACCTGGACGATCTGCTCGCCATGGCGAAGCAGGTGACCGATCCGAAACGCCGGGTGTGGGCATTCAGCGACATCTTCGCGATGCTCCAGATGTACCACCGGGTGCCCGGTGCCAAGGGCGGATGGCGGCTGACCGCCGGCAAGACACCCGAGTTCAAGTACGAGACCGCGGAGTACCGCCGGGCGCTCGAGGTAATGGCCGGGATCTATCGCGACGGCCTGGTCCACCCCGACCTCGTCGCCAGCAAGGGCGCCGACCAGAATCAGCTGTTCGCGAGCGGCGGCATTCTCTTCGCGCAGGCCGGCGTGGGTTATTGGCAGCCGGCACAGGCCGAGAACCAGAAGATCACCCCGAAGCTGAACATTCAGCCGCTGCCGGTGTTCGCGGTGGGCGGCGGCGACCCGCTGGTCTGGGGCGCCGCCGAACCGATCAGCTACACGTTCCTCAAGGCCGGCCTCCCCAAGGACCGGGTCGAGGAACTGCTGCGCGTCATCAACTGGTGCTCCGCCCCGCTCGGCACCCAGGAGGCCCAGCTGCGCGACTACGGCGTGGCCGGAAAGCATCACACCGTGACGCCGGACGGCCCGGTCAAGACCGACCTGGCCTTCAAGGAGATCGTCAACCAGTACTACTTCATCAGCGGGCGCAACCCGGCCATCGGCCCGTTCCCGGACACCCCCAACTACGTGCGTGACGTGCTCACCTACTCCAACGAGACGGTCAAGTACCTGGAGCAGGACCCCTGGGACGGCCTGAAGCTGGAGATGCCGGTCAAGTTCGCGTCCTACCGGGTCGCGGCCGAGGAGAAGTTCACCGACGTGCTGCGCGGGCGCCGGCCCATGTCCGATTTCGACGCTCTGGTGAAGGAGTGGAGGGATAACGGTGGCGAGGAGGCACGCGCCCTGATGGCCAAAGCCCTGACCGATTCCGGCCGCTGAAAGCAGGCCGTCCGCGACATCGCGTCGCGGACGGCCGATAGACCGTTTCAGGATGAGCCAGGCGTCCCGGTCACGCTCTCACCCGACTTCGTGATCCGGTACGAGACAACCGCACCACTCCAGAAATGGAAGGTCAGCGTGACGGTCCCGTCCTTGACCTCGGCGAAGAACTCCGGCTTGAGCAGAACGGTTCCCGCGGCGTAGTCGGGCTGGAAGTGCGTCCAGAACTCCTTGTAGGGCGTCCAGTCAGCCGGCCCCGCATTGCTGCCGTCGGCGTACTTGGCCTCCATCGTGGCCAGCTGGTCACCGCGGAACTGGGTGGGAATCGCGAACGAACCCGTGGTGCCACTCGCCGGGGATTGCGCAGGTTCCTCGTACGAAATGATGTTGATCTGCCACGGCACGCCGCTGGAGAAACGCACCTCGATGGTGCTGTTGACGCCGTAGGCGCGGTTGCCCGCAAGGCGCGTGAGCGCCGCCGCAGTCAGCGTGAGAGTGCTCCCGGAGACGGTGTAATCGGTGCCCTGGGTGAGACCGGTGATCCCCTGGAACGTGGTGCCGTTGAGGTTGAGCGTCAATGTCTTGCTCGTTATCGCGCCCGTTTTCGGCAGGTAGACCTGGTCGGCGGAAGCGGTGCCGGATCGCGCCGTCCAGCTCGCCTTGATCATGTCGTGCACGCCCTGGTCGCGCCAGCGCAGCTCGGTGCGGTTGAGGAACTGACCGGCGTCCCACAGCATCGTGGTCAGACCACGGATGCGGGCGTGATATCCGACCGCTTCGAGGAACTTGAGGAATTCACCGCGCTCGATCACGCCGGGCCGGTTGTGGTCCCAGTTGAGCAGCGCCCACTCCCCCACGATCACCGGAATGCCGCGGTCGACGAAGCTGGCCTTGACCCGGTCGAAGGTGCCGACGAGATCCTGCTCCACTGCGGCGTCGTAACGGGTGCCGCCGGCGATGTTCACGCTGAACGGCCAGTAGCCGTAGAAGTGCACGGTGGCCGCCAGATTCGGATCGTCGAGCGCGTCGAACTCGGCGTTCAGCGCGTCGAGCCGCCCCTGCTCGGCGTTGGTGAAGAGGGTGGGCAGCACCAGCAGCCGGGTCGTGTTGCCCCCGCCGGAAGCGCGGACCAGCTCCACGAACTCGGCGTTCAGCTCCCGCAGCACCTGGTAGTTCTGCTCGTCGCCGGAGGTGCCGGCGAACTGCGGTTCGTTGATGCTCTCGAACACCAGCCGGCTCGAGTGATCGCGGAAAGTCGTGGCGATCTGGGTCCAGAGCTTGGTGTAACGGTCCATCACGGTGGTGCGGTCGGACGGGTAGGTGTTGATCCACTGCCACGAGTCGTGATGCAGGTTGATCATCACGTAGAGGTTCTCGGCGAGGGCCCAGTCGACGATCTCCTTGACCCGGTTCAGCCAGGCCGTGTCGATCGTGTAGGCCGGTGCGCTGCCGTGGTGGTTCGTCCAGGTGACCGGGATGCGGATGCTGTTGTAGCCCTGGGCCTTGACGTGGCGCAGCAGGGCCCGTGTGGTCAGCGGGTTACCCCAGGCGGTCTCGTCGGGGATGGCGTCGAGGGTGTTGCCGAGGTTCCAGCCGGGCTGCATGGCGGCCACGGTCGCCGCCGGATCGGACGGGCCGGGAGGCGTCGACGCCGACGGTGACGCCGACGGTGTGCCGACGGTTCCGGTGCAGGTGACCCCGTTGAGGGAGAAGGACGACGGCACCGGGTTGGTGCCCGTCCAGGAGCCGTTGAAGCCGAAGGAGACGTTCGCGCTGGTCGCCACCGCGGCGTTCCAGGACACGTTCGTCGCCGTCACGTCGGCACCGGCCGCGGTGACCGAGGCGCTCCACGCCTGGGTCACCCGCTGACCGGCGGCGAACGCCCACTTCAGGTTCCAGCCGTTGATCGGGTCGCCGAGGTTGGTCACGGCGACGTTCGCGGTGAAGCCGCCGGCCCACTGGGCGGCGACCGCGTACGTCACCCGGCATCCCGCGGCCGCCTGCGCGGCGGCCGCGATCACCAGGGTGGTCAGTAGCGCCGCGGCCGAAAGGGCAGCGAGCAGGGTCTTTCTCACGTTGTGCCTCGCAGTCAGGATGCGCCCTGCCCCCAGGGCGCGCCGTCCGGCTCCGATATCTGGAAACAATCACTCCCCATAACGAAAGTTTCCGGCCCGGACGCTACGCGAGGCGTTGAGGATCGTCAATCGACGATGGGCTTCAGCGCCTCTCCCACCCGGCTGACGACACCGGGGCGGTGGCCGTTGCGGATGAGGTTGATGGTGATCCCGCCGATCCCGGCACCGAGAACGTTCTTGTGGAGCTGCTCGGCGACCTGGTCCGGCGTACCCAGGAAGGCGCGGTTGCGCCGGTCCTCCGGGATGGTCCCGGCCAGCTCCTTGACCTCCTGCTCGGTCTCGCCGACCAGGCCCATCGCCAGGTAACTGGTGGCCAGCGTGTCCGGGTCACGCCCGATCTCCTCGCACCGCTGCCGCAGCACGGCGACCTTGTGCGGCAGAACCTCGAGGTCGCAGATGATGTTCATGTGGTCGGCGAAGCGCGCGGCCAGCCGGAACGTCTTCTGCTCGCCGCTGCCGCCCAGCATGACCGGGATGGTCGGGCGGACCCGCGGGTTGTTCATGGCGCCCCGGGCGGTGTACCACTTCCCGTCGAGGGTGGCGGGCTCGCCCTTCAGCATCGGCGTGATGATGGTCAGCGCCTCCTCCAGGCGCTCGAAGCGCTGCCCGAAGGTGCCGAACTCGAAGCCGTAGTCGTGGTGCTCGCGCTCGAACCAGCCGGCACCGATGCCCAGGATCGCCCGGCCGTGCGAGACCACGTCGAGCGTGGTCACGGTCTTCGCCAGCAGGGCCGGGTTGCGGTAGGTGTTGCCGGTGACAAGCGTGGAGAGCTGAATCGTCGAGGTGAGAGACGACAGAGCACCAAGCGTCGTGTACGCCTCCAGCATCGCGTTCTCCGGAGCGCCGATGCCCGGCAGCTGGTAGAGGTGGTCCATCACCAGCACGGTGTCGAAACCGGCGGCCTCGGCCTCCCGCGCCTGCGCGGCGACGGTGTCGAAGGTCTGCTCGACCGGGCCGGGATAGGTGAAGTTGGGAATCTGGTAACCGAGCCGGATGCTCACACTGCCTCCGATGTAAGAGGGCTATCACTTGCTAATGTAAGAGCCTACTCACATGGAGGCAAGCGTGGCGGCGAACCGGGCCTACCACCACGGCGACCTGCGCGCGGCGCTGATCGAGGCCAGCTTCGGCCTGCTCGCCGAGTGCGGCCTGCAACGCTTCTCGGTCGCCGCCGTCGCCCGCCGCCTCCAGGTGAGCTCGGCCGCGCCGTACCGGCACTTCCCCGGCCGCGACCACCTGCTCAGCGCGGTCTCCACGACCGCCGCCCGCGACCTGCGCGCCGAGATCGTCGCCGCCTCGGACGCGGCGGGCCCCGATCCCGCCGACCGGCTCGCCGCGACAGCCGGCGCCTACGTCCGCTACGTGGCACGCACCGGAGCCGGTTTCCACGTCATCTTCGCCGCCGAGCTGTACCGGCTCCCCGACGAGGAGCGCCGCGAGCACACCCGCGCCCTGATCACCACCCTGGTCGAGCTGGCCGCGGCGACCGAGGCCCGGTCCTACCAGGAGAGTGTTCAGCTGGTCGAGGCGACGATCGCCGTCGCACACGGGTACACGTCGCTCTACGCCGACGGCTTCTTCGCCCAGAACGCCAGCACCGCCGACGACATCGCCGCCCGCGCCGTCGAAGCCGCCCGCAACCTCATCACACCTGGCGCCATTGAGGTCAGGAACTGACCGCTGCACCCGGCAGGCTGAGGGCATGAACATTCCCGGAGGCAAGTCGACCGTCACGCCCTACGTCGCGGCGAAGGGAGCGGCCCGGTTCCTCGCGTTCGCCGAGGAGGTCTTCCAGACCGGCAAGGCCATGACGGTGCTCAACGGGGACGGCACGATCGGCCACGCGGAGATCCGCATCGGCGACTCGGTCATCATGGTGTTCGACTCCCGGCCCGAGTGGCCCGACACCCCGGCGTTCCTCAGCGTCTACGTCGACGACGCCGACAAGGTCGTGGCCCGGGCGCTCGCGGCGGGCGCCACGCTCGTCACCGAGGTCCGGACCTCGGGCATCATCGGTGACCGTGGCGGGCGCATCAAGGACCCGGTCGGCAACATCTGGTGGGTGCAGACCCACCTGGAGGACATCGACCACGCCACGATGCTGGAGCGCTTCAGCGATCCGGCCGAGCTCGCCGTGATGAAGTCGGCGCAGCAGACGTTCGACGACGAGATGCGCCGCCGGATCATCCACCGCGGTGTGTAGCGCGAACAGGGTTCATGACCCTCGTCGATTTCTACCGTGACCTGCACGCCCATCCCGAGCTGTCGATGCGGGAACACCGTACGGCCGCCCGCCTCGCCGGAGAACTCCGTGCCGCCGGCTTCGACACGACCGAGAACATCGGTGGCACCGGCGTGGCGGGTGTCCTGCGCAACGGCGACGGGCCGACGGTCATGCTCCGCGCCGACATGGACGCGCTGCCGCTGGCCGAGGAGACCGGTCTCCCGTACGCCAGCACCGTCCCCGGCGTCATGCACGCCTGCGGCCACGACCTGCACGTCACGGGCCTCGCCGGTGCGGCCGGCCAGCTGGCCCGGGTGCGCGACTCCTGGTCCGGCACCCTGCTGGCGGTCGGGCAGCCCGGCGAGGAGACCGCCGAGGGCGCCGTCGCGATGCTCGCCGACGGCCTGTTCGAGCGGTTCCCGCACCCCGGCGTGATCCTCGGCCAGCACGTCGGCCCGGCGCCGGCCGGCACCGTCGGGCACCGCGCGGGCCTGCTGATGTCCGCGGCGCTCGACGTCGAGATCCGGATCTTCGGGCGGGGCGGGCACGGTTCGATGCCGGAGAACTGCGTCGACCCGGTCGTCACGGCCGCCTACCTGGTCACCCGGCTGCAGACAGTGGTGTCCCGCGAGATCGGCGCCGGCGAGGCGGCGGTGGTCACCGTCGGCCGGATGCACGCAGGCACCAGGGCGAACGTGATCCCGGACGAGGCAGTGCTGACGCTCAACCTGCGCACGCGCGAACAACACGTCCGCGACCGGGTGCTCGAGGCCGTCCGCCGCATCGCCGAAGCCGAGTGCGCGGCCTCCGGCTGCCCCCGGAAACCCGAGATCACCACGGCAGGCGACTTTCCCGCCCTTTCCAACGACACCGATACCGTACGCAGGGTGCGCTCCGCCCATGCCGCGGTGTTCGGACCGGCGGCGGTGCTCGAGTACGACCCGCTGATGGCCAGCGAGGACTTCCCCCGTTTCGGTGCGGGCGACATCCCGTACGCGTACTGGTTCGTCGGCACCACGCCGCAGCCGGTCTGGGACGCCGCACCGGGCGACCGTCCCGCGGACAAGCTGCGCGGCGTGCCCGGCAACCACACCTCCCGGTTCGCCCCCGACCTGTCCGCGGTCCGCACGGTCGTCACCGCCCTGACCACCGCGGCGCACGCCGTCCTCGGGTGAAGCGCGTTCAGCAGGGCTTGACGCGCACCGCCGGAGTGAAGACGTCCTTCTCGCCCTGCGAGCCGTTGAAGGTCACCCGCACACCGCCGTAGGACGGCAGCACCTGCCAGCGAAACTCCCCGCCGGACCGGGAGAGCAGCGGGCTGACCCCGTCGATCTCCCGCCAGGCCCAGTCGGTGCCGGTCGACTCGTACAGGAAACCGTCCTCGATCATGTACTCCGCGCCGAGGCCACCCGCGACCTCGGGGATCTGATAGCCGGTTTTCTTGTCCCCGTCCGAGTCGACGAAGACGTGATGCCAGGAGAACGTCTCGGTGAACGTAGCGGCGAAGGTCACCGCGGTGCTGGTCGAGCAGGCCGAGTACGCGGTGATCGGCCCCTTCCTCGTGGTGGTCGCCTTGGTGGCGCCCGTGTGCACCGGCAGCGGACCGGCCGATCTGCTCACCACCCCCGCTCCGCTCGGCTCCTCCGGCGCCGGCTCCGACGGCGGCGGCGACGCCACAACGGGTACCGCGGCGGACGGGGTCGCCTCGAACGAGGGCGCCACCACGACGGGAAAGCCCTCCGGCAGCTGACCGGCCACCGCGGGCCCGGCACCGGTCCGGGCCTGCACGACCCGGAACGCCACCACCGACCCGGCCGCGACGAGCCCCAGCGTCACCCCGGCCACCACCGGAATCCACCACCGCCGGCGACGGCGGGCCGGCACCTCCGGGCTCGGCTCAGGTCTGACCGGCTGCGGCGTGGCCACCGGTGGCACCGCGATCACGGGTGGCTGCCGATGCGGAAACATCCTCCGCAGCGAGGCGGCCCGCTGATCCGCGAACTCCGCCCCCTCGTCGGCCGGCCGGCCCCCGTGCGCAGCGTCCACACCCACGCCAAACTCCAAATTGTCTTAAATGACGGTCGATGTCCGGGAGGCACGGTACACCCGCCCGACGGCACCCGGCCGACCGGCTCACCCCTTCGCCGGAACCACACCGAACTCGTGGAGGAGCCAGATGAGCGGCTCGGCGACCCGGAGCGGCCGCACACCCAGCGAGTTCACCCGCCCGGCCTGCTCGTCCGGCGCGGCGCCGAGCGAGGACACCGCGAAGTAGCGGTGGTTCGCATAGTTGTGCGCGATATGAGCGTCGATGTCGTCGGCACCCCACCCATGGAGGAGGGCACGGACGTGTTCGTGAGTGCTGCGGCCGACCGCGTCGTCGTAGAACGGCGCCGGTGCGGGTTCCTGCAGCAGCGGGTGATCGGACCCGAGGACGTCGAAGAAGACGTCCATCTTCGTCAGCACGACGGCCACCGGAACATCGATACGACGACGCCCGTCGACCTGACGGCTCTGCCTGAGCAGCTCGGTGACCCGGCTGATGACGTCGATCGCCGCAACGCCGTACCCGTCCATGGGTGGTGTGGTCAGCAGATCGCGCGCCTGCGGCAGGGTCGTCGGGTCGATGAGGAGGATCAGGCCATCCGCTGCGGCGACGTAGCGGAGCTCCTCCGCCGCCCGGAAGGACGCCAGGTCCTCGCCCGCGGAGTCGTAGAGGGACAGCACCGAACTACGAAGTCGCCCCAACCGCGACGGTGGGGACCGCCACTCGATGACGGCGGGCTTCCGGTGCCCGGGGCCGATCGCCGGCGTGGTGAGTGGCGAGAGCTGCAGTCGATCCACGAGGTCGTGAATGCGGAACTTCATCGGGTCGGCACCCTCCTCGGCCCACGCGGGCATGGTGACGTCAGCGCCGAATCGCCTGCCGAGCTGGCGGATCAACGTGTGCGCCAGCACCGTCAGGTAAACGGTCTTGCCCACAGCCCGCGCGCCGGCGACCGCGATGAGCGGAACGGGCGAGGAGCCATACGTCGAAGGCAGACGGCTGTGACAGTGCGGGCAGACCCGCCGGGCGGTGCGGCCGTGGCAGGCCGGGCACGTCGCCTCGCGGGTCTCCCCCAGCAGCCGGCGCGGCGGAGCGAAGGCGGTGCGGCTCATCGCCTCGTCGCCGAGCAGCCGCACCCGCGCCACGTCGAGCGTGGGTTCGCACGCCGGATGACCGATCGCGGGCTGCCCGGCGCACTCGAACCAGAGTTCGCGGCGGTTGAAGGCGCGATAGCAGAAGGGGCAGGTCACGTCGGCCATGCGCGGCTGCCTCCGGGCTCGAGTACGGGCGGGTCGATCACCGCGAGCGGCTCCTCACTGTCCACTGAGCAGCGCAGGACGAACGGCCGGGCGGTGCCGGAAGGCACCTCGAAGCCGAGCACGAGCTCCTCGCCGGGCGAGACCCGCAGGCCGGTGGCGCGCAGCAGAACCTGCCCGCTGTCCGGGTCAAGCGGCAACCGGGGACCCTGCGTCAGGATGACTGTCACGCTGATCCCCGCACACTCCTCGTCCGCCCAGAGCCGCACCGTGCGGTGCTGTCGCCGGAACAACCCCGCCGGGCGGTCGAAACGGTAGTTGAGCCGCTTCGTGACGCCGCCGACCGTGGTCTCACGGGGATCGGAGAGGATCTCCCCGGACGTTCCGGGCACGACAGCTCGTACCGACAGCACGCCGCCGCCCCTGCCGACCTCCTGCACACAACCGCCGCCTCTGTCGTACTCGGCCTTGGTGAGAGTCCGGACGAGCGGCCCTCGCTCCGGGGTCGTCCACGACACGCGCGCCTGGCGTACGCCCTCCGGCCAGTGCCAACCAGCAACAACCCGGTCACCCAGCCTCCTGGCCTGAAGGTCCTCGACGGGACACGTCACCAGTGCGGTGTTCACGGTGCCGACCACAGCCCAACCGTCCTCGACGGCGAAAGCAACGCACTGCCGCTCCTCCCGTGGCAGGGTCGCGGCGAGGACCAGGCCGTCGTCGGTGCCCAGCCAGGCACCGTCCACCTCACTGCCGTACTCCTCCAGCCGTTCGACCGCGATGGTCGTTCCCGGCTCCCACGGCGGAGGCCGGTCACTGTGCCGGATCCGCACGACCCGCGGGGAGGCCTCGGGCCACGCCAGGTGAACCTGAACGGTGTCGTCCTGCGCGCGAACCGTCTTGACGGACAGGACGGCACCCGCGCGCCGCAGGTCCGGCCGCGGCGCCGGCATCAGGTACGGCTCCAGGCCGAACCGCCGGGCGGCCAGTTGACGGCTGTCGTAGAGCGCGCTCGCTGCCTGCACCGCCGCGGGATGCCGGTCTCCGTGAAGGGCCGTGGCGGCCGCGGCCGCCTCCTGCGCCGACCGCAGCGCCCGCTCCAGGTGCTCGAGGTCCGGACGCCGCTCGGCGAGCGCGAGACGGACGACGGCCAGCTCGACGTGGGCACGCACGGTGACCCGGTCGGCCTCACCCAGCCACTGCCGGCAGCGGTCCAGCAGCCCGGCCAGCACCGCCACGGCGTGATCGGCGCGCTGACCGCTGCCGGTCGCCGCCGCCCAGCGGGCTTCGGCCGCGGCGGTCAGGACACGAATCGACAGGGTGGCCGGGTCCTTGGACCCCAGCGTGGCGCCCATCGTCTGCGCGGCGAGTTCCAGCACCTCCATCGCATCCTCGGCGCGTTCCCAGTCGCCGGTCGCGGCGACCACCTCGACATGGATGGCGGCGAGTTCGGCCGTGATGCGCACCCTGGTGACGAGGCCGGCCTCGGTGGACAGGCCGGTGACGACACGCCGCATCCGGTCCAGCCGGTCGTGGGGAACCTCCTGATCGAGCCAGGCGTCGGCCGCCGTCGCGGCCGCGGCGCTCAGAACGGCCGTCAGGTTCGCCGGACCGTCGTGCGGTGCGGCGGCCAGGTCCTCGACGAGGGCCCGGGCGCGTTGCGGATCGCCCATGCGTAACGCGAGCACCGCGAGGTTCGCCCGGATCCGGTCCGTCTCAGTGCGGTCGCGGGCGGGCAGCCGCATCGCCGCCGACCAGATGGTCATCGCCCGGCTGTTGTCGCCGCGGGCAGCCGCCAGCAGGCCCCGCAGGTTTTCGATCGCCGGGTCGGGCTCGTCGGCGGCGAGGTCCAGTACCCGGTCGGCCTGTTCGGACAGACCCGTCGTGTTCAGCAGCCCTGCCACGTGACGGGCCATCCCCGGATGATCACGAACATCGTCCGGGGTCATGACCCGCAACAGGCCGTCCGTCTGCCGCGCCAGGCGCTCGCGATCGAGGGCCGCTCGGGTGGCCAGCGCTGTCTCCAGCAACCCGGCCAGCCTAAGAAAGAGGATCATTGTCGGCGTTCCAGGCGACTGTCGCCTTGGTGGCTTCCCGCAGCGCGTATCGGGTGAAGTCGGCCGCCTCCTCGACGGAGAGATGCCCGCCGTCCCGGTCTTTATGGATCTCCGCCCGGGCGGCGCGATATCCGGCGTACCGGTCGGCGGCCACCGACTCCGGAGTCCGTGCACTCGCCGGCCGATCCTCCGGGCCCGATGCCTTGTCGCGGCCGAGAAGCCGCACCGGCAGCTCGAGTGACTCCAACGCCTGGATGGCGTGGCCGATGGTGATCGCGAACAGGACGTTCGATGCCTCCTCCGGCCGCACAGCATGGGGGTGCTGCTCGATGAGCATGCCCACCACGGCCGGCCGGCGGTCGTCCCCAGCCGGGCCGTCGTCGCGCTCGACAGGGCTTCCGCTGTAGCCGTGGTAGCTGCCGACGACCTGCCGCACCTCCAGCTCCAGTGCCTCGATCTCGTCGCCGCCCAGGCAGGTGAACTTCCGCGAACCGGTGATGACCTGGCCCTTGAGCCGGGCGAGGTTCTCCGCGGGCGTGTAGGGCGACAACCACGAGTCGTTGTCCTGAGCCCGGCACGTGTCGATCGGCAGGCGCGTCCAGCCGAGCGGACCGTCGACCTTGAGCAGTGCGACGTCACCGCCCTGGTTCACCTCCACCACGCGAGCCGGGGCGGTGTCGTCTCCACGCCGGACAGTCACGCGGTCGTAGAGCTCCGAACCCTGAAGGCAGTGCGCGGCGGTCAGCACCCAGCGCCTGGTGAGGAGGAAGCCGGCTCCGGGGCTGCCGGACTCCGAGGTGAACGTCACCCAGTAGTCCTCCGCGTCCACGTGGGCGCTACCGACCCGTACGATCGATCGCGGACACAGGCGTTGACCTCCTGAGTGTGCGGCTGGATCCGACAGTACGCCGGGGAGCGGCGACGTCAACTCATCGAGCCGGTGAACCGGGGGGAAACACGCGCATGACCGTCTACGGAAGCGGCGGCGTACACACCCGCGAGCCGCGGGGCGGTGGGCTGCACCCCGGAGTGATCGCCCTGGTGGTGAGCGCCGGCATCATCGTCGTCGCGGCGCTCGGCTACTGGATCCTGCGCAGTCCCGCCGAGCCGCCCGCGCCGGCCATCCCCGCCGCCGCACCGGCAGCCTCTCCGGCGGCGGCCGCATCGTCCGCGGAATCGGCGCCGAGCCCGGCCAAACCACGGCTCACCACCGGCCTGTGGCTGCTCTCCCCCGCCGACGACCGGGACCAGCACCTGAGAGCCGACGGCGAGTTCGCCGCCATCTCGTCCGGCAAGCCGATGGTGATCACCGTGCTTCCCGGGCTGGCCGACAAGGACTGCTTCACGTTCCGCGGCGACGGCGGCAAATACCTGCGGCACTTCGACTACCGCCTGCGCTTCGACGACAACGACCGCTCCGACCTGTTCCGCGCGGACGCCACCTTCTGCCTGGAGGACGGCCTGCCCGCCGGCACGATCCGGCTGCGCTCGAAGAACTATCCGGAGCACGTGCTGCACCGGCGCGACTCGCAGCTTTTCATCGACCAGCCGGACGGCTCGGAGAAGTTCACCGCGGAGAGCACCTTCACCGTCCAGGAGCCGCCGAACTGACAGGTTGTTTCAAGCAACCGCCCGGCGGCAATTGTCACCGGTCATGAAACGCGGTTTACGGGCGGCAATGGCCGCCGCCGGCTCAGCGGTGGCGGCGGTCGCCGTACGTGATCTTCTCCAGCGCAATCACGCCCTGCTGCGGAACTTCCCGGTCATCGGACACGCCCGGTACCTGGTCGAGGCGATCGGGCCGGAGCTGCGGCAGTACGTGGTGGCGGGCAACAACGAGGAGCGGCCGTTCACCCGCGATCAGCGGCGCTGGGTCTACGCGTCGGCGAAGAAAGAGAACAACTACTTCGGCTTCGGTACGGACAACGACATCGAATACACGTCCGGATACCCGATCATCAAGCACCGGACGTTCGGACGTGCCGTTCCGCGCTCGGCGCCGGCCGCCGGTTACGAGACGTACGTGCCGTGCGCGAAGGTGCTCGGTGCGGCGCGGGGGCGGCGGAAGGCGTTCCGGCCGGAGTCGGTGGTCAACATCTCCGGGATGAGTTTCGGCTCGCTGAGCGGCAAGGCTGTCGAGGCGCTGAACCGGGGTGCGGCGCTCGCGGGATGCCTGCAGAACACCGGTGAGGGCGGGCTGTCGCCGTACCACCGGCACGGCGGTGAGCTGGTCTTCCAGATCGGCACCGCGTACTTCGGCTGCCGCGACGAGCAGGGCCGGTTCGACCTGC
Organism: Actinoplanes sp. GCM10030250; assembly: GCF_042666575.1. Taxonomy (NCBI): domain Bacteria; kingdom Bacillati; phylum Actinomycetota; class Actinomycetes; order Micromonosporales; family Micromonosporaceae; genus Actinoplanes; species Actinoplanes sp. GCM10030250. Next base: position 93,244 of record NZ_JBHTDO010000021.1, on the reverse strand, counting down.
AACGGCTCAAGGACCTGGTGGACGGTGCGCCGATCCGCGCTCTGGAGATCAAACTCAGTCAGGGTGCCAAGCCGAGTCTGGGCGGGCTGCTTCCCGCCGCCAAGGTGTCGGCCGAGATCGCCGCCACGCGGGGCATCACCGAGGGTGTCGACTGTGTGAGCCCGTCGCGGCACGCCGAGTTCTCCGACACCGACAGCCTGCTGGACTGGGTGGAGATGCTCGCCGACGAGACCGGGCTGCCGGTCGGTATCAAGTCGGCGGTCGGTGACCTGGACTTCTGGGACGAGCTGACCACGCTGATGGCGACCACCGGCCGCGGCGTCGACTTCGTGACGATCGACGGCGGCGAGGGCGGCACCGGGGCCGCGCCGCTGATCTTCACCGACACCGTGTCGCTGCCGTTCCAGGTGGGCTTCGCCCGGGTCTACCGATTGTTCGCCGAGCGGGGCCTGCACGAGAAGGTGGTCTTCATCGGCGCCGGCAAGCTAGGCCTGCCGGACAACGCCGTGGTGGCGTTCGCGCTGGGCTGCGACATGGTCAACGTGGCCCGGGAGCCGATGCTGGCGCTCGGCTGCATCCAGGCGCAGAAGTGCCACACCGACACCTGCCCGACCGGGGTGGCCACCCAGAACAGGTGGCTGACCCGGGGCCTGGACCCGGCGCTGAAGTCGGTGCGCACCGCCAACTACATCAAGACGCTGCGGCGCGACCTGGTGAAGGTCGCCGAGGCGTGCGGGGTGGAGCACCCGGGGCTGATCGGCACCGGCTCGGTGGAGATCCTCGACGGGCGTACCGCCGCCACCGCCCTGGACAAGGTCTACGACTACCAGCCGGGCTGGGGACTGCCGTCGCCGGCCGACCAGGACGCCATCATCGCTCTGATGACAGCCACCGAACCCCAGGGCGGCACCGCGCCCCCATCCCCCGACGCAATCGGCCAAGCCACGGACAAGGTGAGTCACTGAGCGACTGACTAGGATGGCCCAGGTGATTCTGGGTCGGCGCGCGGAGCTTGCCAGGCTCGACACCCTGCTCGCAGCAGCCGTCGAAGGCCGCGGCGGCGCGCTGGTCGTCCGCGGCGAGGCCGGTATCGGCAAGTCCGCGCTGGTGGAGCACGCGAGCGAGCAGGCGGGCGCCCACCGGATGAGGGTGCTGTCCACCGCCGGGGTGCAGACCGAGGTGCACATCCCGTACGCCGGACTTCATCGCCTGCTGCGCACCGCGCCGGACCTGGCCGCCGCCGCCGAAGAGGTCCTCGGCTCGCCCGGCACCCTGCCGTTCCGCGCCGCCGCCGCCCTGCTCGACGTGATCGGCGCGAGCGACACCCCGCTGCTGATCACGGTCGAGGACTCGCAGTGGCTGGACGAGGCGAGCTGGCACGCCCTGGCGTTCACCGCGCGGCGCCTCCGCATCGGCCGCGCGGCGATGCTGCTGACCGCGCGCGACGGCCGCGACGTCAACCGCCGGCTTTCCGGGGCGGCACTTCCGGAGGTACGCCTGGAGCGTTTCGGCCGCGAGGATGCGAGGGTCCTCCTGGACCGGGTGGCCCCCGGGCTGGAGCCGAGCCTGGCCACCCAGGTCATGCTCATCGCGCACGGCAACCCGCTCGGGCTGGTGGTGCTGGGCGAGATCGCGGCCCGCTCCGGCAGCGTCGTCGTGCTGCCGCACCGGCTGCCGCTCAGCGAGCGCCTGGAACGGACGTTCGCCGGGCTGGCCGGCGAGCTGCCATCGGTCACCCGCTCGCTGCTGCTGGTGGCGGCCCTGAACGAGAGCGACGACCTGGACGAGGCGGTACGCGCCTGCCGGCTGGTCGAGACCGGCCCGGTGCGGCACGAGGACATCGACCCGGCCGTGGCCGCCCGGCTGGCTCAGGTCGACGACGGCTTCCGGTTGCGGTTCCGGCATCCGCTGCTGCGCTCGGCACTCCACCAGTCGGCCACGCCCGCGCGGCGCCGCCGGGCGCACGCGGCACTCGCGGAGGTCCTGAGCGGGGACCTCGAACGCGGCGTCTGGCACCGGGCGGCCGCCGCCGACGGCCCCGACGAGAAGCTGGCCCGGCAGCTGACCGAGACCGCCACGCGGGCCCGGCACCGGCAGGCCGCCGGCATCGCGCTCACCGCCTTCGAACGGGCTGCCCGGCTCAGCGAGGATCCCGCCGCCCGCGGCCACCGGCTGCTGTCCGCCGTCGAGATGGCCTCCGAGCAGGGTGACCACGCCACGAACAGCCGCCTGCTCAGCGAGATCCGGGCGCACGAGCTGGCCCCCGGCGACCGGGCTCTGCACGAATACCTCGCCGAGGTCTTCCAGGGCACCCGAACGTCCGGCAGCGAGCGGCTGTCCGCCTTCGCGGCCGCGCTGGAATCGCTCGCCGACGCCGGTGAGGCGGCCGGTGCGATCCGGCTCCTCGACGCCATCAGCCTGCGCACCCACTACTCCGACCCTGGTCCGGCGGTGATCGAGCGGCTGGCCGCGGCGGTCGGCCGGGTGATGGCGGTGTCCGCCGACCCGCAGCTCCCGGCGTTCCTGGCGCTGATCGCACCGGTCAGCCGCGGTGACGAGTGCCGGCGGCTGCTGCGTACGGTGTCCGCGTCCGGCGCCACCGACCCCCACGTCACCTACAACCTCGGGCTCGGGGTGGGTGCCGTCGGCGACTGCCCGGCGGCGTGCGAGTTCCACGCCGTCGCGGAGGCCGGCCTGCGGAAACAGGGCCGCGTCGGCACCCTGTACCGCGCTCTGATCTGCCACGCGGCGAACGCCGCACACCTCGGTGACGCCCGGACCGCGCTGCCCCTGATCACCGAGGGCGAGGCGCTCGCCAGGGAACTCGGCGACCCGAACTGGGTGCCCTCGGCGTGGACGGCCGCCGGCACCGCCGAGGCGCTGCGCGGCGAACTGGCCGTCGCCGAGGGGCACGCGGCGGCTGCCGAGGCCGTGCTGCGGGCGTACGGGCGCAATCCGCTGCTCGCCGGGGTGCGGCAGGTCCGGGGTGTCGCCGCGCTCGCCGCCGGGCGGCCGCGGGAGGCGCTCGGCGAGCTGCGCCGGGTCTTCGACGAGGCGGACGACTCGTACCATGTGAGCACTGGTTTCATGCTTGTCGCGCACCTGGCCGAGGCCGCGGCCGGCTGCGGGGCAACGGCCGAGCTGCGCCGACTGGTCGACTCGCTGACCCCACTCGCGGACGTGTGCCGCTCCCCCGCGCTGCTGAGAGGGCTCGGCTATGCGGAGGCGGTGCTCGCCGACACCGCCGAGGGTTTCGAGAAGGCGCTCGCCGAGGATCTGACCGGCTGGCCCTTCGAGCGGGCACGGCGGCAGCACGCGTACGGTGCCTGGCTGCGCCGCCGCGGGCGCCCCACCGAGTCCCGCCCGCACCTGGCCGCCGCCACCGCGACCTTCGACGCTCTCGGCGCGACCGCCTGGGCCGGCCGTTCCCGCGCCACCACTGAGCAATTTTCAACCTGGCATCGGGCCTGAGGCTGCCGGGCCGTTGTCCGGCACCGGCGACCGAGGCCCTCGCCACGTTGAAAAAGCTCACTGTTCCGCCGGTGGAGGTTTCCCCTCTTCAAGCGTGACAGGCACCGCACTCAGGTCAGCGGTCCCACTGCCGATGAGAAGCACCGACGACCAGGTGCGAGGCGAAGGAACCGCGGGTTTTGATGCGTCAGTTCTCCCGGCCGGCCCGCACAGCGGGCTGGCTCACCCTCGCCGTCACCGGCTGGACCGGTGTCACCCTGCTGCTCGGTGTCCTCGGTGCCCACGTCGCCGTACCGGCCTGGGTCATGTGGCCGATGACGATCATTGCCCTGGCCATCGGGGTGCTGGCCTGCGCGGTTGCCGCCTCCACGGGTTCCGGTGCCAGTCGCTTCTTCTGGAAGTGGCTGGGTGTCGCGGCCGCGCTCCTGGACATCGGGACCCTCAGCCAGTCGTTCGACACGATGCGCGACCCCGGCAAGATCGTCGTGATGAGCCCGCTCACCGGTGTGCTCTACATGTCAGCCGTGGGTGTCGCCGTGGTGGCCCTGCTCCGCCTGCCCGGCCGGCGCCGGTCCTGGCGGGCGTCGGTCGCGCTCTGGCTGGACGTCGCCATCGTCGGCGTCGCGGCCGCCCTGGTGATGCTGCAGTTCCTGTCGATCATGCCCGTTCTGATGGCGGACAGTGTGCTGTCGACCGCCCTCAACACGATCGTCCTGGCCACCTCCGCGGCCTCCGTCGTCGCCATCGTCAAGGTCGGTATGAGCGGCGCCGGACCGGTGCACGGGTGGGCGCTGTGGATCCTGAGCCCGGTGGGGCTTCTCGCGCCCGGTGCGCTGGTGATCGCGCCGATGGTCCAGGCGTGGCCGCACCTGAACGCCACCGTGATCATCCTGCCGCCGTTCGCGGTGATGCTGACGCTCGCCGCGTGGGCGCAGACCCGGAACAATCTCGCCGGCCCGGCGCCGGAAGCCGTGCAGCAGGTCAGGGAGCGGCACGGCACGAGCCCGGTCCCGTACATCGCGGTCGCTGTGACCGCGAGCATGCTGATCGGCGTCACCGCGCACCGCGGCTACCTCCCGGCCGGGCACGCCGCCGGCACCGTACTGCTTATTCTGCTCGTCCTGGTCCGCCAGCAGGCGGCGCTGTCCGACAACGCCATGCTGCTCGGCCGGCTCGCCGACCAGGCGCGGTTCGACGACCTCACCGGGCTGCCGAACCGGCGCTCGTTCACCGACACCCTGCACCACGGCACCGCGAGCACCCTCGTGGCGGTCTGCGACCTGGACGACTTCTCCGCGCTCAACGACCGCCTCGGTGACGACGCCGGCGACGCGGTGCTGCGCCAGGCGGCCGAACGGATCACGCTCACCGTCGGCGGCACCGCCGTTGTCGCGCGGCTCGCCGGCGACGAGTTCGGCGTCCTGCTGTCCGGAAACGACCACACCGGCCTGGCGGAGGAGCTGCTGCACGCCTTCCGCGCGCCGCTCTGCGTCGACGGTCACGACCTGCTGGTCACTGTCACCGTCGGTGTCGCCACCGGCCAGGACGACGCCGTCGCCGACCTGCTGCGCCGCGCCGAACTCGCCCTCCAGGCCGCCCAGCGCGTCGGAGCCAACCGCTACGAGACGCACACCGCCGACATGGACGCCTCCGCACAGCATCACGCCCATGTGGCCGCCGCGCTGCGCCACGGCATCGAGAAGGACGAGTTCCGCCTCGTCTACCAGCCCATCGTCGAGTTGCCCCACGGCAAGATCCGCGGCGTCGAGGCCCTGGTCCGCTGGCACCCCGGCGACGGTACGACGACGGTGTCCCCCGCCGAGTTCATCCCGGTCGCCGAGCAGACCGGCCTGATCATCGACCTGGGCGCGTGGATCCTCGAAACCGCCTGCGCCGACGCCGCCATCTGGCTCCGGCGGCACGGCGACGCCGCACCCCGTGTCAGCGTCAACGTCTCCGCCCGCCAGCTCCTCGACCCCGAGCTGCCCGGCCTGGTCGCCGCCACCCTCCAGCGGCACGGCCTGCCACCGCACCAGCTCACCCTGGAGATCACCGAGACCGCCGTGTTCGTCGGCGGTCCCGCCCTGGCCACCGTGCACGCCCTGCGCGAACTCGGCGTCGGCATCGCCCTCGACGACTTCGGCACCGGCCACTCGTCGCTCACCCTGCTGCGCACCTGCCCGGTGACCACGCTGAAGGTCGACAAGTCGTTCATCGACGAGCTCAACGGCAGCCCCGAGCAGGAAGCCATCGCCGCCTCCCTCAGCGGCATCGCCGACACGCTCGGCCTGGGCGCCGTCGCGGAGGGCGTGGAGACCCAGGACCAGGCCGAACGCCTTTACGTACTCGGGTACCGCTACGCACAGGGCTACTATTTCGCCCGCCCCGCCCCCGCCGACCAGATCGACCTCCACCTCCTCAAGGACGTCCCGGCCGCGGCGTGACCGTCACCCTCCCTCTTCCGTACGCGAACCGCGCAGCTCTCCTCCCCCGCCACCCGCGGCAGCATCAGCGAGCTGACATATGTCATGCCTAACCCGTGTGCCGCGCACCCGAACTCGTGTGTGACGGCACTGCCCCGCCCGCTTCCCCGCCCACAGACTCGATACATGACGACATCGACGACATCGGCGGCGGTCGAGGTGACCGCTGTGCATCGCCGATATGGCGGTAGCAACGGCTTCGAGGCGGTGCGGGGCGTCTCCTTCGACGTCCGGCGCGGGGAATTGTTCGCGCTTCTCGGCACGAACGGCGCGGGCAAGACCTCCACGATGGAACTGGTGGCCGGCTTCTCCCGGCCGCAGCGGGGCACCGTGCGGGTGCTGGGTCACGACGCGTTCGCCGAGCGGCCCGCCGTCCGCCCCCGCCTGGGGATCATGCTTCAGGAGGGTGGCTTCCCGGCCGACCTGACAGTCGCGGAGACCGCCACCATGTGGGCGGGCACGCTGACCGATGCTCGCCCGGTAGCCGAGGCACTGGACTTGGTTGATCTGGCGCACCGGTCGGCCGTACGCGTAAGGCAGTTGTCCGGTGGTGAACGCCGCCGCCTGGATCTCGCCCTCGCCGTGCTCGGCCGCCCGGAGGTTCTGCTGCTCGACGAGCCCACCACCGGCCTGGATCCGGAGAGTCGCCGCAACGCCTGGCAGATGATCCGCAATCTGCTCGCCGACGGCGCGACGGTGCTGCTCACCACCCACTACCTGCACGAGGCGCAGGAGCTGGCCGACCGGCTGGCGATCATGCATCAGGGCACGATCGTGGCCGCCGGCTCCCCCGCGGAGATCGTCGCCGGGCACCCCGCCCGGATCGTTTTCCGCCTTCCGGACGGGGCCGGGCTCGAGGCGCTGCCCATGCTGCCGGGCCTTCGTGCCGACAGTGACGACGCCGGTCCGGGCCGCGCGGTCACGATCCGCACGGACGCGCTGCAACACACGCTCACCGAGTTGCTGCTCTGGGCGCGGCGGCACGACGTCGAACTGGCAGCTCTGGAGGCCCGTCCCGCCTCTCTCGAGGAGGCTTTCCTCGCGGTCGCCGACGACGAAAACCCTGCGGAGGCACGGGGATGAGCGAGCTTGCGAGCGAATCATCAGGCCCAGTTCGGAGCTCATGGCGGCGCCGGAGCGCAGCGGAGGTGACGGCATGAGCACCACGATTCGGATGAGCCGGCTCCGGTCGGTGGGCTTGGCGGAGTTGCGGCTGTTCGGGCGGAATCGGACAGCCCTGTTCAGTGCCCTGGCGATGCCGCTGATCCTGGCCGCCGCGATCTCCGGCGCCGGCGTCGACGAGTCCCAGGGTTCGGCGGCCACCATCGTCGTCACCTCGCTGCTCGGCTACGTGCTGCTCGCCGCCGTCTACTACAACCTGGTCACCACCTACGTCAGCCGCCGCGAGGAGCTGGTCCTGAAACGGCTGCGCGCCGGCGAACTCTCGGACGGCGAGATCCTCACCGGCATCGCCACCCCGATGGTCGCGGTGGCCCTCGCGCAGATGGTGGTCTTCGTGCTGGTCGGTGCCGTCCTGTTCGGACTGCCCGCGCCGGTCAACGTGTTCCTGCTGCTGGGCGGCGCCCTCGGCGGCGTGGTCGTGTTCGTGCTGCTCGCCGCCCTCTCCACCGAGTTCACCCGTACCACCGAGTCGGCGCAGGTCACCACGCTGCCGGTGATGCTGGCCTGCCTGATCGGTTCGATGATCTACTCGGCTCTCGACGACGCTCCCGAGGTGGTCGTCGCGGTACTGCGGGCGCTGCCGCTCACCCCGGTCGTCGACCTGATGCGGCTCGGCTGGCTGGGCACCACGGGCACGGCGGCGCCGGCCGGCTTCACCGAGGTGTTCGGCGAGGCGCTGGTCCCCGCCGCGATCCTGGCGGCGTGGATCGTCGTGGGCCTGGTGACGGTCCGGCGCCGGTTCCGCTGGGAACCGCGGCGGTAGGTTGACGATCATGATGTCCCGAGCCTCTCGCGTGGACTGGTACATGCGCGGTTCCCTCTACGCGCTGTACGCGACGGTGCCCCTGGCCATCGGGAGCCAGGTCGGGGCGCGGGCCGGCAACGCGGGGCTGATCGCCGGCACGCTGGCGCTGGCACTCGTCGCCGCCTCGATCTCGCTGCTGCACCAGGCGATCAATTTCCGCCTGGGCAGGGCGGCCCGCCCGACATGGCGGGTCGCCCTGGCAGCGGGACTGTGTGTTGCCACGGTCCTGGCGAGCTGGCCGGCCTACGAAGCACCTGACTCGACGTACCCCATGGTTGTGACGTTTGTGGTCGCGGCGTTCCTGACCGCCTGGACCCCCGCGATCTCCACCTTTTTCGCCATCGCGATCGCCGCGGCCGGATGGCTGGTGGCCGCCGGCCCGGCCATCCTCCGGGACGGCACCGCGTTCGCCGCGCACAGCGTCCTGTTCATCCTGCTGCTCGGCATGGTCGCCACCAGCCGCAGCACCGTCTGGATGCTCGACCTGGTCTGGCAGCTCGACGACGCGCAGCAGGTGAGGGCCGACCTGGCGGTCGCCGAGGAACGGCTGCGCTTCGCCCGGGACCTGCACGACGTCGCCGGTCGCGCCCTGTCGGTGGTGGCGCTCAAGGCGGAGCTCGCCGCGAAGCTCGGCGCCCGTGGCCGGCCCGAGGCCGTCGAGGAGATGCATGAGGTACGCAGAATCGCGCAGGACTCTCTCGCAGAACTCCGTGCCGTGGTCAGCGGCCTTCGCACCGCTCAGCTGGACGAGGAGCTGGCCGGTGCCCGTTCGCTGCTGGCCGCCGCCGGGATCACCTGCCGGGTGATCGGTGAGGCCGGCGGGCTCGGGCCCCGGACGCAGACCGCTCTGGGCTGGGCCGTCCGCGAGGCCACCACCAACGTGCTGCGGCACAGTGAGGCCCACGAGTGCACGATCACCCTGGACCGGTCCGCGGACGGCACTGTCACGCTCACGATGACCAACGACGGGGCAGCCGGTGCCCAGTCCGGCTACGGCAACGGGCTGACCGGGCTGACCGAACGGATCACGGCCGTGGGCGGTACCGTCGGCGCCGACCGCGTACCGCCCGACCGCTTCCAGGTCGAGGTGCGGCTACCGGCGACCGAGGAGGTGACGGCGTGACGATCCGGATTCTGCTGGCGGACGACGAGCACCTGATCCGCGGGGCGCTCGCCGCGCTGCTCGCCCTGGAGGAGGACATCACGGTGGTGGGCCAGGCGGCCACCGGCGCCGAGGCGATCGCCGCCGCCCGCGCGCTGCGCCCCGACGTCGCCGTCATCGACCTCCAGATGCCCGACCTCGACGGGGTGACAGTGGCGGCCCGGCTGCAGGCGGAGGTCCCCAACTGCCGCACGATGATCGTGACCAGTCACGGACGGCCCGGCCACCTCAAGCAGGCCCTCGCCGCCGGCGTCCGCGGTTTCCTGCCGAAAACCGTCTCCGCCGACGACCTCGCCATGGTCGTGCGCACGGTTCACGGCGGCGGCCGCTACGTCGACCCGCAGCTGGCCGCCGAGGCGATCAGCGCCGGCGACAGCCCGCTGACCGCCCGCGAGGCCGACGTGCTCCAGCTCGCCGCCGAGGGCGCCCCGGTCGAGGAGATCGCACGGCGCGCCTCGCTGTCGCCCGGGACCGTGCGCAACTACCTGTCGTCGGCGGCCGGCAAGCTCGGCGCGGTGAACCGGCACGAGGCGGCCCGGATCGCCCGCAAACACGGCTGGATCTAGGCTAGCCTGCGGCCACATAGGCCAGGGCGAATCCGACGGTCGGCACGGCGAAGAAGAACGACAGCACGGCCAGCCGGGGGATGCTGGGCCGGCGGGTGAGCAGCGCGTACGCGGCCAGCAGCACCGGCACGGTCACCAGCTGCGGCACGAAGGTCGACCTCGGGACCACCTGGTCCAGCCACGCGAAGCCCACGCAGAGCGCCAGCGCCCCCGCCCACAGCCCGATCCCGAGCCGGTAGGCGACACGCTGCCCGTACCGGACGGCGAACGTGGTGTCCCCAGCTCCCCGGTCGGCGGCCAGGTCGGTCACCGTGGTCGGCACGTACAGGGCGGCGGCGAACAGCACCCCGATCAGCCCGAACTGCCACGGGAACTCCCATGGCGGCCGGGTGATCGACCAGCCCGCAGCCGGTGACAGCACCCCCACCACGAACGCGTTGACCGCCACGTCCCAGCCCGGCCGGGTCTTGAGCCGCAGCGGCGGCACGCTGTACGCCCATCCGAGCAGCAACACCCCGGCAACACCGAGCACGAACAGCGGCCCCACGTACAGCGCGAAGCCCACCGACGCGGCCGCGGCCAGCCAGTACCACCGGCGCAGGCGAACCTCGGAGACCGCACCGGTGACCAGCGGCGCCGTTCCCTTACGCGGGTTCGCGCGATCGCTCGGCAGGTCGTGCAGATCGTTCTGCGCGAGCACCGCAGCCCAGACGAGCGGGCCCAGCACCAGCAGCGCCACCAGCGCGCGGCCCACGTCCCCGGGCTCGGGCAGCCAGGCGTGACCGGCCAGGACGGTGCCCAGGTACGCGGGTACCCAGGACACCGGCCAGAACCACGGCCTCGACACAGCGACGAGCACCGCCGCGGGACGCTCCCTGATCGTCATGCCGACCAGGATCGCCGTCCGCCGCTGTGCCCGCGCTGAGAGCGTCGCCCTACTTGGCGACCACGAAGCTGTCGTGCAGGTTGGTCACCTCGAGCACCATCCGCACCACCGGCCCCGGGTTGCTGAGCCGCAACGTCGCACCCTTGGCCTCAGCCGCACGGCGCGCCGCGACCAGCATGCCCAGACCCGATGAGTCCAGGAACGTCACCGAACTCATGTCCACCTCGACATGCGGGCAGTCGCCGCGGTCGATGACCTGCTGAAGCACCTGACGCAGCACGGCGGCGTTGTCGATGTCCACGTCGCCCTCCGGAACGACGACCAGGGTGTCGCCGTTGCGCTCGATAGTGCAGTCGAACGACATGAACCGCTCCCCTCCCCACAGACGCTGTGATCAGCGTCGGCCACCCCTACCCATCGATGCCTCCGGCAAAACCGGAAGCGCGCAGGATTTTACTCGATTCACAGCGGCCGAACCGTCGGCGGGCCACGGCTCGCGGAGCGTACTTCGCGCGGAGTAGGGCATTCGGCCGGGGCAGTTGCCGTATGACAAAGAAGCGCTCAATATCGAGCGAGATGTCGGGGGAATGGCGAACGGCTCGGAGGGCGGGCTTGATGGAAGCGCGTCGCGGTGGCACCCAGTCCTACGCGATCACGGTGCGGACGGGCGATCTGGCTGAGGCTCGGGCGGTCTGCGGGGAGCACCTGTACCCGCGATCGATGCGCCTGGTGGAACCCGGTTCCAGGCTCGACGCCAGGTTCGCGTTCCTGCAGCTGGGGGCCATCACTCTGGGCGACGTGCGGTACGGGGCCGCAGTCGCCGGCGTGACCGGCGAGCTGGGCAGTTACCACGTCAACGTGGCGCGGTCCGGCCGCTTCTTCGCCGGGCAGGACGGCCGGCCGATCAGCGGTGGCCCGGGGCACGCGGCCGTCTACCGGCCGGTCGGCCTGACCGAGCTGCACTATGCCAGCGCCGACTGTCACCTGCTCGCCCTCAAGATCGATACGCAGGCTCTGGAGACCCACCTCCACCTGGCGCACGACGTCACCGTCCGGGGCGCGATCAGGTTCACCGGCCGGCTCGACGTGGATCGGGCGCCGGGCCGCACGTACGCCTCCCTGATCCACTTTCTGGCCGGGGAGATCGGGAATACCGACAGCCTGTGCTTCGAGCCGATCGTTGCGGCACCGCTGGAGGAGGCGTTGATGACGGCACTGCTGGTCTCCGCCGACCATCAGTACCACGACGCGATGCGATCGGACGTACCCGTACGAAATCGGTCCGGCGGCATCGCGCCCGCGATCGACGCCGTCCACGCCGAACCGCGGCGGGCCTACACCGTGGCGGGCCTCGCCGAGATCGCCGGGACCACGGCCGGCCGGTTGCGCGCTGCCTTCCGGCGGCAGTTCGGAACCACCCCGATGACGTACGTACGTGAGGTCCGCCTGATGCGCGCCCACGAGGAACTCCTCGGCGCCGACCCGGACCGGACGTCGATCACCGCCGTGGCCCACCGCTGGGGTTTCACCGGGCCGGGCCGATTCACCGAACTCTACCGGGCGCGGTTCCACGTCTCACCAGCGGAGACACTGCGCGGCGACGACTGACGGACCCGCCTACCCGGGAGAGCAGAACCGCACGAGCGCCGCCGCGTCCACCGGATCGATCCACTCGTACGTCCCCCGCAGCAGATCCGCCCGCTGGTCCACCGTGGCGACGGCCGCCGTCATCTCCCCCCATGGCATCGTCACGTGCAGCAGCGTCCGCTCGATCCCGGACGGCAGCGACGGCACCCCGTCGTCCCCGGTCGCCCGCAACAGCAGCCCGTCCGTCGAGATGTCCTCCACCCGCCCCGACACCGCCACCAGGCGGCGCCCCACCGGCCGGTCGATCTGGGCCGTCCCCGCCGCCGGATAGGTCCCCGGTTTCCGGGCCGACGCGCGCCGCTGCACCACCTCGGTCGGCGCGTCACCGATGATCTGCAGCTGGCCGTCGCGCAGTTCCGCCTCGGCCCAGGTCACGCCGGAGCTGGTGACCAGCTCGACGATGCCGATGCGCCGGACGCCCGGCCCGTCGAGGCTCAGCACGGGGATCGCCGGCAGCTCGGTGAAGAACTCCGCACTCACGTCGGCGAGCGTGACGACGACGGCGTCCTGCGCACCCGGGTTACGCAGGGTGAGGCTGCTCCCCGCCGGCACCGTGATCATCGAGCCCTCCCGACCGTCGTCAGCCACCTAGCCATAAACGATCATATCGGGATCATCCACCGTGCGAGTGGTGCGCGCCGACCCGGGCCGAACCGCCCGGTTCGACGACCACGAACTGGCCCATCATTCCCTCGTCCTCGTGGCGCAGCACGTGGCAGTGGAACATGTACGGCGTCTCCGGATCAGCGAAGTCCGCGAACCTCATGATCACCGTGTAGCCCTCGTGCGGCGGCAGGTAGACCGTGTCCTTCCAGCCGCTCAACGACGGCGGCACCGGCTCGCCGCCGGTACGGCTCAGCACCTGGAACTGCACGTCGTGAAGGTGGAAGCTGTGCGGCGTACCGTGCCCGTTGCGAACCGTCCAGACCTCGGTGGTGTCCCGCGTGACCACCGCGTCCACCCGGGCACCTTCCATCTTGCGGCCGTTGATGTCCCGTTCGGTGAAGGTCATCTCCCGGGTCTGCGCCGCCGAAGCCGGATCGAGCCGCGGCGTCTCCACCAGGGTCCCCGGCGTCGCCGGGCTGTCCCGCAGCGCGGCCGCCGCACGCAGCTCGAGCACGTCGAACCTGTCGCCACCACCCTGGAACCGCCGTATCGCGAAGTCACCCTCCGGCGCCGGCGGACCGCTGCGCAGCACCACCCGCTCCCCCGGCCTCATCGCCACCAGCACCTCGGCCCGCTCACCCACCGACAGCTGGAGGCGGTCCAGCCGATGCGGCCGGTCGAGAAGCCCCCCGTCCGTGCCGATCAGCGTGAACGGCCGCCCGTCCGACAGCGAGAAGTTGAAGATCCGCGCCGTGGCCGCGTTCAGCAGCCGCAACCGCACCAGCGAGGTGGTCACGTCCAGATACGGCCCGGCCGTCCCGTTGACCAGCACCGAGTCACCGAGAATCCCGATCTCACTGCCGAACGGCCCGCTCTCCGACAGCTGCCCGTCGTCGTCGAACGCCTTGTCCTGCACCATCACCGGCACGTCGTCGACGCCGTACTCGTGCGGCAGCGCCGCCACATCGGTCCCCGGGTCGTCGATCAGGAACATCCCGGCAAGCCCTCGGTACACCTGCTTCTCGGTCCGCTCGTGCGGATGCGGGTGGTACCAGAGCGTCGCCGCCGGCTGATCGACCTTCCACTCCGGCGAGAACGCCGCCCCCGGCCGGATCGGCGTCTGCGGCCCACCGTCCATCCGCGCCGGCAGATGCATGCCGTGCCAGTGCACCGTGGTGTCCTCCGCCAGCCCGTTGCTGACGTTCACCACCACCCGCTCCCCACGCTTCGCCCGCAGCGTCGGCCCGAGATACGACCCGTTGTAGCCCCAGGTCGCCGTCGCCTTCCCCCGCCCCAGATCACTCTCCCCCGCCTGCGCCCGCAGATCGAACACCCTCCGCCCCTGCTCGTCGACAGTGGACTTCGCCAGCGGCGGCACCGCCAGCCTCCGCTCGAACGCCACCTTCCCCACCGTGTCCAGCCCCGGCCGGGTCAGCACCCACACACCCACGCCCGCACCGGCGACAACCAGCACGGAAACCATCAGGCCACCGATCAACCACCTACGCATGCTCCGAAGGCTGCCGTCACGCGGGCGCGGCGGCCAGACCTGCACAAACATGCGGGGGAAAGCTGGGTGCCTCCCCGGACGCCCGTCTCAGGGAAATTCCATGCATCCGTACGCCTACCGCGCTCAGGGTCAGCCTGAGCCTCCCCGGAGCGATCGTCAGGAGCGCGGGTCGGTGACAGCTCCCAGGAAGAGAACGGTGCCCGTCTCCCGGTCGGAGATCGTGAACGCGAACGGCCGGTCCACCCGGAACACCCGCTGATTGATCTGCGCCGACGTCGCCATCGACCCGCCGGAGACCGCGGCGGCCTCCGTACCCTTCTCATCGACTTTGATATAGGTCTTGTGCATCACCGTCTCCAGCCACGGCTCCACCGGCGACATCGGCCGGAAATCCGCCTCCCCGGGTGTGAACGCCGCCGAGACTCCCAGCTTCCGCAGCGCCGGCGTCATCTCGCCCTTCCACCGGAGTTCGAACCGCGGCACCGCCACCTCGTCGAGCGTCTGCTCGGTCAGGCCGTCGACCGCCGCACGCCACTCGGCGGCGTCCAGCGACCCGAGCAACGAGGGAAGCGACTCGTCCGGGAGCAGGATCTCCATGCCGTACCGGCCGTCCTCGCCGTAGGGCATCCGCAGCATCCGATAGCCGTCCCGCTCCACGTACCCGAACTTCTTGTCCGCCAGGTGCATCGTCGGCACCTCGCCCACACCCTCGAACGTCTCCGGCCGGGTGTCGCCCTTGTCGAACTGGGTCTTCCACTCGCCGAGGAAGTAGACCGCGTTGAGCAGCACCAGAGCCGCATCCGGGTTCGGCAGCCCGAGGTCACCGGCGATCTTGTCGATCAGCCCGTTGGTGTTCTTGCCGGCCCACGCGTCGATCTCCTCGGCGGTCCCCGGCGACCCGAGGTCACGCTCCTCAGCGGTGGCACCCAGCGTGCGCCGCAGGAACGTCAGATAGTCCTCCTCGAACGGGCGCCCCTCGTCCGCCCAGAGCGAGTTGGCCACCGACAGCGTCACCTCGTCCGTGTCAGCCAGCTTCCGCAGCAGCGCACCGACCCGCACATCGCGCCGATCACTCAGATGCAGCGCCTTCGCGATCTGGTCCGCGGTGGTCCCGTCGGCGCCGGCCAGGATCATCGACAGCAGCACGGTCATCGACAGGGGCGCCGTCACCGCGTTCTCCCGGCCGTCCGTCACCTCGGAGAACAGGTCGAAGGCGAACGCGTTCACCGCATCACCCACCGCCCGCGCGTCACCCGGTTCCAGTTCGGCGACCAGTCGCGCATCGATCCGCCCCGCGTCACCCGGAGCGCCGCCCGAGCCACATCCGGCCACCATCAACACTCCGACGATCAAGACCGCAAACCCTTTTCTCGTACGCACGAGCGCCCACCTCCCGCCGGATAGGACGCCACACCAGTCACGACGGTTCCACCAGCGGCCGGAGACTGACCTGAATCGACGCCAGGATCAGTGGCATGATTCTGCTTCCCGCCGAGTCCGTCCCGGGCACCGGCGCCGTGCTCAACCCGTTCGTGATCGTGGACGACGCGTCCGGCTTCCTCGATTTCGTGTCCGAGGTTTTCGGTGTACCGGAAACCCTCGAGGCGAGAACCCCGGCGCCCGACGGCAAGCTCATCCACGCGCAGCTGCGCCTCGGCACCGTGGACCTGATGGTCGCCGACAGGCTCGACGGCTGGCCCGCACGTCCCGCCCTGCTCCAGGTGTGGGTCAACGACGTGGCCGCGACCCTGGCGCGCGGCGTCGCGAACGGCGCCACCATCGTCACCGAGGCGACACCCTTCTACGCGGAGACGACCCTCGGCCGGATGCTGGACCGGTGGGACAACCTGTGGTGGTTCTGGGCGCCCGCCCCGGGCCGGCCCGATCCCCTGCCCGCCTGGGAGGGCGGCCCGGACGTCGTCTTCTCCACCCTCGACGAAACACTCAAGGCCCTGGCCAAGCGCTGACCGTCTACAGTGGCCGCCGTGCACGTCGCCGGCGCCAACGGGACGGTCCGCACCGTCCGCCAGGTTCTGCGCGTGCATGGGCTCTCCGACGGCGCCGTTGAGCGCTCCCGCCTCACCGTCATCCTCGGCTCGCCATGACAATCTGACACACCCCTCAACGCCAGCCGACCAAACCAGCTGGGCGTGAGCGGCGTTTTCACCGCCCGAGGCACCCCTGAACGCCAGCCGGCTGGGCCGGCTGGGCGTGAGCGGCGCTTTTCACCGCCCGAGGCACCGCTCAGCGCCAGCCGGTTGCGCCGGCTGGGCGTGAGCGGCGCTTTTCGCCGCCCGAGGCACCGCTGAGCGCCAGCCGACTGGGCCGGCTGGACGTGAGGGGTGCTTTTCGCCGCCCGAGGCACCGCTGAGCGCCAGCCGGCTGGGCCGGCTGGGCGTGAGGGGTGCTTTTCGCCGCCCGAGGCACCGCTTAGCGCCAGCTGGTTGCGAGTACAGGGACGGGGTTAGTTTTTGTAGAGGCGCACGTCGGCCACGCTCCACCAGCCTGCGCTGCTGCTGGTCGCGGTTATGCGCAGGTGGCGGGCGCGGGTGGGTGGCAGGTTGATGTTCGTCAGCTGGCCGGTGCCGAGGCCGGCCGCCGCGGTGGTCCAGGTGCGGCCGTCGCGGCTGACCGAGAGTTCCCAGGAGCGGGCGTAGTCGCCGAGGTTGCCGCCGCTGTCGACGGCCACGCGGCGGAAGGTGCGGGTGGCGC
Source organism: Actinoplanes sp. GCM10030250 (assembly GCF_042666575.1). Taxonomy (NCBI): domain Bacteria; kingdom Bacillati; phylum Actinomycetota; class Actinomycetes; order Micromonosporales; family Micromonosporaceae; genus Actinoplanes; species Actinoplanes sp. GCM10030250. The sequence goes on along the minus strand of NZ_JBHTDO010000021.1, from coordinate 76,214 downwards.
CGAGGTCGACCTGGAGGTATTGGCCGGGGGTCTGGGCCGCGCCGCTGGACCAGCGTGTTGAAGCGTCACCGTCGACGGCCAGGAGAGGGCCCTCGCCTGCGGGGGATGCGGTGGCGGTGGCGCCGGTCAGGGAGAGTTCGTGCGGGTGGGCGGTGACGGAGCGGGGCAGGACGAAGGTGGCCAGGGCGCCGCCGGGGAGGGTGTATTCGAGGAGGCGGTCGCCCACCGAGACGGCGAAGGGGCGGGGGTCGTCGTTCTGGTTGTGGACGATCAGGGCTGTGGTGCCGTCGGGGTTGCGGAAGGCCACGTCCATGATCTGGCCGTTCCAGCCGGTGGTGCCGAAAGAAGTGCTGGCGATGCGTACGGCGCCGGGCCGCACGAATTTCGCAAGGTGGCCGATGGTGTAGTACTCGGCGTCGGTACGGAGCGTGCCGTCGGGCAGCAGGGTGAGCAGGCCGGTGCAGGTGCCGCAGCCGCCCAGGTGCGGGCCGCCGGTGCTGTCGAGGGCGATGTTCCAGTTGACCACCGACTTGCCCCAGTTGCGGGTGACGCCGATGACGAGGTTGCGGGCGTGCCAGGTCAGGGTGCCGCGGAAGATCTGCGCGTCGGTGTCGCCGGGGCCGTGCGAGCCGGAGCACTCGGTGAACCAGATGCCCTTGCCGGGGTGCGCGTCGTGCAGGGTGGTCTGCGCGCTCGGGTCGCCGGAGTAGCAGTGGTAGGCGGTGCCGGCCAGCCACTTCGCGGCGGGGGTGTCGAGGAGCTGGTACGGGTAGTCGGTCTCGGGATCCTCCCCCGGCGGGGTCGACTCGACGTCTCCGGGATGGGTTTGCCAGTTGTGGTCGTACCCGAGAATCTTGGTCTTCTTGAGAAGCGGGCCGAGCCTCTCGATCACGGCGGCCTGCTGGCGGACCGGCATGCCGGTGCCTGGGTACCCACCGGGGCGGCGGTTCTGCGGCTCGTTCTGCACGGTCAGATAGTCGATCGGTACGCCGGCGGCGGTGTAGGCCCGCACGAACTCAGCCAGGTAACGGGCGTAGGCGTCGTAGATCCGCGGATCGTCCTTGAGCCTGCCGCCGACCAGGGAGTCACCGGTCTTCATCCAGGCCGGCGGGCTCCACGGGGTGGCGAGGATCTTCAGGGACGGATTCAGCGACCGGGCCCGGCGCAGCAGCGGCAGGATCTGGGCGCGGTCGTGATCGATGCTGAAGTGGCGCAGCGCGAAGTCGGTCTGCCCGGCCGGGACGTCGTCGTAGGTGTAGTGCTCGGCGGCGGCGGTGAAGTCCGACGAGCCGATCGGCTGGCGCAGGAAGCTGACGCCGATACCGTGCCGGGTGTCGAAGAGGTCCCGCATCGCGCGGTCCCGCTGTGCTGGTGAAAGGCGGTGGAGGACCGCGGCGGACGAGTCGGTGATCGAGGCGCCGAAGCCGTCCATCCGCTGGTAGGTGCGCTCCGGGTTGATCGTGATGGTCGGGTGCGTGCTCTCGCCGCGGCGGAACTTCACCGGGGCTCGTTCGTGGAGCAGCTCGGCCCGATCGACAGTGGTCACCCAGACCCGTGCGGCGGGTGACGGCGGCCTCGCGATCGCCGCCGACCCGCCGGTGAACAGCAGCAGAGTTCCGAACAGTCCCGCTACAACGCGCCGCATCCCGTCCCCCAATGAAACAGATGAAACAGAGATCGATAGCTGTTGTCAGCGAAACAGTTCGGAAACACGCCGGTCAAGCGGAAGTCGTTCCGGAACTCATGTAACTGATGAAACAGTCACCGGCCGCAGTTCTCGCAGGGGCGGCGCGTCGCCAGGTGATAGTCGCTCGACGCCACGATCAGGCCGAGCCCCAGCACGCAGTAGGCGGACATCGCGACCAGCAGAAACGTGTCCGAGAACTGGCTGACCGACCCGGACGCCAACTGCACCATGCCCATGCCGAAATAGGCCACGATGCCGACGCCGAGGCCAAGACCGGGGATCAACAACAACAACCGGGGGATGGTACGGCCGGCGAGCAGCGGTACCCACCGCGGCCAGATCCTGCCCCAGCCGTGCACCAGAGCGAGCGGCAGCAGAATTCCGGCCAGCAGCAGGCCGATCTCCAGCCCGATCAGCGAGGGCTCCTGGTGGAGGTCGTCGAAGCCCACCATGGTTTGTGCGGCGAACCTGGCCACCAGTCCGGTGACGGCGGCGTAGGCGGCGTACACGGCCCAGCGTGCCGGTGTTCGGCGCGCCGATGCCTCCTGCCGGCGTGCCGGTGCCTCAGGCCGGTGCTTGGGTTCGCCGGTGCGGCAGCACGACGGGCAGTCGCCGCGGGTGCGCCGCTGGTAGCGGGCGACGGCCAGGCCCAGCAGCACAGCCCCGCTGACACAGCCGATCCGGCTGGCGAACGGAAGCGGGTCGAAGTTCGGCCCGACGTGCAACAGCAGGAACCCGACGAGTTCCGGCAGCAGGATCGCCGCGGAGGCGACCAGGGCGCCGGCGACGGTCCAGGCGGCCCCGGCCAGCACCGGCCGCCAGGTCACCGCCCGGTCCAGGACGACAGCGATGGCGCCGGCCGCCACACACAGCGCGACCGACCACCACCCGGTGAAGCCGAGCAGATCCGACCCGAACGGCCCGAAGTCCGGAGCCTCACCGACCGTCCAGAGCAGACGCACGCCCCCGTATGCCACGGCCCAGCCGAGCACCGCGTACGTCAATCCCCGCCCGGCATCCCGAGTGATAACCACCGATGTCGTCATGCCCCGATCGTCACGCACCGGCACCGCGGCCGATTCCCGCCCGGAGGGGATCCGTGTCCCTCTTCCGAGGGAGAGGCGGGCCGCCGGGCATAGCCAATTCTGGTCATGCGTGCCGGGCGCGAGGCGTGGTCCGCTCGGAGGGAGACGACTGAGGAAGAAGGCCCGTCATGCCGATTTTCATGGTCGAGCGCCAATTCGCCGAGGCGCTGGCAATCAGCCGCGAGGAAGCCGACCGGATCAACCTGATCAATGACGAGGAGGGCGTCCGATGGTTCCGGTCGTTCCTCTCCGCCGATCTGCGTAAAACGTTCTGCCTCTATGAGGCGCCGAGCGCGGATCACATCCGCCGGGCGGCGGAGCGGGCCGGCATCCCGGCCGACAAGATCGAAGAACTCACCGGGATGGTCGAGCCGCACGGGGTGATCGTCGCGTTACAGCAGCCCGTGTGACGTGGCGTAGCGGGCGGCCTGGGTACGGTTCGCCGAGCCGGTCTTCAACAAGATGCTCCGCACATGGTTGGCGGCGGTGTTCTCGGTGATGAACAGCCTCGCCGCGATCTGCCGGTTGCCGAGCCCCTGGGCGATCAGCGCCAGGACCTCCCGCTCCCGGCGGGTGAGCCCGTCCGGTCCGGTGTCCCGCGGTCCGGCTTCGGCCGGCCCGGCGGCACGCGCGGTCCGGATCGAACCCGCCACCCTCGCCGCTTCCCGGGTCTGCCGGGCGAGTTCGGGAGCCGGGGCGGACGTCCCGCGCCGAGCGTGGCACAGCCGGGCCAGCAGGGTGTGTGCCACGTGCACCGGTGCCGCCATCCGGCTGTCCATCTCCGTCGCGGCGGCGAACGACGCCTCCGGATCGTGTTCGCCGGTCAGCGAGTCCAGCGCGCCGAGGTAGCGGTCGGCGCTGCCGAACACGGCGTCGAAGCCTCCGGAGATCAGGTTGCACCCGGCGTACTCGGCGATCATCGGACGCAGGCGCCGGGCCGTCGGCTCGTCCTCGATCGCGACCGTGGCTTCGGCCAGGAACGCGAGCACGCCCGGCCACGACGACGAGCGCTGGTGTGCGGTCAGCTGCTCGTCGATGATCCACCGGAGCAGGCGGGCCGTGTCCTGCCGCCGGCCGAGCTCGGTGTAGGTGGCCAGCAGCCCGGGTGCCCAGTGGCCGGCCGGGTCCTCCTGCCCGGTGACCAGCGGCCGGATCACGTCGAGACCACCGGTCTCGCGCCGCAGCATGAACATCTGCAGGCCGTGCGGCCCCTCCGTGTTGCTGCTGCCGATCTGCCTTCCCAGCTGGTACGCGTGCACGCTGGACAGCTCCGCCCCCGCGAAGTCCCCGGTCACGAACTGCCGCGCGTAGGTCATGCAGGCCGCCTGGTACTCCAGGACCGGCTGGCCGGACACCCGCGCGTAGTAGACGAGATCCGCCAGCGCCGCCGCCACGTCCTCCGGCCATCCGTACAGGTAGGCCCGCACAGCGCGGTGGTACGCGCCCGGGCCCAGGTGCGTGGCGTTGCCGGTCCGCTTCGCCAGCTCCCACAACGATCGGGCCCGCCGCATCGCCGCGTCCGCGGACTCCTCGGGGTTGACCAGGGTGAGCCGGATGATCTCGGGCTGGGCGAGCAGTACGTGCGCCAGAAGTTCCTCGTCGCCGCGTTCCCGGGCGAGGTGCGCGGCGCGGGCCGACACCTGCTCGGCCTGCTCGACGGCGCCGCTGAATGCCAGCGCGCGGCTGAGGCTGCCGAGTCCCCGCACGTAGGTGGCGTCGTGCGGCGCCTCGGAGAGCGCCCGCGTCAGCACATCGGTCGCCTGCTGCCCGGGGCGGCCGATCCACCAGGACGCTTCCTCCAACCCGATGGCGGCTCGCAGCAGCAGGGCGCCCTCGCTGTGCGCGGCGACCCGCTCGTTGAGGTCGCGGGCGCGGGCGAAGTCGGCGCCGAGCATGTACCGATGTGCCGCCTCCAGCAGGAGTGCGTCGCTCTGCGGTATCGCGTCGGCCAGGCCGGCGGCCTGCTCCAGCAGGGCCCCGGCGTCGGCGTGGGCGAGTCCGCACCCCGCGATCTCGGCGGCCGCGGTCAGGTACCGCACGGCCTGGGTGCGGTATCCGAGAACGTGGGCCCGCGCGTAGTGATGGGCCAGCTGCTGGATCCGTTCGCCGGTCAGCGGCTGCCTGCTCTCGATCACCTCGGCGACCCGCGCGTGCGCACGGACCACGAGGGATGGAGCGGCCAGTTCCAGGATGCCCTGCCGGGCGAGCGCGTGCACGAACCTGAAGGGTGCGGGTGGACGTCGTTCGACGAGGCATCCGGCGACGGCCCGGTCCAGGGTGTCCAGCGTCAACTCGGCCGGGACACCGGCCGCGCTGCTGACCGCGGTGATGTCGATGTCGTCGCCGGCGACCGCGGCGAACTCCAGGACCCGCCGCTGCTCCGCGGGAAACGTGTCGAGCCGGATCTGGAAGGCGTCGCGGACCGACTGCGGAACCGGGGTGTCGGTGATCCGCCCGGCCGGCACGCCCCGAGCCAGCAGCTCTCGCCAGAGCTCACGGAGGAAGAACGGGTTGCCACCGGTACGCTCCCGCAGGTCCGCTGCCTGCCGCCGGCTGACGCCGAGGTACTCGACGATGTCGCCGGTCTCCATGCCCTCGAGGTCCAGCTGGTGCACACCGTCGAGACGGCGGAGCTGGGCGAGCTGCCGGGTGAGCAGCTCGGAGCGGTCCGGTGCCGTGCTCCGGCAGGTGAGGATGATCAGAATTCGGGCGTCCGGCAGCCGCTCGACGAGGTAGATGAGCAGCTGCACGGTGGCGTCCCCGGCCCAGTGCATGTCCTCCAGCACCAGCACCAGCGGCTGCTGGGCGGGCGGCCGCGGCGAAGGCGTCGACTGCGGCGTCGTACAGCTCCCGGCGCCGCTGCGGGTGCGGCGGCGCGAGCCCTTCGCCGGGCGCCCGCCCGGCCAGGACCGACAGCCGGCTGCGGTGGCTGGGCCGATCCGGTGACTCGTCCCGGACCGCGGGCAGCAGCGCCTCGATGGGCCTGACGAACGGCTGGTAGGGCAGGCTCAGATCCGCCGAGCACGCGCCGTGCAGGATCGCCGCTCCGTCCTCGTACAGGGCGGCGGCGGTGTGGGCGGCGAGCCGCGACTTTCCCGCACCCGGCTCCCCGGACACCACGACAACCTGCCGTGCGCCCTCGGCCGCGGCTGACCATGCCTGCCGGAGGACGGCCAGGTCCGGGGCACGCCCCACAAAAGCGGGGTGCCCTGTCCAGCGAGCGGCGAAGAGCGGCCGCTCCCAACCCTCCAACTCGACCATCTCGGCTGAAACCTCCGCCGGCAGGCGCGAAAGGCGCTCGTAGCCAGATTCGGCCACCCGGGCGGCCACCCGCAAGATGGTGGGTTCTGGTCATGTTGCGGCGGGCGCCGAAATCCAGCCTGAGGGGAGGAACAACCAGCCCGAGGAGAGGCAAACCATGCACACTCGCATCAGGGACCTGAGCCACGTCCTGCTGGTCACCGCCGCGATGGCGACGGGCCCGCTCGGTACGGCGCTCCACTCCGCCACGACCGCGCTGCCACCCAACGTCCACGTCGCGGGCAGCACCCTGTTCGTGACCGCGGACGTCAACCGCTGGGACAACATCCGCGTCACGATGAGCAACGGCGACTTCGTCGTGAACAGGACCGGCAACGCCGCCTACCTGCGTCCCGGGGCACGGTGCGCCCCGCGCGCCAACGGCACGCTGTTGTGCCAGGGCGAGCACGTGACCAGCGTCCGGATCGACACCGGTGACTTCACCGACTCCATCGTCGCCGCGGTGACGGTGCCGGTCACCGCGAAGGGCGGTACGGGCCGCGACACCATCAACATGTCCGGGCAGCGCGCACCACACAACACCCTGTACGGAGGCGGCGGCAACGACACCGTCATCGGCAGCGCCCACGCCGACACTCTGCTGGGCGACGAACAGGACGACACTCTGGACGGTCTCGGCGGCGCCGACGTCTTCGCCGGTGGCACGGGCCGTGACCACGTCACCTACGCGAGCAGAGGAGGCCCGGTGATCGTGACGTCCGACAGGCGGCCCAACGACGGTGGGCTGGGCGAGCGGGACAACGTGGGTTCGGACGTCGAGGATGTGACCGGCGGCCGCGGAGCCGATCGCCTGTTCGGCAACTCGCTGGACAACCGGCTCGCCGGTAACGGCGGCGACGATGTCCTCGTCGGCGACCGGGGCCGTGACGACCTGGTCGCCGGCGCGGGCAGTGACACCCTTCTCGGCGGTGCCGGGCGGGACAGGCTCTACGCCGACGACAACGACAGCAGGCTCGACGTGCTGTTCGGGGACGCGGACCGCGACCTGTGCGTCATCACCCCGGCCGACATGCGCATGACCTGCGAGGTCTTCACAAGGTGACCAGCTCGGGCGTTGCCCGGTGCACCCTGCCGGGGAACGCCCGGAACAGCCGCCGGGCCACCACCAGGGCGACGCCGAGGGCGATGGTCAGCACCGCGGAGAGCAGCAGCGTCGGCTGTGCGCCGAACTCGGCCACGGCCGGGCCGCCGGCGAGAGTGCCCAGGGCCGTCGACGGGATGGTCAGCGCGGTGCGGGTCGCCAGCACCCGGCTGAGCAGGTGCGGCGGGCTGGCCTGCTGGAACAGCGCCACACAGATCGCCGTGAACGGGCCGTAGATCAGACCGCCGACCGCCAGCCCGGCCAGCCCGGCCCAGACCGCATGGGTCAGCGCCAGCGGCAGCAGCGCCGCACCCCACCCGACGATGATGCCGACGACCACAGTGGACAGCCGCCGGGCGTGCAGCAGGCCGGCGCCCAGACCGCCCGCGACCGCCCCGACGCCGAACGCCGTCCAGTACGCGCCGAGCAGCGCCGGCGACCCACCCAGATCGTGGGCGACGTAGATCGGCAGCGCCACCTCGACCGGCCCGTACAGGAGGAAGAACACGCACGTCACACCCAGCAGCCCGAGCAGTCGCGGCTGACCGAGAACGATCCGCCAGCCGGCCGCGGTGGAGGGAGGTGTGACGGTCCCGCCGCGCCGGATGAAGGCACAGCTCACCGCCAGCACCGCGAAGCTGAGCGCGTCGAAGGCGATCACCCACCCCGGCCCGGTGACAGCCGCCATCCCGCCCGCGAGCGCCGGCCCGATCACGAACGCGGCCTGCCCGAACGTCGAGATCAGCGCATTGCCCGCCAGCCGATCCCGCTCCGGCAGCAGCTCCGCGACCAGCGTGTAGGTGCCCGCACTCCCCCACGCGTGCAGCAGCGACGACAGGGCCAGCAGCACCACATAGCCCACGGGATCGAGTCGGCCGGTCACCGCGAGCACCGCGATCGCGCCGAGAGCCACCGCACGCACCGCAGCGTCCGCCGCGACCAGCTGGGCACCGCTGAACCGGCGGACGAGCCTGCTGAACAGCGCCGCCCCGAGCGTCGCGGGCAGGCTGTAGGCGGCGACCGCCAGACCGGTCCAGATCGCCGTCTGCCCGGCCGGCGCGATCTGCACGGCGAGCCACGCGACCGCGACCATGGTCATGCCGTCGCCGAGCGCCGACACCGCCAGACCGGGCAGAATCCGGCGCAACCGGGGCTGCTCGATCACCTGCCGATAGTGCTTCACGACAAAACCTCCTTGGGGTACGGCGTAAGCACTCCCCACCCTTCCGATCCGCCCTTCACCCCACATCCGTGCTCACCACGGAACCGCACACGTAGCCCGTACGTGATGATGGGTCTGTGGAGATCTCTTCCCGGGAGTCCGAAGTGCTGACGCTCGTCGGCGAGCACCTCAGCAACGCCGAGATCGCGGCTCGGCTCTACATCTCCGTGCGTACCGTCGAAAGCCACGTCTCCTCCCTGCTGCGCAAGCTGAACGTCGCCGATCGCAGGGCCCTCGCGCAGCGGGCACCCGCCGAGACGGTGTCCGGCGATCGCACCCCGCCCGTCCTGCCCACGCCGCTCACCTCGTTCATCGGCCGGTCGCCGGAGCGCGCCGCCCTCGCCGAGGTGATCAGAAACAGCCGGCAGGTGACCGCTGTCGGCCCGGGCGGCGTCGGCAAGACACGGCTCGCCCTGGCCGTCGCCGCGGAGGTCGCCGCCGATTACCCGGACGGCGTCTGGTTCGCCGACCTGATCCCGGTCACCGACCCGCGGGCCTGCGCGGCAGCGGTCGCCGGCGCGCTCGGTGTCGGCGAGCAACCCGGTCAGGGCCTGGACGAGTCGGTGTTCGCCGCCCTCGCCGACCGGCACGCCCTGCTGGTGCTGGACAACTGTGAGCACGTCCGCGACGGGGTGGTGCCGTTCCTCGAACGGCTGCTCGCCGCCTGCCCGCGGGTGACCGTGCTGGCCACCAGCCAGGCGCGGCTGATGGTCCCGTTCGAGCGGGTCTACCCGGTGCCGCCGCTGTCGCTGTCGGGTGACAGCGAGTCGGACGCGGTCGCGCTGTTCCTGGACCGGGCCGCGGCGGCCGGCCATCCGCCGCCGCCCGCGCTGCGCGACCATGTCGCCGCCATCTGCCGCCGCCTCGACGGCGTGGCGCTGGCCATCGAGCTGGCCGCCGCCCGGTACGCGACGCTCGGCCTGGACGGTCTCGCCGCCGGGCTCTCCGACCAGCTCCGGCTGCTCGCCGGCGGTCCCCGGGCCGACGAACGGCACCGCTCGGTACGCGCCGTGCTGGACTGGAGTCACGCCCTGCTCGACCCGGCCGACCAGGCGCTGCTGCACCGAATCTCGGTGTTCGTGGCCCCGTTCACCGTGGCGGCCGCGGCCGAGGTGACCGATTCTGACCACTACCTCGTTGCCGACGGCCTGGCCCGGCTCGCCGAGCAAAGCCTGCTGGTGGTGACCACCGCCGGCACCGGGCTCGAATACCGCGCGCTGGAGTCGATCCGCCAGTACGGCACTGAACAGCTGGTCTCGTCGGGCCGGCTGGCGGACGCCCGGTCCCGTCATCTGCGCTGGTGCCTGAGCCTGGACCTGCCGGTCACCCGGCCGGATTTCCGGGCCCGCTTCGACCGGGCCGCCGACGATCTGCGGGCCGCCCTCTCCTGGGCCGCCGGAGAGCCCGCGCACGCCCTGGAGGCGCACCAGCTGGCATGTCGGCTGGCGGAGTCGTCGTTTGCCCGTACCCTCGTGGGCGAAGCCCAGCAACGCTTCGAGCAAGCGGCGGCACTCGCCGGTGACCCCGCCGCCGCGGCCCGGATGTTGCGGGAGGCCGCGGCCGCGGCCGGATGCCGGATGCGCGGCGACGACATGTACCGGCTGTTCCTCGCGGCGGCGGACGCGGCCCGGCGTGCCGGCGACGACGCGGCCGCCGCCGTCGACCTGGCCACCGCCGCCACGACCACCTACCGGTTCTCGGGCAAGTTCGAACGGCTCCCGGCACACGGCGAGGCCGTCGCCCTGATCAACACAGCCCGCGAACTGTCCGGAAATGATCCTGCCGCGCGGGCGGCGGTGGCCCTCGCCGAGGCCGCGGTGATCACCGACGCGTTCGGCTCCGTGCAGGGCCCGGCCGAGAACGACGTGCCCTCGACGCTGGCCCGGTCCGAACTCGCGGTCACGCTCGCCGACAGCACCGGGGATCCGCTCACCGAGTCGGCCGCCCTCGGTGCGCTGACCGGCGCGCAGAGCTGGGCCGGCGACACGTTCGGGACCGCGGCGACCGCCCGGCGGCGGGTGACGCTGCTGGCGTCCGCGCCGCCGACGCCGGCCGGGACCCACGAGTTGCTGGACGCGCTCGGTGACGCCACGGAGGCGGGCCTCGGCGCGGGCGATGTGAGGCGGGCGCGGGAGTGGGCCCGGCAGCTGGCCGATCATCCGCTGATGGCGGAGGTCGGGCACCGGGCGACGAACTGGCTGCTCATGGCCGGTGCCCTGGCCGGCGACGCCGACGAGGTGGTGGGTGTCAGCCTGCGGTTCCGGGACGCCTGGGAACGGGCCGGGCGTCCGGCGCGCGCCCACCTCGGCCCGGCGGTGGCGGGAGTGGCGATGATCCACGGCCTGCGCGGGGACGAATCCGCTCGCCGGGAATGGCTGGACATCCTGGACCAGCTCGGGCCGTCGCCGGGTCGCACGCTCAGCTACGGGGCGGTGTTCGACGGGATCCTGCTGCTGGATCAGGGAAGACCCGAACAGGCGCTGGAACGGATGGCGCCCGAGCCGGACGAGGTGTGGAAGTGGGTGACGTGGATCTGGCTGCACTGGTACGTGGCGTTGCGTGCCGAGGCGTCGGTGCTCGCCGGGCACGCGTCGGCGGCCGCGCGGCTGGCCGAGGCGCGGGAGATCGTGGCGGGAAATCCGGTCTGCGCGGCGATCGTGGAGCGGGCGGCCGCATTGTTCGAGGGTGATCAGACGCGGGCGCTGGCAACTGCTGAGGCGTTCGAGGCCGCCGGCTGCGGATTTCAGGCCGCCCGGAGCAGGGCACTCGGCTGACGTCCCCGGACCGGTAGCGTACCCGCGTGGAGAGCATCACCAAGAACCGTCAGACGCCGGAAACGCTGCGCGCGATGATCGCCAGGGCCTACGGCGACACCCAGGTCCCCTCCGGTGACGGCTGGTTCAGCGAGCTGGGCGAGGGCTGGTTCAACGTGGCGTACCGAATCCGGCTGCGCGACGGCTCGCAGAAGGTTCTCAAGATCGCGCCGCCCTCAGACGTCGAGGTCATGACGTACGAGCGCGGCGCGATGAGCATCGAGTTGGCCGCGATCAAGCTCATCCAGGAGCGGAGCAGCGTCCCGGTGCCGGCGGTCGACTACGCGGATCAGAGCCACGACCTCTGCGACGCCGACTGGTTCTTCATGGAGTACATCGACGCGATCAACTTCGGCGTCGATCGGGACTCGATGTCCGCGGAGGAGCGGGAGACGTACGGGAAGGCACTCGGCGCCGCCAACCGCGAGCTCAACGAGATCCGCGGCGCCGCCTTCGGTCCGCTCGCCGGCCCCGGCGACCCCAGCTGGCGCGCCGTCTTCACCGGCATCCTCGAGGACGTGCTCGGCGACGGCGAACGCCGCCAGGTCGACCTGGGCATCGGCTACGACACCGTGCGCGCCTCGATCGCCGCCAACGCCCACCACCTCGACGAGGTCACCGAACCCCGCTTCGTCGGGTGGGACCTCTGGGACAAGAACGTCATGGTGCGCGACGGCGCGATCGCCGCCATCCTCGACCACGAACGCGCCCTCTACGGCGATCACCTGATGGAAGCCGGCTTCGTCGGTCATGTCCTGCCGGACTTCGGCAACCCCACAACCTTCATGCAGGGGTACGGGCAAACCGACCTGACGCCCGGCCAGCTCCAGCGCCGCCGCCTCTACGCCCTGCACCTGGTCCTCATCATGGTCATCGAGGGCACCTACCGAGGCTTCACCGACCCGGACCACCTCGCCTGGACCCGCACCCAGCTCACCGAGATCCTGGCGCAACTCTGAGCGCGACCACTTCCGGTGTTGACCAATCTTACTCTGCCTGACAGAGTTCTCTGCACTGGAGAGATTGGACTGGTCATGTCGCTCGATGAACACAGGGAACTCAACCGGTTGCGGCTACGGGTGCGGGCCTCCCGATGGGCAACGTCCGGGCCGCTGCTGGTCTTCGGCGTGACGACCATGGTCTTCGCCGGCTACCTGGCCGCGGTCCACTACTACTTCGTGCCCGCGCCGCTGTTCTGGCCGCTGTGCAGCCTTCTCGCGTTGCTCGTGCTCTGGGGCATCGACCGGATCCGCCGCGGCCGCACCGGAGTCGGTGAGGGCCGGCTGTCGTACGGAAAGACGGCCGCCGTGTTGCTGGCCGTGATCGTCGCCGGAAATCTGATCTGGTTCTACCCGCTCACGAAGATGCTGCTGTGGCCCGGGACAGTCCTGACCATCATGGCGTTGCGGCAGCGCAACAAGCCGCTGGCCCGGCGCTCCGGCATCATCGGCGGCCTGATGATCGCCGGCTGGTTCGCGGGATCCCTGGTGACCGCCGACTGGTACGACCCGCTCATGATGGGCTGCGGAGGCCTCGCCATGACGGCGGCGGGCGCCGTCGAACGACAGCGGGAGCGGAAAATCAATGGTTGATCCGGCATCTCACCCCGCCCTCGAACTGGACGAGCGGGTGCACCAGAAAACCAGACTTGCCCTGCTCACCGTGCTGGACGAGGCCGGCCGAGCCGACTTCCCGTACCTCAAGAAGCTCCTCGGCCTCACCGACGGCAACCTCGGGCGCCACCTCGAGGCGCTCGCCGAACAATCGCTCGTCGAGATCCAGAAAGGGCACGAGGGCCGCCGTCCGCGCACCTGGGCCGCGATCACCCCCCAGGGACGGACAGCACTCGCCGCCGAAATGAACGTCCTCGCCGAACTGGTGCAAAGATTCCGCAGCACTCGCGGCGAACATCCCTGACCCTCGGAACCGTGCGGATCCGTCAGCCGCGGATCCGTCAGCCGCGGATCCGTCAGCCGCCGAGGCCCTGTTCCCATCGCTTCCGCCGCTGCTCGGGGCTCTCCTCCCACCACGGGGTTCCGCGCTCGCCGAGCGCGACCTTCGCCGCCTGCACCCGGGCCCGCGCCGGCGCCGGGTCGTCGCCCGCCCGCATCATCGTCCCGACGTCGCGCCGGGCAGCCATCAGCGCCTTCCGGAGTTCCGCCGCCACGTCCTCAGGGATGTCCGGATCAGTGGCACGCCAGCGGCGACCGGAAATGACTACGTAGTGCCCGTCGTCGGTGGTTTCCGGCTTGTCCTTGCCCGCCATTCGGCCGTCCCTTCCGCAATCCCGCCAGCCCCGGAGGGCTGCCCTTCCGCCATCCCGCCAACCCCGGAGGGCTGCCCTTCCGCCATCCCGCCAGTCCTGAAGGGCTGCCCCGTCCGCGGTTCCGAGAAACACCTGGTCAGCTTCCGGGGTGGGTGCAATACACGAGGCGTCGAGGGCACCTGGATCTCACCGAACGCCGCGCGGGTGGCGGAAGGCTACGAGAGCGGGGGCTCGACGGCACGGGCCGAGCCGCGCGAAAGGTACGGTCCGGCGAACCCTCCGACCACGGCGGCGACAGCCACGACCCACAGGACGATCGGCGTCCAGGCGCCCCCGTACACGAAGGAGATCCCCAGTCCGGCAAGCAGCAACGGCACCGTGAAGCCGGTGGCGCACGCGGCCGCGCCCGCCGACCGTGCCGCCCACGCCGTCTCGCGCAGCCGGGGCCCGGCGACCAGCAGTAGCGATCCGGCCAGCAGGCCGGCCAGCGTCCCGGTGAAGGCGCCGATCACCACGAAGATGATCCAGACGGTAACCATGCCGGTGAAGAAGGTGTCGTGGCCGAGCCCCAGGTGGTACACGGCGAACGTGGCAGGCCCGATCACCACGCCGGTCAGGGCACACACCCAGAGCGCCCGGCCGAACGCGTCTCCGTCATACTTCCGCACGATCACACCCTATCGATCACCTCCTATGCCTGATCCTTGAGGTACGTGAGGACGGCCAGCACCCGCCGGTTGATGTTGTCGTCCGGCGGCAGGTCCAGCTTGGCCAGGATGTTCCCCACGTGCTTGCCGACCGCCGCCTCGGAGAGCACGAGGATCCGGGCGATCGCCCCGTTCGAATGGCCCTGCGCGACCAGCCCGAGCACCTCCCGCTCGCGCGGCGACAACCGGGCCACCGGGTCGTGGTGCCGCCCGAGAAGCCGCCGAACCACATCCGGGTCGATCACCGTGCCACCGCCGACCACCCGCCGCAGCGAGGTGACGAACTCGGTCACATCCACCACGCGGTCCTTGAGCAGGTATCCGACCCCACGACCGTCACCGGAGGCGAGCAGCTCAGCGGCATAACCGTGCTGCACATACTGACTGAGCGCGACGACCGCCAGCCCCGGATCCTCCCGCCGCAGCCGAACGGCGGCACGCAGCCCCTCGTCGGTGAAACCCGGCGGCATCCGGATGTCGGTGATGACCAGCTGAGGCCGATGCACCGCAACCGCCCGCACCAGCGCCTCACCGTCGCCCACCGCCGCCACAACCCGAAACCCGAACCGCTCCAGCAGCCCCGCCAAGCCCTCCCGAAGCAGCACGCCATCCTCCGCAAGCACCACGTCCACCGAGTCGGTCCCGCCCCCTCCGGGCACGGCAGATCCAGGCGCGCCGCCAGGCGTGGCAGCTCCAGCCACGGCAGATCCGAGCGCGCCGCCAGGCGTGGCAGCTGCGGGCACGGCAGATCCGAGCGCGCCGCCAGGCACGGCGGATCCGAGCGCGGCGGATCCCGTCACGTCGCCGGGCACGGCAGCTCCGCTCGGATCACGGTCGGGCCGCCGGTCGGGCTGGCCAGCAGCATGCGCCCGTCGATGACCGCGAGCCGATCGGCGAGTCCGGTCAGGCCGGTGCCGCGAGCCGGATCGGCGCCGCCGCGCCCGTCGTCGGTGACCTCGACGATCAGCTGGCCGTCACGCTCGTCGGCAGTGACCGCGGCGCGGGTGGCGCCGCTGTGCTTGCCGACGTTCGCCAGGAGCTCGGCGACGACGAAGTAGGCGGTGGCTTCGACATGCTCGGGCAGCCGCCGCGACAGATCGGCACGAACCGTCACCGGAACCGCCGTGTGACCGGCCAGATCCCGCAGCGCGGCACCGAGCCCCAGATCGGTGAGCAGCTGCGGGCGAATGCCGTGGATCAGCTCCCGCAACTCCCCCATCAGCTCCTTCGCCTGCTGATGTGCGGTGGCCACGGCACCGGCCGCCGGTGAGTCGTCCGGCAGGTCGACCCGCGCGAGACCCAGCTGCAGGGTGAGCCCGACGAGTTTCTGCTGGGCACCGTCGTGCAGATCCCGCTCGATCCGGCGCCGCTCCGCCTCGAACGCGTCCGCGAGCCGCGCCCGCGACTGCGAAACCTCGACCAACTCCGCACGAAGCTCCTCAGTGGGCGCAGTATGCAGCACCGCGCGGGCAACAGCGGCATGCGCCGCGGCGGTCGCCGCGATCAGATAGGGCACAGCGGTCAGTGCGATCAAACCCCCGATCGCGTACGGCACGGCCTGCGCCGCCGTCACGATCGTCACCACACCGAACGAGATCGGCCCGCCCTCCACCAGCACCGGGCTCAACGCGCAGACCACGATCAACATCACCGTCACCACAAGCGCGACGTGCACGATCGGCACCGCCGTCACCAGCACCACCGCATAGCCCAGCCGCCGCCAGGGCGAGCGCCCCATCAACGACCGCTCCGCCGGCAAGCGCCCCATCAACGACCGCCCCGCCGGCAAGCGCCCCATCAACGACCGCCCCGCCGGCAAGCGCCCCGTCAGCGAGCGGCCTGTCGGGAAACGCCCCACCTCCAGCGGCCGATCGTCGACGAGGCGCAACCGATGCCGCTCCACCGCCGGCAACGGCCGCGCGACAAGCGGCCCCAACCCGCCCAGCAGCACCGCACCCGCCACGAACAGCAGGAGCGACCCGACCGGCTCGGCCTCTCCGGTGAACAGCCGCCGGATCAGCACGATCCACGGCGCCACGAGCACACCCACCGGCACCGCCACGGCCGCCACCAGCGGCACCGTGCTGACCACGAACAGCACCGACCGCCACGGCCACCAGCTGATCAGGAACCGGCGGGACCGCATCGCGGTGAGGACAGTAGGAGCGGACACAGAAGGAACCGTATCGACGGGGTACGACACTTCCCAGGTGCTCCGGCCTACTCCAGAAGTAGGGCTGGGCGTAGTGCACGGCGGAGCGTTTTGTGTCGTACCCCTGCTGTAGGAACAGTGACAATCGCCGGGCCGAACAGGTGATCTTGAATGACCGTGTCGATGCGGGGCCGTGACCGCGCGGAGGTGATGGGTTACTCGCCGGCTGCACTTTCCCGGCCGAAGTGCGGAAGGCGTCCGGAGCGCTGATCGGATTGGCTGATGGCGCGGTCGGATGTCTGGACTGGGGACCGGCCGCGACCAGGTCCGCTCCCCCGTCCGTGGAGACTCCGACCCCTTGACCGACCAGCCCTTTAACCCCTATTCGGGCCAGCCCGCGAACCCACCGGCAGGCCAGCCGGCCACCCCCGGGTACCCGCAGCCAGGCTATCCCGCCGCTCCTGGTTACCCTGCCGCTCCCGGCTACCCCACTCCCGGTCACCCTGACGCTCCCGGCTACCCCACTCCTGGTTACCCTGCCGCTCCCGGCTACCCCACTCCCGGTCACCCTGACGCTTCCGGCTATCCCGCTCCCGGCCAGGCCGGCGCTCCCGGTTACCCGCCGGCTCCGGGCCAGCCGCAGGCCGCACCCGGTCAACCGGCATACGGGCCCCCGCCCGGCTACCCGCAGCCGGTCGCGCCCCCGGCCAAGAAGAAGAAATGGCCGATGATCGCCGGCGGGGCCGGCGTGCTGCTTCTGCTCGTGTGCATCGGCAGCGCGCTGTCCGGTGGGGACGACGATTCCGCCGCACCGGGCACCGACAAGGCTGCCGTCGCCGACGCGACCAGCAAACCGGCCACGGACAAGGCGGCGAAACCGGCCGCAGAAGAAGAAGCCGAGCCCGAGAAGCCCGCCGCGGAAGTGTTGCCGGGAATCGGCAAGGCGGTGAAGGACGGCAAGTTCCAGTTCACCGTCACGAAGATGGCCTGCGGCAAGAGCTCCGTCGGTTCGTCGCTGCTGAACCAGAAGGCTCAGGGCCAGTTCTGCCTGGTCACCGTGAAGGTGAAGAACATCGGCGACGAGGCGCAGATGTTCGCCGGATCGAACCAGAAGGCGTTCGACGCGAAGGGCACCGAGTTCTCCAACGACACCGGGGCCGAGATCTACGCGAACGGTGAGGCACAGACGTTCCTCAACGAGATCAACCCGGGGAACTCGGTCACCGGAAAGCTGGTCTTCGACGTACCGAAGGGGACCAAGCTCACCAAGCTCGAACTGCACGACTCGATCTTCTCCGGCGGTGTCGAGGTAGCGCTGAAATAGCCGTCGCCCCCCGGCCGGCGTGTCAATCGCGCCGGCCGGCGGCCGGCGAACGAGCTGCAGGGAGAGCGGAGCCTCACTTGCGCCGGCCGGCGGCCGGGACTCTGAGGCCGTCGAGGAAGAAGGCCAGGTGCCGGCGCCAGGCATCCTCGGCGACCGGCGTCGAGGCGCGGGCGATCCCCGAGTTGGCCAGGAACAGCGCGGTGAGGTCGGCCGGGCGGAAGTCGGGGCGGAGGCTGCCGGCGGCCTGGGCCTGTTCGATGAAGTGGGTGGCGTGCCGGATGGCGTTGTCGCACTGCTGGGACAGCCGCGGTGAGCCGGGAAAGCGCCGGGCCATGACGTCGTCGACGGGCGGGCTCGCGAGTTGCTTCTCGAGCAGCCCGGTGACGTAGTGGCGGAACTGCTGCCAGGGGTCCGGCTGCGCCTGCGCCTCCGCGGCGAGAGCCTCGGTGCAGATGGCGGCGATGGCGGGGGCCGCGGCCTCGATCAGGGCCTCACGCGTACCGAAGCGGTTGTAGAGCGTCCCGATGCTCACCCCGGCGGCCTGGGCAACGGTCTCGAGTGGCGCCTGGAAGCCCTGGTCCAGGAAGACCTCGACCGCGGCGGCGGTGAGTTTCTCCACGTTGCGCCGGGCGTCCCGGCGCAGCGCCGCCCTTTCCACCGCCATGATCGCCCCCTGACCCGGAAACTTGGATGCCGCCCTCAACTTAGAGTATGTTGGCGGCCGGTAACTTGAGGCCGACCTCAAGTTGAGGACGCGGAAGAGGTGCGCGGGTGGCGACTCCGATCAAGGTGGATGTGTGGTCCGACATCGCCTGCCCGTTCTGCTACATCGGCAAGCGCAAGTTCGAGGCCGCCGCCGCCACGTCCGGCGTACCGGTCGAGGTCGAGTATCACTCCTTCGAGCTCTCCCCCGACACCCCCGAGGACTTCGCCGGCAGCCACGCCGACTACCTCGCCGCCAAGCTGCGCGTCACCGCCGGACAGGCACGCGGCATGGAGCGGCAGACCACCGCCCTCGCCGAGGCCGTCGGGCTGGACTTCCGCTACGACCTGCTCAAGCCCACGCCGACCCGCAAGGCGCACGAGCTGCTGCACTACGCCAAGGCGCACGGCCGCCAGGTGGAGACGAAGGACCGGCTGCTCGCGGCGTACTTCACCGACGGACTGCACGTCGGCCGCATCGACGAGCTCACCGACCTGGCCGCCGGGCTCGGCTTCGACCGCGCCGACGTCCTGCGGTCACTGGAGAGCGGCGAATACGCCGCCGCCGTGGAGGCCGACGTGCGCACCGCGGTGAGCTACGGCATCACCGGCGTTCCGTTCTTCGTCTTCGACGGCCGCTACGGCGTCTCCGGAGCGCAGGAACCGGCCACCTTCGCCGGCGTCCTCGCGAAGATCGACAAGGAGAAGGAGCCGGCCGCGTGAGCGACGTCGAGTCAGAGGCGCAGGAGAAGAAGCCCGCGTTCACGATCCTCGCCGGCGGAGACGGCCCGGTTTGTGAGGGCGACTTCTGCGAGATCCCCGGCACAACACCGCTGCACCGAGAGGGCGACCTTCCGGGCGATCCGGAATGACCCCACCGAGCTAGGACATCGTCTCGATCGTCAGCTTGCCCAGCGGAAACAACACGATGGCGAGGATGCCGGCGACGATCACGGTGAAGCAAGACGCCGCCGCGAACATCGCGAAACCCTGGTCGTCGGAGGACCAGAGGGCGGTCAGGGCAAGCGCTTCGGAGATCGCAACGGCTCCGCCGAAAACCACAAGGGCGGATCGCGTACGGCGTACCTCTGCTTGCCAAGCCTGTGAGATCTCGCCGCCCGGCCGTTCCCGCGCGTCCCCGATCTCCTGCCGGATGGCCGCGCGGAACGCGTTGAGGAAGAGGCTGACCTCGACGACGAAGCCGATCAGAAGCGTCGGCAGGACCTGCGCGGACGTGGTGAAGAACTCTTCGCTCGGCACCGGAGCATCCTTGCAGGGGAGTGCGGCTCGCGCCGCACTCCCCCGGGGAGCGTCAGCCGAGGGTCAGCTGCGCCGGAGCCGACCGCTGGGTGGTGGTCCCGTCGCCCAGCTGGCCGTTGTCGTTGTTGCCCCAGCACCACAGGCTGCGATCGGCGCGAACCCCGCAGCTGTGGTAGTTCATGGCCACGTCGTTCGTCCAGGTGGTCGCGGTGCCGACGCGGGTCGG
The DNA here is from genome assembly GCF_042666575.1 of Actinoplanes sp. GCM10030250. NCBI lineage: Bacteria > Bacillati > Actinomycetota > Actinomycetes > Micromonosporales > Micromonosporaceae > Actinoplanes > Actinoplanes sp. GCM10030250. Next base: position 56,368 of record NZ_JBHTDO010000021.1, on the reverse strand, counting down.
CGCGTACCGGTTGACGGTGGTTCCGTCGCCCAGCTGCGCCGCCATGTTGTTGCCCCAGCACCACAGGCTGCCGTCGGTGCGGGCGGCGCACGCCGAGTTGTCCCCGGCGTTCACCCCGGTCCAGGTGGTGGCGGTGCCGACCTGCGCCGGCGTGGTCTGGTAGGTGATGTTGGCGCCCAGCTGACCGTAGCCGTTCTCACCCCAGCACCACAGTGTCCCGTCGGTACGGGTCGCGCAGGCGAAGGCGTACCCGGCACTCACGTCCTGCCAGGTGGTGGCGGTTCCCACCTGCGTCGGGGTGGCCCGGTAGCTCAGGATGCCGACGCCGAGCTGACCCCGCGTGCTGTCACCCCAGCACCACAGTGTCCCGTCGGTACGGGTGGCGCAGGTGTGCGCGAACCCGGTGGTGACGCTCGCCCAGTTGGTCGCCGTGTCGACCCGCACCGGGGCGGTCTCGTAGTACGACGCCGGACCGGTGCCCAGCTGCCCCGACCGGTTGAAGCCCCAGCACCACAGCGTCCCGTCGGTACGGACCGCGCAGGTGTGGCTGTCGGCCGCGCTCACGTTGGCCCAGTTGGTGGCGGTACCGACCCGCACCGGGACGTTGCGGCTGGTGGTGCTGCCGTCGCCGAGCTGGCCGCGGAAGTTGCTGCCCCAGCACCAGAGCGAGCCGTCGGTACGGGTCGCGCAGTTGTGCACGGTCCCCGCGTCGATGCTCGCCCAGGTGGTGGCGTCACCGATGCGCACCGGGCTGTTCCGGTTGCTGACCGTGCTGCCGTCGCCGAGCACGCCGCTGAAGTTGCCGCCCCAGCACCACAGGCTGCCGTTCGCGGGGATGGCGCAGGTGTGGCCGTAGCCGGCGGAGACGGTTGGTGCTGCCGGCGGGGCGGCCGAGGCTGGGGCCGCGAGGCCGAGGACCCCGACGACGAGCGCGACGAGGCCGATGACGGCTCTCGCCGCTCGTCGGCGGCGGTTGTGCTTGTCACTCATGTGTGCTCTCCCGAGGACGTCGACACCTACGTTGTGGGAGCGCTCCCACAAGTGTTCATAAGTTCATATCATCGGCGTCGCACATTGACCAGAAGCAATACTTCGGAAAGTCCTCAGTCCCCGACGACCTTCTCCAGCGCCGGAACCACCGAAGCGGGCGCCGGCATCGCCGCGATCTCCGCCGCCACCTCCCGTGCGGCGATGCGCAACCCGTCGTCGGTCAGCAGCCGGGTCAGGTCAGCCGCGGAGATCGCTTTCGCGTCCACAGCCAGCCCGGCCCCGCGCTTGGCCAGCAGTTCGGCGTTGTGCCGGCGATCGCCCGCCCCCGGCGTCACCAGCTGCGGCACCCCCGCGGCCAGACCACCGAACACGCTGCCCGCACCGGCGTGGTGGATGAAGGCCGAGGCGTGCGGGAGGACCTCGTTCAGGGGTACGCGGCCGACAGCCCGCACGTTCGGAGGCAGTCCCCGGGTGGCGTCCTTGCGGAACAGCACGAACTCGGCGTCCACGTCGACGGCCGCCGCGATGACGGCCCGGCTCGGGTCACCCGTGTCCGGTCCGTTGAGGGTGCTGTGGCTGACCAGGACCCGGGGCCGGCCGCTCTCGGTCAGCAGCCACTCCGGGACGGGCCCGCCACCGGAGTACGGCACCGGCCGCATCGGCACCGCACCCTCCAGGGGCGCACCCCGCAGGCTCGGCGGCACGACGGTGATCGTCAGCTCGGGCGCCGGAATGTCCTGCCCGGACAGCACCGAGCTGGTCGTCACCGCCCGGAAGAGATCAGTGGCCGGCCACAGGGTGTTCTCCTGCAGAACCGACGGGATCGACAGCCGCCCCGCCACGATCGCCCCGGCCCCGGTCAGCGGCTCGTAGACGATCAGATCGGGGCGCTCCCGCTCGGCCAGCGCCAGCAGCGGGCCGACCAGGGACTGATTGGCCCGGCCGAAGATCTCGCCGACCATGGCGTGCCCGGCGAGGCCGCGCATCTCGGCACGAGCCAGGCGCGGGTTGCGCAGGACCGCCCGCAGCGCACTGCGCGTCAGGCTGAAGCCGGCACCGATGTCAGCGGTACGCAGGCCCAGCACATCGGGCGGGAAGCCGCCACCGGCCAGGATCACGTCGTGCCCGGCATCACGGCAGGCCGCGGCGAGCGGGATCAACGGCAGTAGATGGCCCTGGAGCGGGGCGGCGACGAACACGATGCGCATGGCGGGGTTTTATCACGCCGTTCCTGAGGCGTGGCTGAGCCCCGATCAGCCCCTGGGGAGCAACGCCTGGACCATGTCCGACAGCGGCTTGCGCAGATCGTCCTCCTCCGCCGCGCTCAGCGGCTGGAGGCTCAGCGTTGACTTCATCAGGATGATGCCCAGCGTGCTGGCCAGCAGGATCTGAGCGCGCAGCACGGTGGCCTCGTCGGGCGTGCCGTGGCCCGCCCTGGCCGCCAGCTTCTCGCTCATCGAGCGCAGCATCGAGCGCCGCAGGCCCTCGATGCGCTCGTCCCCCGACGACCGCACCAGCAGCAGCATCGCGTCGCGCAGCCGGTCGTCGTCCGGTGAGCCGCTGAGGCGCCGGGCCAGCAGGTGCGCGACGTCACCGGGCCCGACATCGTCGGCGTCGCGGCGCACATCGGAGATCGCGCTGGTCAGGCACGCCTCGAACAGCCCCTCCTTGGAGGTGAAGTACCGGCTGATCAGCGCCACGTTGACGCCGGCCTCGTCGGCGATGTCCCGCACCGTCGTGGCCGTGTAGCCGTCGCGCGCGAACCGGTGCCGCGCCACGTCGAGCAGGACCTGGCGTGTCTGCGCCGCGTCGCGGCGCCGTCGCGGCACGGCGATGTCGTCGGTCACTCTCAGCGCTCCTCGGTCTTTCCGGCAAATGTACGGCTACCCGTACGAGTGTGAGGTAAGCAACCGTTTACTTCGCGGGCTACCTGCCGATACTAAGTCAGCAAGCGTTTACTTCTACCCACGGGGACGCCATGACCGAAACGATCGCAGAGGCCGGATCCGCACCGCGGAAGACCGGCGGCAACCTGCTGGTGTTCTACCTGGCACTGGGCGGCCTGGCGTTCGCGGTGCTCCAGTCGCTGGTCTCGCCCGCGCTGGCCACCATCGGCCACGAACTCAAGGTGTCGACCGCCGACGTCAGCTGGGTCGTCACGGCGTACCTGCTGTCGGCCTCGGTCCTCACCCCCATCCTCGGCCGGCTCGGCGACATGGTCGGCAAGCGCAAGGTCCTGATCGGCGTACTGGCGATCCTGGCCGCCGGAACCGTGGTCGCCGCGCTCGCCCCCAACCTGATCGTGCTGATCGTCGGCCGGGTCCTCCAGGGTGCCGCGGGTGCCATCATGCCGCTGTCGATCGGCATGATCCGTGACGAGCTGCCCCGCGAGAAGGTCGCCACCACCGTCGGCCTCATCTCGGCGATCTTCGGTGTCGGCGCCGGTATCGGCATCGTGGCCGCCGGCCCGATCGTCGAGCACCTCTCCTGGCACTGGCTGTTCTGGCTGCCGCTGGTCCTGGTCGTCATCGCGCTGGCCGGCGCCATCTTCGGCATGAAGGAGTCCCCGGTCCGCAAGCCCGGCAAGCTCGACGTGCTCGGCGCGAGCATCCTGTCGATCGCGCTGGTGGCACTGCTGCTGGCGATCAGCAAGGGCCAGGCGTGGGGCTGGGGCGACGCCAAGACCATCGGCCTGCTGGCTCTCGGCGTGGTCGGCCTGATCGTGTTCGTCCGCGTCGAGCTGCGCGTCAACGAGCCGCTCATCGACATGAAGCTGATGCGCATCCGCGGCGTGTGGGCCACCGACCTGGTCGCCCTGATCCTCGGCTTCGCGATGTTCGGCACCTTCCTGCTGGTACCGACGCTGCTGCTGCTTCCCGAGGCCACCGGTTACGGCTTCGGCAAGTCGGTCTCCCAGGCCGGGCTGTTCCTGCTGCCCACCGTGATCATGATGGTCGTCTTCGGCCCGATCGCCGGTATCCTGAACCGCAAGTACGGGCCGAAGCTCCCGATGTTCATCGGCTCCGTCCTGGTCGTCGGCGCGTTCGTCCTGCCCGCCCTCGGTCACGGCGCGGTCTGGCAGGTTCTGGCCTCCGGCGTCCTCACCGGCGCGGGCATCGGCTTCGCCTTCGCGGCGATGTCCAACGCCATCATCGAGAGCGTCCCGCCGGGTCAGACCGGTGAGGCCACCAGCGTCAACGCCATCGCCCGGACCATCGGCAGCAGCATCGGCACAGCGGTGGTCGCGGCGGTCATCACCTCGCACACCACCCCGCAGGGTCTGCCCACCGACGCCGCGTTCACCGACGGCTTCTGGGTCTGCGCCGGAGTCGCCGTCCTCGCGGTCCTGGCCTCGCTCGCCCTGCCGTCGGCTCACAAGCGCCACGAGCTGGCTGTCGAGGCGGGCGTGACCGACGTCCCGCCGGAGCCCGAGGAGATCCACGTCCTGCACCGCACCAACGCCTGACGGCCGTACCCTCAAGCCCCGCACCCGAAGAAGCCGTGGCTGCCACTTCTGGCAGCCACGGCTTTCTTCCGTCGCCTTTCATTCATCATGGTGTATTCCTGCGCTTCTCCCGCCGCCGTGCGCGGCTCACAGGCTGTCCGCCGGAGGCGGGTGGGGTCCCGCCCGTGAAGGGAGACGTCCGTGTGGGGAATTCGCCGAGGTGCCGTGGTTCTTCTGGCGGCCGCGACCGTCGCCGGCACCGTGACCGCACCGGCAACGGCCACCGGGAAGACCGGCTTTGATCTACAAGCGCACCGCGGGGGTCTCGGCCTGCGGGTGGAGAACACGCTCGCGTCGTTCGGCAACGCCCTCCAGCTCGGCGTGACGACGCTGGAGCTCGACGTGCAGATCACCGAGGACCAGCAGGCGGTGGTCACCCACGACCGCCGGGTCACCGGCACCAAATGCACCGACACCGCGCCGGCCGCGCCCGGCGACCCGGAGTTCCCCTACGTCGGCAAGTACGTCAACACGCTGACCCTGGCCCAGGTCCGCACCCTCGACTGCGGCTCGAAGCCCCTCGCCGACAAGCCCGGCCAGCTCGCCGTCCCGGGCGCCCGGATGCCGCTGCTACGCGAGGTCTTCGCCCTGGTCAACCGGTACGGCGCGACAGGCGTCAAGCTCAACGTGGAGACGAAGGTGGAGGCGGGCGCACCGGCCGAGACCGCGCCCCGCGAGCAGTTCGCCCGGATCACCGCCGCTGAGGTCCGCAGGGCCGGGCTGCTGCGCCAGGTCACCATCCAGAGCTTCGACTGGGGTGCGCTGAAGCTCATGCGGACGGTGGAGCCGCGCCTGCCGCTCGTGGCGCTCTCCAACTACGACTTCCTCCAGGTCGGCCTGCCCGGCGCCTCACCGTGGCTGGGCGGGATCGACATCGACACGTTCGGCGGCGACCCGATCCGGGCCATCCGCAGCTTCGGCGCCACCACCTACTCCCCGGTGCACGGCTTCCCGCAGAACGGCACGGTCGACGACCCCGGTTACCGCCCGTACGTCACCGCCGCGATGGTCCGGCACGCGCACGCCAACGGCATCAAGGTCGTGCCGTGGACGATCGACGACCTGCCGACCATGAGCAAGCTGATCGGCGACGGCGTGGACGGGATCATCACCGACTACCCGGACCGGCTGCGCACCCTGCTCGCCCAGCGTGGCCTCCGGCTCCCCCGGGCGTACGCGTCGCCGTTCGACGTGCAGGCGCACCGTGGCGGCCGGGCCACCCTGCCGGAGAACACGCTCCCCGCGTTCACCGCCTCGCTGAAGAACCCCGACATCTCGACGCTGGAACTCGACACCGGTGTCACCGCCGACGGGCATCTGGTGGTGCTGCACGACCGTACGGTCAACGGCTCCCACTGCTCCGACACCGCACCGGTGCGGCCGGGTGATCCGGAGTTCCCGTACGTCGGAAAGGTCGTCCACGACCTGACCCTCGCCCAGCTGAAGACCATCGACTGCGGCTCCAAGACGCTCCCCGAGTTCCCGCAGCAGGCCGCCGCACCCGGCGCCCGCATTCCCACCCTCGGCGAGGTGATCGCGCTGGTCCGTGGCAGTGGCCGCGATGACGTACGCCTGAACATCGAGACCAAGATCAGCCCACTGGTCGATGACACGGCGCCGTATCGGGTGTTCACCCGCAAGCTGGTCCGGGAACTCCAGCGCACCGGGTTCACCGGCCGCAGCACGATCCAGTCGTTCGACTGGCGCACCATCCGCTACGCCCGCACCCTGGACCGGCACATCGAGACGGTCGCGCTGATCTGGCAGTACGGCCCCGCCGAGTGCACCAGCCTGGCCGACGAGTGCTCGCTGCGGGCCGTCTACGACGACCCGTCGGTGAAGAGCCCATGGACCGGCGGCCTCGACTGGTGGCGTACCCGCGACGTCGGCGCCCTGGTCCGCGCCGCCGGCGCCGGCACCGTCTCGGCCAACTGGCAGGTCCACGACCCGCGGCAGCCGGCCGCACCGGACGCCGACTGGTACCTGCGGCAGCACCCCGCCTACTTCCACGGCCCGCGGGTCTCGGTGCTGCAGCACCGGTACGGCCTGAAGGTGGTCCCCTACACCGTCAACGACGCCGCAATCATGCAGCGCGTCATCGACCTCGGCGTCGACGGCATCATCAGCGACGATCCAGCCCTTTTGATCACCATCGCAATCCGCAACGGCCTGCGCTGACCGGCGACGTGGTGGCGGCATTTCTCGCCGCCACCACGCTTTTGGCGGTTTTCGCCGGAAAACCGGGAGGATATCCTCACTCGACATGAGCAGCGACCCTCGGTTGATGATTCGCACGTCCTCGGAGACGGCGCTGGAAAGCCTCACCGACGACCTTCGTCAGGCCCGGGTTCCTGTGTCAGTCGGTCTGGAGATGGAGGCTTCTCGCCGCAGCGGAACGACCAACACGAAAGCCGTCGATCCGCAAACCCTGGGTCTGGCGATCACCATATCCTTCGCGACTGTCAAAGTGATCTCGAACATCGTCATCGCCTGGATCGGCCGCCAGCGAAGCCGGACCGTGGTCCTGGAGGTTCAGGGTAATCGCATTGAGGTGACTGCGGCGTCAGCAAGCGGGCAACGGGCTGCGATGGAGGCTTGGTTGTCAGCAGCAGCAGCCGTCGATGGCCCGGACCAGTCGCGCGACTCCCGGAACTGACCGAGAAGAGGGCGCTCTTCGTCGCCTCCGCTGAATACTGAGCCTTTTTCAACGTGGCGAGGGCCTCGGCTGCCGGCGCCGGACAACGGCCCGGCGGCTTCGGGCCCGATGTCAGGTTGAAAATTGCTCACTGCCTCCGACGAACCCGGCCACGTGCAGCTCGTCATGCCGGTCCGCACCGGCGACCCGGCGCAGAACTCCTGCCCATCCTCAGCGCGGCGATGATCGCAGAAAGCCAATCGCACGCCGGGGTTGGTGCGTCGTTCACCTGCGATTCGGGTGGGCGCTGCCCTGGCGGAGACCTCCTCTTTCGAAGCTTCCACAGCGAAAGAGGAGGTCATCGTGATTGTTCTACTCGTGGCCGGGCTGGTGCTGCTCGGCACGACTACCTGGCTCGTTCTTCAGCAGGCGACCGCCACCGACCCCGCCCTCAACCATCGGCTGGCCTCGGCCGGGCTGGTGTTGTGCCTGATGATCGCCATCGCCACCCTCGCCGGGGCAGTCGTTATCGCGCTGTGATCAGGTGAACTTTCCGGCCTGAATCTCGACGGTCACCGCGGCAGGCCCTACCGTTGACCACCCGAAGAAGTGTCGGGTAACGGAAGGTAACGCGATGACCGACACCACGGTCGACATCGGCAATCACCCCGACGGCACTCTCGTCATCCACCCCCAGGGCAGCCTCGGCGCCGACGACGCGGTCGACCTGAGGCGCACCCTGGTGCAGGCCATCCGTCACACCCGCCCGCTGCGCCTGATCCTCGACCTCGGCGACGTCGGCGAACTCGACCCGATCAACCTCGGCACTCTCGTGGCCGCCTGCCACCTCGGCGACGACCACCAGGTGGCCGTCTTCCTCGACCGGCCCCGCACCGAGATCGCCGACCGGCTCACCGCGGCCGGCGTTCCGGCCCACCGCCTGCGGCACGTCGGCACCACATCGGCCATCACCCGGGCCGAGCCGGCGCTGACCACCTGGGCCGAGCCCGCGCCGGCGCTCACGCCGTGAGACGCGCCACCAGCTCAGCCGCCGGCAGATCGCCCACCGCCTCCGGATCACCCTGCGCCAGCGCGGTCTCCGCGATCTCCGCATAGACCTCAGCGATCGCCGCGAACAGCGCCGGCGTCAACCCTGCCGCTGCCTGCGTCGCGGCGATCTCACGCATCTCGTCCACGAACCGGTGCGCCTTCGTCGCAGCCCGGGCCACCCCCGCGGACCGGTCCAGGCCGTCGCGCGCCAGGTCCGTCACCACCTCATTCAGTACGCCTGCCGCGATGCTCGAGGCCGCGGCGAGCGCCCGCCCCGGCGGCGTCACCGACAGCACCACGTCCGCTGCGGCGACCACATCGATGAGGCCCGGCAGCACTTCCAGGCCCGCCTCGGTAGCAAGCCGCCCGGTCCGCCCGGAGCGCCCCTCCAGCGTCGTCACCACCCGCGCGCCACCCGTGAGCAACGCCGAGCCCAGTCCGGCACCCATGAAGCCCGGGCTCACGATACCTATGATCACCGTCATGAATCCCATCCTGCCCGATCCGCCGCGGTCGTTTGGCGACCTCGATCGGGGGCAGTCGAGGAGCATGCTTGCAGGCGTTGACGGGTCGTACTGGATGGAATCCGCACCGGCGACCGCCTTCCCGGCACTGACCGGTGATCTCGAGGTCGACGTGGTGGTGGTCGGCGGTGGCATCGCGGGGCTGTGCACCGCCTGGGAGCTCATGGAGGCCGGGCAGCGGGTCGCCCTGCTGGAGGCGGACCGGATCGTGGCCGGCGTGACCGGTTACACCACGGCGAAGCTGTCCGCGCTGCACACACTCGTCTACACGAAGGTTCGCAAGTCGTTCGGCGCCGACGCCGCCCGCCTCTATGCCGAGTCGCAGCAGCAAGCCGTCGAGCACGTCGCCGTCGTCGCCGGCCGGCTCGGCATCGACTGCGAGTTGGAGCGGGTGCCCGCCTACACGTACGTCGAATCGCCGGACCGTCTCGACGAGATCCGCGCCGAGGCCGACGCCGCCGCCGAGGCCGGACTGGCCGCGTCGTTCGTCATCGGCACCGGGCTGCCGTTTCCGGTCGCCGGTGCGGTACGGGTGGAGAACCAGGCCCAGTTCCATCCCCGCCGCTACCTGCTCGGGCTGGCCGGCGACCTGACCCGGCGCGGCGGGCAGATCTTCGAGGACACCCGGGTGACCGGCCTCGACGAGGGTGACCCGTGCACCGTCACCACGGCGGCCGGGCACTCGGTCACCGCGCGCCGGGTGGTGGTCGCCACCCACTATCCCGTCTTCGACCGGGCTCTGATGTTCACCCGGCTCGAACCCCGCCGCGAACTGGTCGTCGCCGCGCCCGTCCCGGCCGCGAGCGACCCCGGCGGCGTCTACATCACGCCCGAGCAGAACACGCGGTCGGTGCGGACCGCCCCGTACAGCGACGGGCAGCGGCTGCTCATCGTCACCGGCGAGCACTTCACGCCGGGCGAGGGCGCGCCCGCCGAGCAGTGGCAACGGCTGATCGCCTGGACGCACGAGCGCTTCCCCGGCACCGAGATCGCCTACCGCTGGGCCACCCAGGACAACACGTCCAGCGACCGGGTGCCGTTCGTCGGCCCCTTCTACCCCGGCGCCGAGAACGTCTTCGTCGCCACCGGGTTCGGCGGCTGGGGCATGAGCACCGGCGTGATGGCGGGCCGGCTGCTCGCCGCGACCATCACCGGGGCGGCGCCGGCCTGGGCCTCGCTGTACGACCCGCGCCGCCTCAACCCCCTGCGGGAGGCGGGCAACATGCTCAAGCTGGGCGCCAAGGTCGCCGGTCACTTCGTCGGTGACCGCCTCAAGCCGTCACCCGCCGGGTCGGTTGACGACGTCGCAGCCGGTGCGGGCTCTGTCGTACGCGTCGGCGGGCGCCAGTGTGCCGTGTATCGCGACGAGGCCGGCCAGGTCCATGCGGTGTCAGCGCGCTGTACGCACGCCGGCTGCATCGTCGACTTCAACGAGGCCGAGACCGCCTGGGAGTGCCCCTGCCACGGCTCACGCTTCACCGTCGACGGCGCAGTCCTCCAGGGCCCGGCCAACAGCCCCCTCGCCCCCGAGTCGGTCACCGAGTAACCACCCCGGCTCAGCCCTTACGCCCCTGCGTAGCCACCCCTTCGACGAAGTAGCGCTGGCAGAGGAAGAAGGCGATGATCATCGGTACGGTCGTGAGCACCGCCCCCGCCAGAACCACCTCCCACGCCGACTCCCCCGCCTGCCCGAACTGGTCGAGGATCGCTTTCATCCCGCGCGGCATCGTGAACAGCGCCGGATCCCGCAGGTAGATCAGCGGCTTCAGCAGGTCCGACCAGCTGGCCCGCAGCTCGAAGACGAACGCCACGATCAGGGCGGGACGGCACAGCGGCACGGCGATCCGCCAGAACAGCCGCCAGTACCCGGCGCCGTCGACCCGGGCCGCCTCGAACAGTTCCCGGGGCACGCTGAGGAAGAACTGCCGGATCAGGAAGATGTAGAAGGCGCTGCCGAACAGGTTGCCCGCCCACAGTGGCACCTGCGTGGCGGCCAGGCCGAGCTGGTTCCAGATCAAGTAGGTAGGGATCATCGTCACCGCGCCGGGCAGCATCATCGTGCCGACGACCAGGGCGAACAGGGCGTTGCGGCCGGGGAACCGGAAGTACGCGAATCCGAAGGCGACGATCGCACTGGAGATGGTGACCGCCACCGCGGCCGCGAGGGCGACCACGACGCTGTTGCCGAGCCAGGTCAGCACCGGGGCCGCGGTCCAGATGGTGCTGTAGTTCTCCGGTGCCCAGTTCGACGGGATCAGCCGGTTGTCGAACACCTCGGGCCGGGGTTTGAGGGAGGCGCTGACCAGCCAGGCGAACGGGTATAGGAAGATCACGGCGGCCGCGGCCAGGGCGGTCCACCACATCCAGGCTCTCATCGCGCACCACCCTCGTAGTGGACGAAGCGCCTGCTGAGCCGTACCTGTATCAGCGTGATGACCACGATGATCAGGAACAGCAGCCAGGCGAGGGCCGACGCGTAGCCCATGTGCAGGAACTGGAACGCCTGCTGGAACAGGTAGACGACGTAGAACAGGGCCGCGTCGTTCCCGTACGTCTGCTGGTTGCTGCTTCCGTAGAAGGCGGTGTAGACCTCGTCGAACGTCTGCAGCGCGCTGATGGTGTTGATGATCAAGGTGAAGAACAGGGCACCGCTGATCATCGGTACGGTGACCGCCCGGAACCGCGCCCACGGTGACGCGCCGTCCATCTCGGCCGCCTCGTAGAGGTCGCGCGGCACGTCCTGCAGCGCCGCCAGATAGATGATCACGGTGCTGCCCAGGCTCCACGCGCCGATCAGAACCAGTCCCGGTTTGATCCACGGGCCGTCGACGGTCCAGTCCGGTCCGTTGATTCCCAGCACACCAAGCGCTTGGTTGACCAGCCCCGCCTGCCCGTTGAACAGCATCAGGAACAGCACGCCGACGGCCACCTTCGGCGTGATGGTCGGCAGGTAGAAGACGGTCCGGAAGAACCCGGCCGACCGGCGCCCCACCCGCAGGAGCAGCAGGGCCAGCGCCAGCGACACCGCCATGGTCACCGGCACGTGCAGCGCCGTGTAGATCAGGGTGTTCGCGATGGCGGTGCGAACCTTCGGATCCGCGAGCAGCTCCCGGTAGTTGTCTCCGCCCACGAAGTCGGTGCTGGTCAGCACGTCGTAGTCGGTGAACGACAGCACCAGGCTGGCCACCATCGGCCCAGCCATGAAGACGGTGAAGCCGATCAGCCACGGCGACAGGAACCCGAACGCCGCCCGGGTCTCGTACTTCACGATCCGCTGTTGGCTTTGTCGAGTGCTGCCTGCGCCTGCTTCTGTGCCGCGGCCAGAGCCTGTGCGGGCTGCTGCTTGCCGTCGAGGACCCGGTTGACGGCGTCCTGCCAGGCAGCTTTGAACTCCTCACCGGCGGCCATGGCGGGCTCGGCGACTCCGGACTGCTGCGTCTGCAGGATGGTCTTCACGGCCGCGTCGAACCGCGCGTTGCCGCTCGGCTTCACCACGTCGCGGAAGATCACCTCGTCGGCTTTCCTGTTGCCGGTGAAGACTCCGGCGAACGGTTTGCCGGTCTTCTCGCGTACCTCTGCCCGTGCTTTTGCCGCAGCGATCCACGTGTCGCTTTCGGTCATGGTCTTGATCCACTTGCAGGCCTTGTCCGCGTGCGGACTCCCCGCCGGGATCGCCCACGCGTTACCGGTGATCCAGTCCACCGGCTGCCCGTCGACGCCGCGGAACGGCTGGACGCTGACCTGCGCCTGCGGCGAGTTCTCGGCCAGTACGTTGAGGTAGAAGTCCTCCATCGGGAAGGCACCGAGCTGGTTGCTCGCGAACTGGTTCTTCGCACCGAAGAAGTCGAACGAGTCCCGGAACGACTTGAACGCCGGCCACCCGCCCTGCTCGTTGATCAGCCCGACCGTGTACTCCAGGACCGCGATCACCTTCGGGTCGTCGAGCTGTGCGGTCCGGCCGTCGTCACTGACCAGGGCGGCACCGTTCGCGCGGGCCCACAGCGGCAGGAACTCCGGCAGCTTCGGGTCGAAGCCGATCCGCTGGATCTTGCCGCCGCTCATCTTGGTGAGCCGCGCCGCGGCCGTCGACAACGCCTGCCAGTCACCGGTGTTCAGCGACGCCGGATCCAGGCTGACCTCGGCGAACGCCGCATCGTTGATCATCAGCACGCGGTTGTTGTAGAAGTCCGGCACTCCGTGAAGGAGCCCGCCGAGAGTCGCCTCAGCCACCGCCGCCTCCCGGAACTGCCCCATGTCGATCTTTTCGCGCCCGACACAATCGGCGAGCGGCGTCAGCGCCTTCTTCGCCGCATACGTTCCGAGCAGCCGCCGCTCCATGTAGACCAGATCCGGCGGGCTCCCCGAAGCCACCGCCGACAGAAACGCCTGCGCGTCGAAACTGCCCTCGGACGCCTTCGCCGTACTCGGCGCGATCGCCGCATTGGCCGCGTCGAATCGCGTCTTCGCCACCTCGTCACCGGTGCCGAACCCCATCATGGTCAGCGTCACCGCCGCGCCGTCCCCGGACTTCCCGCCCGAGTCACCGACTCCGCCGCACGCCACCACCAGCGCCATGACCAGCACGGCACCCACCACTGCCCGAATCAAACGGATGAACATCATTGTTCTCCTGTATGCGGTTCGCCCCTACCGCAACATAAATCTGCGTAGATATCTTCGCATCTCGGGAAACACCACTTTTTCGTACGGTCGAAAGCGCACCGCCTGCACTCGGTTGGCGGGCCGCCCGCACGCGGTTTGCGGGCCGCCGGCACGCGGTTCGCTGGCCGCCCGCACGCGGTTCGCTGGCCGCCCGCACGCGGTTCGCTGGCCGCCCGCACGCGGTTTGCGGGTCGCCCGCACGCGGTTTGCGGGCCGTTGCAGCAGGCATTACGGTCGGATAAGCGGTTGCAATCCACAATCGGAAGGGGCCCGCGTGCTGAGGCAGATCGCGGAGGGTGTGCTGATCCACGTCAGCGAGTTCCTCCTGAGCAACGCCGTTGTCGTGCGTGGGCGGGACGGCGTGCTGCTCATCGACCCCGGGGTGCAGGGCCACGAGATGGCCTGCCTCGCGAACGACCTGTCCACAGCGGGCCACACCGTGGTGGCGGGCTTCTCGACGCATCCGCACTGGGATCACCTGCTCTGGGACGCCCGGTTCGGCGATGTCCCTCGTTACGGCACGGCCCGCTGCGCGGAATCTGTCCGGGATCAGCTGTCCGACCCGAACGCGAAGGCTGACATCGCCGAACACCTGGCCCCTACCGGCATCGCCGACCAGGTTCCGCTGGATCTGCTGGGCCTCATCACGGCCCTGCCGGACGGGACTGCGCGGGTTCCGTGGGACGGCCCCGAAGTACGGATCATCGAACATCAGGCGCACGCCCCGGGGCATGCGGCGCTGCTCGTCGAGGACAGCGGCGTTCTTGTTGCCGGGGACATGCTCTCCGACGTCCTGATCCCGATGCTCGACATGAGCACCGCTGACCCGATCGAGGACTACCTGGAGGCGCTGCGGTTGCTGGAGGCGGTGGCGGGCGACGTCAGTGCCGTTGTTCCCGGGCACGGGTCGGTTGGCGAGGATGACCGGGTCAAGGCGCGGATCGAGCTGGATCGGGCTTACGTGCTTGCCCTGCGTGACGGCGCTGAACCCAGTGATCCGCGGATCGGGCCCTCGGCCGAGCCCGGGTGGGAATGGGTGAGCGATGTGCACAGCGGGCAGGCGCAGCGCCTCGCTTAGCGCTTCGCCCCGCCTTCGCCAGGAGTAGCACTTCGCCCGGCCTTCGCCCGGCGTAGCGCTTCGCCCAGCCTCGCCCGGAGTAGCGCTTCGCCCGGAGTAGCGCTTCGCCCAGCCTTCGCCCGGAGTAGCCCGGGCTGACGGTGGTGGCCTCGCGGCGGGCGTCGGCTTTCAGTCGAGTGTCGTATTGTCGGGCGGTGCCCGATCCCACTGTGAGCCGCGGTACTGCGGCTGCCAAACGTACTGCCGCCCGTCCGCCGCTCAGGAATGCCGGCGGACCGCCGCTCAAGACCAAGGCTGAGAAGCGGGCCGAGGCCAAGGCCACCAAGGCGCGAAACCGGGCGATGCAGAAGCGCCGCCAAGCGTTGACCGTGGCCGGCGCCGCGGCGGCCGTACTGGCTCTCGTCGTCGGTCTGATCATCTGGATCAGCACCTCGTCGGCGCCGCAGAGCCCTGCCGCCACGAGCACGAGCGCCGATGCCGTCCCCAGCGCACCCGCGGCCCAGGCCGAGCCGAGCGCGGCGTTCCCGCCGCTTCCGGCGGGCGCCGACCCGGCCCTGAGCAAGAAGCCGGCCGCGACCGCGGGCACCGGCACTGTCACCAAACTCAAGACGACGACGCTCCTGCAGGGCAAGGGCGCGGCGGTCCAATCGGGTCAGACGATCAACGTGAACTACGTCGGCGTAACCTACGCCGACGGCAAGGAGTTCGACTCGTCCTGGAGCCGCTCGGAGCCGTTCAGCTTCCAGATCGGTTCCGGCAACGTCATCCAGGGCTGGGACCAGGGGCTGATCGGGGTCAAGGTGGGCAGCCGCGTCCAACTCGACATCCCGGCCGACCTGGCCTACGGCGAGAATCCCAGCGGCGGCCAACCGGCCGGCACGCTGCGATTCGTCGTGGACGTCCTGTCTGCAGCCTGATCACACCTACCGCGGGCGCGTGGGCCGGATCAGCGTCGGCCCACGCACCTGGCTCACTCCTGGAGGTTCCGGTGCGCGCTCTCTCTTGACGGGGAGCGTCAAGTGTAGCCGGGTCCCATTGTCAAGGCCCTTTCTGGAACCATTCCCCAATCGTTACCGCGATGCGCGGACGGGACATGCCAGAAATGCAGGATGGCATGATCCAATGCTTACCGCTTGAAGCGCGGGTGCGGAAGAATTCTTGGCATGGGGCAGGCGTCGTTCTTCAGTCGGGCAGAGATTGCAGTGATGCGCGACCGGACCGCTTCTCGCAATTATTCTGCCTCACGTGACGCATTTCGTCGTGAGCACGAAAGGCATCGAGCGTGGGGTTTGCGGCAGCGTCATGCCGAGAAGCTTCGACGCATCGCGCAGAGCAGGTCCGGGGTTGTGACGGCGCCCCCTGACACATGTACTCCGGCGTCACCCTCACCACAGGCAGCGCCATTGGCGACGCCGGCAGCACCCGCGCCACCTACGCCACCCACCCCGCCCACCCCGCCTGCGGCACCCGCGCCACCTACGCCACCCGCGCCGCCCACCCCGCCTGCGGCACCGGCGCTACCTACGCCACCCGCGCCGCCCACCCCGGCGGCGGCACCCACGAAGCCGGCACCACCCGTGGCATCCACGCTGCCCGCAGTCCCCGCGGCGGTTTCGGCATCTGTGGCGCCTGTGGCGGGTTCGGTTGCGGGGCGGGCGGCATTCGTGCCACGGCAGGCGCCTCGCGGAGCGCGGTTAGTGGGCGCTGTCGGGATTGGCTTGCTCTGGGCTTTTCTTGAATTCAGGTGGGCGCCGCAGGATTGTGGTCGAGGTTTCAGTCGGCGTTGTCGGATGGGGGCGGGTCCGCGTGGGTCACCGTGTTGTGGCAGAGGTGTAAATAGGCAAGAAGGAGTTGTTGGTTTGCGCTTCGTCCATCGTTTGTGACTTGTCACTTGTCATTTGTCACTTGTCATTTGTCACGTATTACTTGTCACTGTTGGGTCTGGTGGTTGTTCAGTTGGATTATGTGGCCTGCTCGGGGTGGGGTGCGGCCGGCTAGGACCTCGAGCCACGCCTGTTGCAAGGCTTGGGGGCCGGTGCCTGTTCTTACGTCCAGCCATTGGGTGACCGCGGTGGCGAAGCGTTGCCAGGCTGTGGCGAAGCGCTGGTCCAGGCCGTCGCGGCCCCAGTCTAGGCGGCGTTTGCGCATCTGGGTGGGGGCGAAGAAGACCTCGCCGGCGGCTTCGGCGTTGGGGATTTGGGTGGTGAGGCCTACTGCTACGTCGCGGATCAGATGGTCGCCCAGGTGGGTTCGCAGTGTGGCGCGGGTTGTGGGAGAACCGGACAGGTCCAGGTAGGCGGTTGGCTCTTGGGCCAGGGTGGTGATCTGGTCGTAGGAGAGGACTTCGTCGTAGCAGCCCAGGGATTGGGTGAAAGCTACGTTGCCGGGGGAAGTCAGGCCGATCAGGCGAGGGGCGTGGCCGTGCAGTTCGAAGGCGGCGGCGTAGGCGGTTTTGCTCGACGCGGAGGAGAGGATCAGGGAGTGGGCGCCGTAGTAATCGTTGTCGGCTACCTGGTCGGCGAGCATGAACGAGGTGAAGAAGAGGGGGCGGAACAGGACGAGCAGGTCCTCCTGGTCCGGGCGGTAGGCGGGGTCGGCCGTCGTGGACCGGTAGGCGTTGTACGGGGAGGGCAGGTCCGCGCGGTGGGGGCTGGCGTCGCGGAAGCCGGTGGCGTCTACCCGGTCGGGGCGTACCACGAGGTGGCCGGCGGGTGGGAGGTAGCCGTATACGCGCTGGCCGACGGGGACGGTTTCGACGTTGGACTCGGTTACCTCGGCGAAGCCCCACAGTGGCGGGAGTCCCCAGTCGGGGCCGGGGCTGTTCGGGAAGAATTCCCAGTAGCGCATGGCGTCGCCGAGGACGGCGTAGGTCACGTTGTTGGCGGTCAGGCCGACCCGGTCCACCCGCAGGAGCACCTCACCGTCGCCCGGCACGGGGGTGGCCGTGTGGACGACGGTGGTGCGTTGGAGGTTGTCGCGCGCGACGGCGAAGGTCCAGGAATCAGCCATGGACTGACGCTAGGTTCCGCGGCGGGACGACACAATTGCACTGTGAGTGCAAAATCCCACACCCGGTCAGCTGTAGATCGAACTCGCCCACTCCGGGTGGTCGACGAACGGGTTGCGGTTGCGCTGGTAGGTGGCGTAGATGACCTGGTTGCGGTTCCGCTCGGAGGCGTCCGGCGGGTCCTGCCGGTTCCAGTCGAGCAGGGCGGAGAGGCGCCCGAGGTACGGGTTGCCGCCGTTGTTCACCGAGTTGTTGACCTCGAGGTCCGGCCAGGCGTCGTCGCCCTCGTAACGGACGTCCATGTAGAGGATCATGCGGGCCACGTCGCCCTTGACCGCGTCGCGGGGCTCCCAGGAGTCGGCGTCGGTGTAGTTGCCGGCCGCTCCGGAGACGGCGCTGCCGCCGTCGTCGAAGTCCTTGTTGCCGCGCAGGGCGTTGATCGTGACGTCTTCGGGGCGGAGGTGGTGCAGGTCGGTGCCGGGGCCGGCGCTGGTGCCGAAATCGCCGTGCGACTGGGCCCAGACGTGCTCGCGGTTCCAGTTGCCGCTGTTGCCGCCGTTCAGGGACTTGGACCGGCTGATCCCGGAGTAGAGCAACTTCACGTTCGCCGAGTTGGCCGGGTCCTGGTCGGTGACCTTGAGGGCGTTCCAGACGGCGTCGTAGGACAGCGTGGTCACGCCGCGGGAGACGATCCCGTGCAGTGCGGTCTTCAGCGCCGAACCGGTCTTACCGGTCGCGGCGGCATAGTAGGCGTCCGTACCGCCGGACGACGTCGGACCCGCGGTGGGGCTGGTGGTGGGGCTCGTGGTGCCGGTCGCGCCGGCGGTCATCGCGGTCGGCGATTTGAGGCCGGGATGCGAGAAGTAGGCGGTGAGCGTTCCGGTCACGGTGAGCGCCTTACCGACCAGCGACGGGTTGCTCAGCAGGCCGAAGGACGACCGGTACGAGCTGGTGATCTGCACGTACAGCATCCTGGCGGTGCTGGTCTCGGTCCGGCTGTCGGCGATCGCCAGCGCGGTGTCGCCGGTGAACCCGCTGAACCGGACCGTGTTGGTCGCGGTGGGCTCGCCGACGACATAGCCGAGGACGGTGCCGGTGCCGCTCTGGCTGCTGATCGCCTGCGCCACAGTGAGGGTCGCCGCGGCTGCGGCCGGCGTTACCGGCGCCTGGAGGACGGTGAGGGTCGCGGCCAGCAGGCCGGCGAGGGCGGGCATCGCGAGTGCGACGGCACGCCGGTGACGTATCGGACCGGACATGTAGGGCTCCGCTCGCAGGCCGGCTATATAGACAGGCTTCAGTGTGGGCGAAGGGGTCCCTGCCGAGTTCATACCACTTCGGTCATACGTGGCGCTCGCGCTCGGCCGGTTCGAGCGGCACCGGCCAGGCGCCCCGTACCCATGCATTGGTCTTGTGCGGATCCTGACTGCGCGCCGCCAAGGCCGCGGCAGATCTCCCGGGGGCGCCACGGATGAGTGTGACCGCAGTAGCAACGGCATCCGAGGGACGGGTTCTGGCCCGCTATCTGGCGGCCGCGACCGGCGCCCGGCTCGCCGACGAGGGCGCCCGGGTGTCGATCGTGTTGCTGGCACTCGAGCGTACGGGAGACGCCGCTCTCGGCGGCCTGCTCGTAGCCGCGCTGATGGTCCCGCACGTGGTCGTCGGGCCGCTCGCGGGCGCCGCCGCGGACGCCGCCCGCCGCCGCAAGCCGCTGTACGTGATCGCCTTCCTGACCTATGCCGTGGCGATGGCCGGCTCCGCGGCTCTGATCGGCCGTAACACCCTCGCCGCGACCGCCACCCTGATCCTCGCCGGATGTCTGGCGCCGTTGCTGCTCGGCGGCCTGAGCAGCCTGCTGAGCGAACTGGTTCCGAACACCCTGTCGCGCGCCCTGGCCATGGACGCGACCACCTACGGCATCGCCGGCATCACCGGCCCGGCGCTGGCCGCGCTGGTTGCCGGAGTCGCCGGGCCGGCCTGGTCGATGGTCGCGCTCGGCGGTTTCGTCGTCGTCGGCGCCGCCCTTTTCCTCACGCTGCCGGTGCCCGCGGCCGAGCGACGGGAGCGCAGGCCGTGGCGGGTGGCGCTGTTCGGCGGGCTGACCGCGATGGTGCGGCGGCGCCGGCTCGGAGCCGTCACGGTGGCCTCCGGGCTGAGCCAGATCGGCTTCGGGGCGCTGCCGCTGGCGGCGGCGCTGGTCGCGGCCGACAAGGATCAGCCGGCCCTGACCGGTCTGATTCTGTCGATCACCGCAGCCGGCGGGGTGGCGGGTTCGCTGCTCTGCACCCGGCTGGAGATCGTTCACCGCCGGCCGGAGGCGGTGCTGGTGGTCTGCTCGGCGGCGATGACGGTGCCGTTCCTGCTGACCTCGCTCCTGCCGGGCATGTGGGTGCTGGCTGTCCTGTTCGCGCTGGCCGGGCTGTTCGCCTCGCCGGTGACGGTAGCGCTGTTCGCCGTACGCAACCGGGAGGCGCCGCCGGAGGCCCGGACGCAGGTGTTCACGCTCGGCGCGGGGATCAAGGTGACGGCTGCGGCGGCCGGTGCGGCGGCCAGCGGGCTTGCGGCGCCACACGGTGCCGCAGTGCTGTTGATCGCCATCGGCGCGTGTCAGCTGCTCAGCGCGACGGTGGGTGCTCTGCTGCTGCGAGGCGCGCGGGACATCAGGCAACAAGTTGGTTGACTCGGACCCTCGGGTGCGGGTTTAGCGTCGACGCATGATCAAGACAGCCGGCGGCGACTTCGACTACGAGACCAAGGGCCATGGGTACGCAGTTCAGCGCCGCCCGGATTCCCGGATAGCCGCAATGATCCACAATGCGCTGGGTGACGCCCGGACCGTCCTCAACGTCGGGGCCGGTGCCGGCTCCTACGAGCCCGCGGACCGCTACGTGGTGGCCGTCGAACCCTCCGCCCGGATGCGCGCCCAGCGACCCGCCACCGCGGTACCCGCCCTGGACGCCACCGCCGAGCACCTGCCGTTCGACGATGACGCCTTCGACGCGGTGATGGCGACCGTGACCGTGCACCAGTGGTCGGACACCGCCCGGGGCCTCGCCGAACTGCGCCGGGTCGCCCGTGGCCCGGTGGTGGTGCTGACGTTCGACGGTGACGCCCTCGACCGGCTCTGGCTCGCCGAGTACGTACCCGAGCTGATCGCCGCCGAACGCCGCCGGTTCCCGCCGATCGCCGGCATCGCGGCCGCGATCGGATCGGACACCGAGATCGTCGAGGTGCCGATCGCGATCGACTGCGTCGACGGCTTCACCGAGGCCTACTACGCCCGCCCCGAGCGGTTCCTCGACCCGCGGGTCCGGGCTGCCCAGTCCGCCTGGGGTTTCGTCGACGACGACGCCGCCACCCGGGCCGTCGACCGGCTGCGCGCCGACCTCGACTCCGGCGCCTGGGATGCCCGCTACGGTCACCTCCGCACCCAGCCGGAATTCCTCGGCTCGCTGCGCCTGATCGTGGGCCGCCCCTGACCCGGGGTCGCGAGTCACCCCTGAGCCCCAGCCGGACCACTCGGCTGGCCGTGAGCGGTGCCTTTCGGGCCACAAGGCACCGCTGAGCGCCAGCCGGTCTGCCCGGCTGGCCGTGAGCGGTGCCTTTTGCGCCGCGAGGCACCGCTGAGCGCCAGCCGGACCACCGGCTGGGCGTGAGCGGTGGAGGGCTTCGAGTGCGGCGTTCTAGTTCCAGATCGCTCGGAGCCGCTCCGCCTCGGTCGCGGCTTGCGCCCGCCCCGCCTCGGCTGCCGGCCGGCGTCGCGCCGGATCGAGCGGATTGCGGCCGATGGCAGCGCGTGCCGCAGCATCCGGCGACACCACAGCGCTGCGCACCCCGGGCCCGAGCGCCGCGGCCTGAGCCGCCGGCCGACCGGAGGGCCGCACCGACTGCGTGACCGGAGCGAGCACCACGACCTGACCGTTGCCGGCGGCCAGATCGGCGTTCGCGACCGAACGGATACCGCCGTCGATGTGCCGCACCCCGTTGATCGTCACCGGCGGCCAGGTCAGCGGCACCGCACAGCTGGCGGCGACCGCGTCGATCAGTGAGACACCGCTGTCGGCGTCGAAAACGCGTACCTCGCCGGTCTCGGCCTCGACCGCCGTGATCAGCAGGCGGGTCGCCGGCCAGGAGCCGTCGCCGATCCGGGCGGCGATCACCGCGCGCCGTTCCGCCTCCGGCATCGTGCGGGCCCGCACTGCCTGACGTCCCAGCCAGGCGCGGCCCTTCGCCGGATCGCCCGGCCAGGCACCGGCGATCACGAACTTCAGCAGGCCGCCGGCGGTCATCCGGGCGGTCACCTCCCGGCCGGCACCGGCCAGCTGCGCTTCGAAAAGATCTTTCAGGGGTACGCCGGACAGCACCTGGGCAGCAACCGAGGACCCGGCCGACGTGCCGACGAACAGCCCGGCCTCGGTGAGATCGACTCCGTGTTCGGCCAGGCCGTGCAGTAGTCCGATCTCCCAGGCGACACCGGTGACGCCACCGCCACCCAGCACCAGAGCCTTGCCTTCAACACCCATGCACCGGATCCAAACATCCCGCCGCCCGGATCACCAGAGGCCTTTTCACCGTGCGCGGAGGTTTACCGGCCGCCATCCCGGAAATCCGCACAGTCGACGACGGGAGAAACAAATCATGGGTTTCATGGACAAGGCCAAGGACTTCGCCGACGACCACGACAAGCAGGTCGACCAGGGCCTGGAGAAGGCCGGCGACGAGGCCGACAAGCGCACCGGTAGCAAGCACTCCGATCAGATCGACAAGGGTGTCGACCAGGCGCAGGCCCGCACCGGCGGCGGCGACACCGTCCCGAACTAGCTCCGTCGCGGCCGGCGTGCAGGGCGACGTTTCCCGTGCGCGCCGGCCACGGACAGCTGTGCTACGGTGATCTCGTTGCAGTTTTGATTTCCGTGGACGTTTTCGGCGCCTGATGGTTCTCTGAAACCCATCAAGGCGCTTTTTTCGTTTGTCGTGTCGGTTCGACGCGGGTCATCAACGCGGCGGCGTGAGGGAAACGCACAGTGCGGATCTCTGTCAGCCTGCGAGGGAGCAGACATGGCTACTGGTACCGTGAAATGGTTCAACGGCGAAAAGGGCTTCGGCTTCATCAGCCAGGACGGCGGCGGCGCCGACGTTTTCGCCCACTACTCCAACATCGCCTCGAGTGGTTTCCGTAACCTCGAGGAGAACCAGCAGGTCGAGTTCGACATCGCCCAGGGACCCAAGGGCCTGCAGGCGGAGAACATCCGCCCCATCTGATCCACGCGCTTTGCCACGGCGGCCCGACTGGTTTCAGCGGGCCGTCTTTTCATTTTCAGGAAGGCATCACTTGATCACCAACCCGCACGCGGCACCCGCGGCCGGCGACGAGTTCGGACCGCTGCGGTTCTGGCGGCTGAGCACTCCGGCGCCCGCGACCCTGTTCCTCGCGCCCCCGATCACCGAGGAGAGCTCCTCGGCTCCCTCATCGGACTGTGGCGAGGTCGCGATGCACCGGCTGCGCCACCCGTTCACCATTGCGGCGGTCTGACACCAGCCCCCTTCTTCTCATGGCTGTCTATATGCGGTAGCCTCCCTTGGGAGCGCTCCCACATCCCCCTGGGTTCCCGGCCCCGAGGAGCTTTCCATGAGACGTGTCCTCCGTTCCCTGATCGCCGCCGCTCTCTTCGCCGTCGCGGGTTTCACCGCGTTCGCCGTCGCCGGCCCGGCCCGAGCCGACACCCTGATCTGCGAGCCGTTCGGCGCCACCACCATCGGCGGCCGCTACGTCGCGATGAACAACCGGTGGGGCGGCAGCGCCGAGCAGTGCATCAACGTCACGAACACCGGTTTCACCATCACCAGCCAGCAGAGCGTCGGCAACACCAGCGGCGCCCCCGTGTCGTACCCGGCCGTCTACTACGGCTGCCACTACACGAGGTGTTCGCCCGGCACCAACCTGCCGATCCGCGTGAGCTCGATCAGCAGTGCCACCAGCAGCGTCAGCTACTCGTACGTGGCGGGTGCCACCTACAACGCGTCGTTCGACATCTGGCTCGACCCCTCACCGCGCACCGACGGGGTCAACGCGCAGGAGATCATGATCTGGTTCAACCGGCAGGGCTCGATCCAGCCGATCGGCTCCGCGGTGGGCACCGCCACGATCGGCGGGCGCACCTGGGAGGTGTGGCGCGGCAGCAACGGCGCCAACGCGGTGATCTCCTATGTGGCCCCGTCACCGATCTCCAGCTGGAGCTTCAGCGTCCTGGACTTCGTCAACGACGTGAAGAACCGCGGCGCGATCACCGACTCCTGGTATCTCACCAGCATCCAGGCCGGGTTCGAGCCGTGGATCGGCGGCGCCGGCCTCGCGCTGAACAGCTTCAGCGCGACGGTCAACGGCGGCGGCACCACCACGACACCGCCCACCTCTCCGTCGAACCCGCCGTCGAACCCGCCGGCCGGTACCGCCTCCTGCCGCGTCAGCTACGCGACCAACGTCTGGAGCAGCGGGTTCACCGCCAACGTCACGGTGGCCAACACCGGCACCGCGGCGATCAACGGCTGGAACCTCGGGTTCACGCTGCCCTCCGGCCAATCGGTGACCAACTCCTGGGGCGCCACCCTGACCGGTACGTCCGGAGCCGTCACCGCCCGCAACGTCGCCTACAACGGCAGCGTCGCGGCCGGCAGCAGCGCCACCTTCGGGTTCCAGGGCACCTACAGCGGCAGCTTCACCGCACCGTCCACATTCACGTTGAACGGGGCCACCTGCACCCGGGGGTGAGCCCGGGAGTCAGCGGCGAGGGCACCGAGAGGTGCCCTCGCCGCCGCACGGGCACATCGGCGTACATCGTCGGCGCGTTTCCGGGTAACCGGGCCCCATGCGTATGGGAAACACTGAAGTCCGGTTTCTCGGGGGCTCGGCCGGCTGCCTGATCATGCTGCTCGTGTCGGTGCTTCTCTCGGTCGTGGGCACCGTCGTCCTGAACCTGCTTCTGTGACCCGATCGGGAACGCACCAAGTTCTGTGACCCGATCGGTGGAACTCACCGAGCCGAACGGCCTACCCGCCAGGGGTGAGGGCCGCTGACCAATAGCGTCCCTCGCGAAGCTGACGAGGGAAGTGGTGAGCCGGTGGCACTGATCGTGGCGGTCGAGGACCAGGTCGACATCCGGGACATCCTGGTGCGGGTCCTGAAACGCGCCGGGCACACCGTGGTCGAAGCGGCCGACGGGGCAGCGGGGCTGCAAGCCGTCCGGAAGCACCAGCCCGACCTGGTGATCAGCGACATCGACATGCCGGTCATGTCCGGGGTCGAGATGTCGCAGGCGATCCGCCGGGATCCGGAGTCCGGGAAGCTGCCGGTGATCTTCGTGAGCGGCAGCCTGACTCCCGGTGACCCGCGCCCCGTTCAGGGCCAGGTCACCGCGGTGCTGCTCAAGCCGTTCACGCCGAAGGAGTTGCTCGCCTGCGTGGAGAAGGTGCTGGCGGGCGAGTACGGCGACGGGCGGGAACCGGCGGCTTGCCCGTAACCCCCTGAGGTGCGCGCCCGCCGGGCTAGTCTGGTGCGGTGGCCGATATGTCCGGCACGGTCGATTATCAGGCTTTGTTCCGTGGTGCACCGACCGCTTTCGTGGTCCTCGACCCGGAACTGGTGATCGTCGAGGCGAACGACGCCTACCTGGCGGCCACCATGCGTGCCCGCCAGGAACTCGTGGGCAAGCCGGTCTTCGCCGCCTTCCCCGACAATCCGGACGACCCGCGCGCAAGCGGTGTGCGGATGTGGAACGCCTCGCTGCGCCGGGTCCTCCACGACCGGGTCACCGACGTGATGGAGATCCAGAGGTACGACATCCCCCAGCCGGGCGGCGGCTTCGACGTGCGCTACTGGGCACCGGTCAACGCGCCGGTCTTCGGCCCGGACGGGACGCTGTGCTGGATCGTGCACCGCAGCGAGGACGTCACCTCGTATGTGCGCGCCCGCGAGGCCGGCACCGAGACCGAGCAGCTCGCCAGCGAACTGCGCCTGCGTACGAAGCAGATGGAGGCGGAACTCTTCGCCCGGCGCCGGCTGCAACGGCGCAAGGAGACATTGCAGGCGGTCGTCGACAGCCTGGAGGCCGCCGTCGTCGGCAGCGACGAGGACGGGCGGCCGGTCGTGTTCAACGACGTGGCACGCGAGCTGATCGGCCCGCACATCGAGGAGATGACGGCGGCCGAGTGGGGGTCACGGCTGCACCTGCACCATGCTGACGGCCGTCCGATCGGCGAGGATCTGCCGCTGCTGCGTGCCCTGCGCGGGGAACGTGTCCGCGACGCCGAGGTCGTCCGGCGTGTTCCGGGGCGGCCGCAACGGATCTACCGGGTCAACGGCCGTCCCGTCTCCGGTCAGCACGGCATGGCGGCAGTGGTGGCCATCCACGACATCACCGCGCACCGCCGGGCGGCCGGCTTCCAGGAGTGCGAGCTGGCAATCGCCCGGCTGATCGCCGACTCGCTGCCCGGCGATGAGTTCCTCGGCACCGCGGGCGCGTTGATCGGCTCTCTGATCGGATGGGAGGCCGTCGAGTTCTGGCGCTACGACGACGACGCCCGGATGCTGCGCCGCGTCAGTCGCTGGGCGGATCCCGTCCGTGACCTGGCCGACCCGGCCCCCGCCGCCGGGCTGCCGGAACGTGCCTGCCGCGACAGGCAGCCGGTCTGGGTGCCGGACCTGCGGGCCGACGACGCCTGCCGCGACGGCGACTGGGGGCCGCTGCACACCGCTCTGGCGGTTCCGGTGCCGAGCGGCCCGCACGTGCTCGGGGTACTGGTCTGCTACAGCGAGACGATCGAGATGCCCGAGGACGTGCGCAACGAGATCGTCACTGGGATCGCGCCCCAGCTGGGCGAGTTCCTCGTGCGCCGCCGCGCCGAGGCGCTGTCCGCCGAGCTCGACCGCGCCCACGACCAGTATCTGGCCCTCGTCGGCCATGAGCTGCGCACACCGCTGACGAGCATCCAGTCGTACACCGACCTGCTGCTCGACGAGGCCGGCCTGACCGAGGACCAGTGCCACATGCTCGCGGCCATCCAGCGCAACGCGGCGGGCCTGCGCGCGGTCATCGCCAAGCTCCTCGACGTGGCGAGCATGCGGGCCGGGCACCTCGACGTGCGCCGTCAGCCGATGGATCTGGTGCCGGTGGTGCGCACCGCCGCGGACGCCGCGCGCGACAGCGACGGTGCGCACCGGATCGATGTTCACGCTCCGGACAGCGCGATGATCGAGGGCGACCCGCACCGGCTGCGGCAGGTCGCTGACGAACTGCTCGCCAACGCGCTGGCATGGGCCGCCGACGGTTCGGTCGTGGACGTCCGGCTGGGCACCGACGACAGCGACACGCTCCTGACGGTGTCGAACACCGGCCCGCGGATCCGCGCCGACGAACGCGACCGGCTGTTCGACCTGTTCTTCCGCGGGGACGACGCCCGTCACCGGGGCATCCCCGGAACTGGCCTGGGACTCACCCTGGCTCGGGCGATCGTCGATCAGCACGCCGGCACCATCACCGTCGACGAGCCGGGCGAGGTCACCACCTTCACCGTCCGGGTACCCACCGAACGGCGGCAGCGGCCCGCGCAGAGGGTGTCGTGAGCTTTCGCGCGTCGGTGGCACGAACCCTTCTGTTCACCGCCCTGTACCTGGTCGCGACGTATGCGGGCCGGTTGACGGTGATGGACCAGACCAACCTGAGCCTGGTCTGGCCCGCGGCGGGTGTGTCCGCCGTGTGGTTCCTGCTCCAGTACACCTCGCCGTGGCGGGCACTGGACGTCGTCGCGCTGACCGCCGTGACCGTCGCCGTCAACATGGTGACCGGCACGCCCGCCCTTCTCGCGGGCTGGTTCGTGGTGGCCAACGTGGCGCAGGCGTGGATGTTCGCCCACCTGTTCCGGCGCTGGATGCCGCAGCTGTGGGGTGCGGGCGGTGACCAGCCCCTGGGCCGGATCAACGAGCTGTGGCACCTGGTCGCGGCGGCGTTCCTGAGCACCGCCGGTGGCGCGCTGATCGGCCCGACCGGCGTGTGGGCGGTGAGCGGCACCTACTCGTGGCAGGCCACCGCGGTGTGGCTGACCCGCAACACGGTGAGCATCCTGCTGATCGGCGTCGCCGGGATCCGCATCGGGCACCTCCTCAGCCTGCGCCCGACCGGCCGGCTGTGGCGGGCGCCGTCGGACGGCCGCGCCTTCGAGTACGTCGCTGTGGTGGTGCTGTCCGCGGCCGCCTACACCGCCGTGTTCCGGCTCAACGAGTCGCTGCCGCTGGCGTTCACGGTGATCGGCATGACCATCTGGGCCGGCTCGCGGCTGCACACCGTCTTCGTCGTCGTACACGATCTGGTCTTCGGCTCGGTCGCGGTGCTCTTCACGCTCAACGGCAACGGCGTGTTCGCGCAGATCCACTCCCATGCCGCGAGGGCTCTGGTGGCACAGGTGTTCGTGGGCATGATCGCCGTGGTCGGGCTGGCTCTCGCCCTGGGCCGTGACGAACGGATCAACCTGTTCCGCGAGTTGCGCGCCGCGCAGCAGGCCACCGCACGGCAGAACGCGATGATGGGCGCCATCGTCGATTCGATGAGCGAGGGTCTCACCGTGATCGACGAGCAGGGCCGGTTCCTGTTGCGCAATCCGGCCGTACGGGATCTGCTCGGTGGTGTGGTGAGCTCGACCGACCGGATGGCGCAACCCGATCACTACGGCCTGCTCCACCCCGACGGTTCGCCGCTGCTTCCCGGCGAGATGCCCTACCGTCAGGCTTTCGCCGGCACCGACGTGCGGAACATGGATGTGCTCGTCCGCAACCCGGGCCTGCCGGAGGGCCGCATCCTGAGCGTCAGCTCCACGCTGCTTCCGGCCGGCCTGGACGGCCCGCGGTGCGCGGTCACCGTCTTCCACGACGTCACCGCCGAGCGCCGGCACCGCGACGAACTGGCCGCGTTCGCCGGAGTGGTCGCCCACGACCTGCTCAACCCGCTGGCCACGATCCAGGGGTGGACCGAGTCCCTGACCGAGACGTTCGAGGGCGGCTCGTCACACCCGGACGCGGCCGATGCAGCCGCGGGGCTGGTGCGGATCCGGCGGGCCGCCACCCGCATGAACGATCTGATCAACGACCTGCTGGCGTACACCACCGCCCGTGACGCCGCGGTCCACCCCACCATGATCGACCTCAACGAGACGGCCGGCGACATCGCGATCGCCCGGATCGATCAGGCGCAGAGCGCCGGCAAGCCGGTGCCGGTCTTCCACATCGGCGACCTGCAGCCGGTGCACGCCGATCCCGTGCTGGTCCGGCAGCTGCTGGACAACCTGGTCAGCAACGCCGTCAAGTACACAGCGGCCGGGGTCGTCCCCGAGCTGCGGATCAGCACCGAACCCGCCGGCGGGCTGGTCTCGGTGATCATCGACGACAACGGCATCGGTATCCCGCCCGGCCAGCAGTCCGGCATCTTCGACAACTTCCACCGCGCGCACCCCGGCGCCGGCTACACCGGAACCGGCCTCGGCCTGGGCATCTGCAAACGCATCGTGGAGCGCCACGGCGGAAGCATCACCGCCACCGCCAACCCGAACGGTACGGGCTCCCGGTTCACCTTCACCCTGCCCGCCGACGCCACAGCGGTCCTGTCCGTGGTGGAACAGCCATCGCCATCGCCATCGCCATCGCCGCCGCCACTGCCACCGTCACCGCCGTCGCAGGTTCCGCTGCCTCCGGCGGCGGCGTTCGAATACACCGCCCAGCTCGTCCTGAACCATCTGCACGAGCAGATACCCCTGGCCTTCTGGGCCGTGACCCGCGTCGAGAACGGCAGGCAGACCTACCTCTATCTCGACGCCGACAACGGCTACGGCCTCCGGCAGGGCGAGAGTCACGCCTGGGAGGACAGCTTCTGCGTGCACATGGCGGCCGGAAACGCACCGGCCGTCGCCGGTGACGCCCAGGCGGTGCCGGTCTACGCCGCGGCCGCGATCAACACCGTCATCCCCATCGGCACCTACGCCGGAGCTGCCATCACCGAACCCGACGGCTCGCTGTTCGGCGCCATCTGCGGCCTCGACCCGCAGGCACACGCCGGTGACCCGCGGGTGGCTGACGCCGAGCCGCTGCTCGTCCTGCTCGGCAGGGTCCTCACCACGGCCCTGGCAGCCGACCGCGCCCAGGACCGCTTCACCAACGCGCTGCTGATGGAACAGCTCAACGCCGACACCGACGAGCTCACCGGCCTGCCGAACCGGCGCGGCTGGCAACGCGCCGTCGACCGCGCGCAGGCGGCCTACCAGCGCCTCGCCGATCCCACAGTGATGGCGGTTCTCGACCTCGACGGGCTCAAGGCCGTCAACGACACGCTCGGTCGTGCCGCCGGCGACGCGTACCTGTGCGCCGCGGCCGACGCCGTGCGGGGCGCGCTGCGCGACTCCGACATCGTCGCCCGCCTCGGCGGCGACGAGTTCGGGCTGCTGCTGACCGACTGCGATCAGGTCGACGCCGAGGCGATCATCGCGCGGCTGCACGCCCACCTCGACGCCGCGGGGGTCTCGGCCTCCGTCGGCTGGGTCTGCGCCGACCCGCAGCACGGTGTGATCGGCGCCCTGGCCGAGGCCGACGCCAGGATGTACCGGGTGAAGGAACAGCGGCACGCCGGGGCGTCACCCGGCTCGTTCAACCACTGACCGCTCGTCCCGCAGGTACAGATACCAGTACGTGGTGGCGACGAACACGACAGCGCCGACGAGGTTGCCGGCGAACGCCAGGACCCAGTTGCGCAGCGTGTCGTCCCAGCCGATACCCGGAACCCCGGCGAAGATCGCCGCGGGCAGGAAGAACATGTTGGCGATCAGGTGGTCGAAACCCATCGCCACGAACGCCATGATGGGGAAGAAGATGCCGAGGATCTTGCCGGAGACGGCGTCCGAGGCCAGCGCGATCCACACCGCGAGGCACACCAGCCAGTTGCAGCCGACCGCGCGCAGGAAGATCTGCCAGTTGCTCTCGTGCAGGCCCTTCGCCTCGGCGATCACCGCGAGCCGTTCGTAGGCGAGCGCACCCGGGGTGCCCGCCTCGCTGCCGACGTCGCCGACGACGCCGGTCTGCACCGCGAAGAAGAACGCGACGAACACGGCACCGGCCAGGTTGCCGATCAGCACCAGCAGAAAGTTACGCAGGACGTCGCCCCAGGAGATCCGGCCGCCCATCGCGCTGATCGGCACCAGCAGCATGTTGCCGGTGAGCAGGTGGGACCCGGCGATCAGGACGAGCACCAGGCCCAGCGTGAACGCCGCCCCGGTGAACAGCGTCGGCAGGCTGCCCCAGATCTCCGGGTCGAGCCCGGCCGACACGGTGATGGCGACCAGCCCGCCGAAGGCGATGTACGCGCCGGCGAGGAACGATCCCACGAGCGTCTTGTCCCAGCGCAGCTGGGTCTTCTTCGCCCCGGCCGCCACGGCGGCCCGGGCGATCTCCGGCGGCTCCTTGGCGGCCATCGCGGTCTCCTGTCTCGGCTCGGCCGTGCCGATGTCGATACCCGCCTCTCGGCTCGGCCCTGCGATGTCGATACCCGCCGATGGACCGCCTACGCCGGATGGCACCACGGGGCCGGATGCGGGCAGTAACGAGCCGGATGCCGCAGGGTGACGCGTTCCCGACAAGCCTGACGGTTCCTGGCAGATCGGGCGCTCGGACGTTGCCATCGGCGCCGGGTGCCGTGACGATCAGCGTCGCTTCGATCCCCGTCGTCTCGGCGAAGAAAGGACACGGCGAACACGTGCAGCCACCCCTATCCCTCAACGGCTCCGTACCCGGTCTTGAGCAGCCCGGCACCGTCGATCTCAGCGGCCGCTGCGTCGGCAGCTCGTACATCCTGGTCTGCCCGGTGGGGCAGGGCGCCACCGGAACGGTGTGGCGTGGCATCAACCGGTCCACCGGCGAGCAGGTCGCCGTCAAGCTGCTGCACGAGGGCCTGCTGCGGCAACCCAAGCTGGTCACCCGCTTCGTGCAGGAGCGGACCATCCTGATGATGGTGCGGCACGAGCACATCGTGGGCGTACGGGACCTGTTCAGCGTCGGCGAGTCCATCGGCCTGGTCATGGACTTCGTGGCCGGCGGCAGCCTGCGGGAACGGCTCCGCGCGGCCGGCACGCTGCCCGCCGCCGAGGTCTCCCGGCTCCTGGCGCAGGTCGCGTCGGCGCTGGCCGAGACCCACGCGCTCGGCGTGGTGCACCGCGACGTCAAACCGGACAACATCCTGCTGAGCGGGGCCGGCGACGACGCGGAGGTACGCCTGACCGACTTCGGCATCGCCCGGGTCCTCGACGCGGCCGGTCTCACCACCCCGCACGCGATCATCGGTACGCCGCACTACATGGCGCCCGAGACGGTCAGCGGGGGTGACGCGGCGCCCTCGGCCGACGTCTACGCGCTCGGCATCACGCTCTACGAGCTGGTCTGCGGCCACACGCCGTACGTCGGTGAGCCGTTCGCGGTGCTGCAGGGCCATCTCAACAATCCCGCGCCGCGACCGGCCGGGATGCCCGACGAGGTGTGGACGGTCATCGAGGAGTGCCTCGACAAGGACCCGCAGCGGCGGCCGACGGCCGCTGACCTGCACGACACGCTGCGCGAACTGGCCCGCCGGACGGCCGGCGTCCCGGCCCTTCCGGCACCGTCGGACTCCGTGGTGACCGAGCCGCAGGGGCTGCTCGCGGAGATTCCGAAGCCGGCGCATCCGTCGGTCGTACGCTCAGCCCGCAAGCCGCACCGCAACGGTCCCCGCAGCTGGCTCTGGGGCCGGCACGGTTTTGTGGTGGCCCTGCTGGCCGGCTCGCTCGCCGCCACCGCGGGTGGTTACGGCGCCTGGCAGCTGCGCGACGCCGAGACGGCACCCTCGACCGCCACCACGCAGCCGCAGCTCGGCGAGGGTACGGTCGCCGCCCCCGTCCTCCAGCCGGCACCGTCGGCGGCCGGCTCGCTGTCCGCCCCGCCGGTCACGGCCGCCGGCATCGGCAGTGGCTCCGGCGGCATCCCGCCGCTGCCGCCGCCGGCCGGCCGATCCGCCGCCTCGACCGGCGTCGAGGCCGGAGTGACGCCCCGGCCGACCCGGGCGGGTGTCACCGCCGGACCGGTCGGCGTCGGTGCCACCGTGGGACCCGGCGGTGCCGGCGGCTCGGTGGAGTTCAGCGCCTGGAAGTGCGGCGAGCAGTACACCTGGGACCTCGGCCACCCGCTGCTGGCCCGGCCCTGTCACGCCCTCGGTCCCCGGATCCGGGTGATGGGCCAGATGGAGGCGCCGCCAGGCATCCAGGCCGACATCTCCCTGACCGTGCGCGACGCCGACTCCGACGAGATCGTCGCCGGGCCACACAACTGCGACGGCCTGATGTTCACCGATTTCAGCCTCCGGCACAGCTGCGGCCCGGTCGAGCTGCAGGCACCGCGCGGGCAGCGCTACGTCGTCGTCGAGACCTGGACCTACACCGGCCGGCCGCTGCTACCCGGCGGGACGGTACGGGGCCCCGAGTTCGACTGGTGAACCGCTAGGGCGTGGTTCACCAGGGGGTCGGAGCGAGGCGAGGTCCAGGTGTCGTCTGGCCGCTGGGCCTCTCCGCAGCCCGGCCATCCCTTGTGAACCACGCCCTAGGCCGTGACCCACCGGTAGCGGTGCTCCGGGCGGCCGGGGACCGCGTACCGCAGGCTGACCTCGGCCTGGCCGGTGTCGCGCAGGTGCTCCAGGTAGCGGCGGGCGCTGACCCGGGAGATCCCGATCCGGTCCGCGCACTCCGCCGCCGACATGGTCTCCGCAGCCGCGCGCAGGGCCTGTTCGACGAGGCGGGCCGTCTCAGCGCTCAGGCCCTTGGGCAGGACGGCAGCCGCGCTGGGCGCCGCCGCCCGGGCGAGGACCCGGTCGACGTCGGCCTGGTTGCGGACCTCGGCGGCGTCCAGGCCGCTGCGGCGTCCCGCGTACTGCTCCAGGCGCCGCCGCAGGTCGTCGACGCCGAACGGTTTCAGCAGGTAGTTGACGACGCCCTGCCGCACCGCGCCGCGGACCGCGTCGGCCTCCTTGGCGGCGGTGATGACCAGGATGTCGCAGTCGTGCCCGGCGGTGCGCAGCCGCGCGATCACGTCGAGCCCGAACATGTCGGGCAGGTAGAGGTCGAGCAGCAGCAGGCCGGGGGCCAGGTCACGGGTCAGGTCGAGGGCCTCCTGGCCGGTGTGCGCGGTGCCGACGACCCGGAAGCCGGGCACCTGCTCGACGAAACCGCGATGGATCCGGGACACCATGAAGTCGTCGTCCACCACCAGCACGTCGATCATGACGGTACCTTTCGGACGGTGGCGGCGGCCGGCTGCGGCACGGACCGGCCCACGGTGAGGCGGGCGGTGAACACGGCGCCGTCGGCGGTGTTCGACACAGCGACCTCGCCACCGTGACGTTTGCAGACCAGCCGGGTCAGCGCCAGCCCGATGCCGCGCTCACCACCCTGGGCCGCCTTGGTGGTGAAGCCGTGGGAGAACACCTCCTGCGCGAGGTCCGGCGCGACACCCGGCCCGGAGTCGCGGACCACGATCTCCACGGCCGTGGTGTCCTGCCGCAGCTCCACCTCCACCCACGGCTCGCGGCCGGGGACGGTGGCCGCCGCGGCATCGACCGCGTTGTCGACGAGGTTGCCGACCACCGTGGCGATGTCCGCCGAGTCCACCGACGCCAGGCGGTCCAGATGGGTACGCCCGGAGATGCGCAGCCGCACCCGGCGCTCGGCGGCCTGCGCCGACTTCGCCATAAGCAACGCCGCCACGGCCGTGTCGTGCACCCGGCTGGTCAGGGTCAGGTCGAGGGACTCGCGGTGCCGGGCGAGCGCGTCGACGTAACCGACGACCTCGTCGTACTCCCGGATCTGAATAAGACCGGAGATGGTGTGCAGCTGGTTCGCGAACTCGTGCGCCTGCGCCCGCAGCAGCTCCGTCGAACTGCGGAACGAGCCCATCTCGCGCTCCAGCTGCGCCAGCTCGGTACGGTCGCGCAGGGTGGTGACCGATCCGAACCGGCGGCCGTCCTTGGTGACCGTCATCCGGTTCATCACCAGGACCCGGCCACGGCGCACCACCACCTCGTCGCGGTCGCCGCCGGTCAGCACATCTCGCAGCCGGCCCTCGTCGACGCCCAGCTCGGCCAGGCTCCGCCCGACACAGTCCTCAGGCAGGTCGAGCAGCGTGCGGCCGACCGCGTTCACCAGGGTGACGCGGTCCTGCGGATCGAGCGCGATGACACCCTCGGCGATGCCGTAGAGCATCGCCTCACGGTGCTCGGCCAGCCCGGCGATCTCCCGCGGCTCCAGCCCGAACGTCTGCCGCTTGATCCGGCGCGCCAGCAGCCACGAGCCGAGCAGCCCGACCAGGCTGGCGACGCCGAGATAGATGACCAGGTTGCCGGAGGCGTTACGGGCGCGCTGCCAGATCGTCGGCGACAGCTCACCGATCATCACGGTGCCGAGCCGCCGGCCGAGGTCGCCGGGTTCGGCGCTCAGGACCGGCACCTGGGCGACGAGTTCCCGCGCGCCGTCGACCGCCAGCTCGCCGGACCAGCCGCGGCCCTCGGCCACGCCGGGGTCGCCGAGCGGCAGTCCGGAACGGATCAGCGTCGGGTTGGTCGAGCTGATCACGACGCCGCGGGCGTCGGCGACGGTCACCGAGGTGACACCCGATTGGGTACGGGTGGTCTGCACCAGCGGTGCCAAGGCCTCCCCCGGAGCGGGCTGCCCCAACTGCGCGCGCACCAGCGGATTGTCGGCGAGCTGCTCGGCCAGCGCGGCCACCCGCCGCCCCTCGACCCGGCTGAACGTCGCGGCGGACTGCGCCAGCGACAGGGCCGCGACCGCCACCAGCACGATCACGATGATCGTTACCTGGAGCGCGAGGAGCTGGCCGGCCAGCGTGGTCCGTCGGGTGGTCACGACCACAATGAACTCAACCTCCATTGGTGTCATAACGCAGACCCGGCACCCGCCGGAGGGCCACCATCATCGCGCCGGACAACGAGGAAACGAAAGAGAAACCGCGATGAAATCTCTGACCAGGGCACTCCTCGGCGTGGCAGCCGCCACGTCGCTACTGGGGGCGAGCGCGTGCGGCGCCACCGCGGACGACAACAGCGGCACCGCCGGCGGCGGGCCCGTCGCTGACCTGCGCCTGATGGTGCCGAACAGCCCGGGTGGCGGCTACGACACCACCGCCCGCAGCATCGCCAAGATCATGGAGGACGACCGGATCGCCTCCGGGGTCGAGGTGTTCAACCTCTCCGGTGCCGGCGGCACTGTCGGCCTCCAGCGCATGGTCAACGAGAAGGGCAACGGCAAACTCGCCATGCAGATGGGGCTCGGCGTGGTCGGTGCCTCCTACACCCAGAAGTCACCGGCGAAGCTGACCCAGACGACTCCGCTCGCCAAGGTGATCGAGGAGCCCGGCGCGATCGTCGTACCGAAGGAATCGCCGTATCAGACGATCGGCGACCTCGTCACCGCCTGGAAAGCCGACCCGAAGAAGGTCGCCGTAGGCGGCGGATCCTCCCCCGGCGGCCCGGACCACCTGCTGCCCATGCAACTCGCCAAGACCGTCGGCATCGACCCCCGGCAGGTCAACTTCGTCTCGTACGACGGTGGCGGCGAACTGCTGCCGGCCGTGCTCGGCGGCAAGATCGCCTTCGGGGCGAGCGGGGTCGGCGAGTTCCTGGACCAGGTCGAGGCCGGACAGGTACGGGTCCTCGCGGTCACCAGCGAGCAGCGCATCGCGGCAGTCACCGAGGTGCCGACGCTCAAGGAGTCCGGCATCGACCTGATCTTCACCAACTGGCGCGGCATCGTCGCACCGCCGGAGATCCCCGCCGCCGACCGGCAGACCTGGATCGACGTGCTCACCAAGATGCACGCCACCGAGGCCTGGAAGGCCGAGCTGACCAAGCACGGCTGGACCGACGCGTTCGTCACCGGCGAGCAGTTCGGCACGTTCCTCACCGAGCAGGACAAGGCCGTCGCCGACATCCTCACCGGTCTCGGCCTGACGTGACCGAGCCGGCCCCCGCACCGGCGCCGGTCGCGGACCGCGCCGACCGCGCCCAGTACGGCATGTGCGCCTTCCTCGCCGTACTGGGCCTCCTGGTCATCGCCGACGCCCTGGGCACCGGACAGGCCACCAGCAGCAACGACCCGATCGGCCCGCGGCCGGTGCCGATCCTGCTCGGCGCCCTGCTGCTGATCGTCGCCGCGGTCTACGCCGCCGACGTGGCCCGCGGCGGCCGCGGTGAGCCGGAAGGCGGCGAGGACGTCGACCCGACCTCGCCGATCGACTGGCGCACCGTGCTGCTGGTGTCCGCCGCGTTCGCGGTGAACGCCCTGCTCATCGAACCGCTCGGCTGGGTGATCAGCGGATCGCTGCTGTTCTGGTCGGCCGCCTTCGCGCTCGGCGCCCGCCGCCACCTGCTCACCGCCGCCGTGGCGGTGGCTCTGGCTCTGATCACCTTCTACGGGTTCGCGATCGGGCTCGGTGTGAGCCTGCCCGCCGGAGTACTGCAAGGAATCCTGTGATCGACGACCTGACCCAGCTGCTCGACGGGCTCGCCGCCGTCCTGACGCCGATGAACCTGCTCCTCGCCCTCATCGGCGTCACGGTCGGCACCGCCGTGGGGGTGCTGCCCGGCATCGGCTCGGCGATGACCGTCGCGCTCCTGCTCCCGCTCACCTACGGCCTGGAACCCGTCCAGGCGTTCATCATGTTCGCCGGCATCTTCTACGGCGGCATGTACGGCGGCTCCACCACCTCGATCCTGCTCAACACACCCGGCGAATCGTCGTCGGTGGTGACCGCGATCGAGGGCAACAAGATGGCCCGGGCCGGACGGGCCGCGCAGGCCCTGGCCACCGCCGCCATCGGCTCGTTCGTCGCCGGCCTGATCGGCACCACGCTTCTGGTGCTCATCACCCCGTTGATGGTGGCGTTCGCCATCGACCTCGGCGCCCCCGACTACCTGGCCATCATGGTGCTCGGCTTCATCGCGGTCAGCGCGGTGCTCGGCCCGTCCCGGGTCCGCGGGTTCGCCGCCCTGCTGCTCGGCCTGGTCATCGGGCTGATCGGCATCGACAAGGTGACCGGCCAGCAGCGGCTCACCCTGGACCTCCCCCAGCTGGCCGACGGCATCGACGTGATCGTGGTGGCGGTCGGCATCTTCGCCGTCGGCGAGACCCTGTGGGTGGCCGCCCATCTGCGCCGGCGCAGCACCGAGGTGATCCCTGTCGGTCAGCCGTGGCTCGGGCGTGAGGATTGGCGCCGCTCCTGGAAGCCGTGGCTGCGCGGTACCGCCCTGGGCTTTCCGTTCGGTGTCATGCCGGCCGGTGGGGCGGAGATACCGACCTTCCTGTCGTACACGCTGGAGAAGAAGCTCAGCCGCCGTCCGGAGGAGTTCGGCAAGGGTGCCATCGAAGGGGTGGCAGGGCCGGAGGCGGCCAACAACGCGTCGGCGGCGGGAACTCTCGTACCCATGCTGGCTCTTGGTCTTCCCACCAACGCGACGGCGGCGGTGATGCTGGCGGCGTTCCAGACCTACGGGATCCAGCCCGGGCCGCTGCTGCTGGAACGCGAGTCGGCCCTGGTCTGGACGCTGATCGCCAGCCTGTTCGTCGGGAACCTGATGCTGCTGGTGCTCAACCTGCCGCTGGCGCCGGTCTGGGCCAAGCTGCTGCGCATCCCCCGGCCCTATCTGTACGCGGGGATCGTGTTCTTCGCCTCGATGGGCGCCTACGCCGTGAACGCCCAGCCCTTCGACCTGTTCCTGCTGCTCACCCTCGGTCTGCTCGGCTTCGCGATGCGCCGGTTCGGCCTGCCCGTGCTGCCGCTCATCGTCGGCGTGATCCTCGGGCCGATCGCCGAACGCCAGGCGCGGATGGCGCTCCAGCTCTCCGGTGGGGAACTGTCCGGGCTGCTGGGGGGTGCTCTGTCGTACCTGATCTATGCCGTTGTCGTGCTCATCCTGGTCTGGCCCCTGCTGCGGCGCGTCCTGCCTCGCGGCGCGCGCTCGGAGCACACAGTGGGTTAGACAAGGATTTTCCACCTATTTGGGCGGCAGCGAGGAGGCATACCCCACGCCCCGCTCCACCCACGCGGCCAGCACCGGCGGTGTGCTGCAGGCCTCGGAGGTCACCGTGAGCCAGCCCCGCATCGGCCGGCCGCGCATGATCGTCGGCGCGGTGCCCTCCTCGGCGAGCAGGTCGTCGACGTCGGCGGGGTCGGCCCGGATCATCAGGCCGCCCTTACCCCGGACGACCACCGCCATGTTGCCGTGCACCAGCCAGGCGAGCCCGCCGAACATCCGGACGCTGGTCGTGCCGTCCCGGGGTTCGAGCAGCTCCCGCACCCGGCCGGCCAGGTCCTCGTCGAGCGCCATCGCGTGATGGTCGCACGCCGCGTCACGGTGCCGGGAACTCCTCGACCGGTTTGTCGCGCATGTAATCGGCGAGGGTCTCGTACACCGCGGGGTTGACGATGTCGTGCGACATGCGGTCGGTGTGCGCGGCCCAGTCGGGGTTGGCGAGGTATCCGGCGACGACGAGCGACCGGGTGCCGACCACCAGGGCTGCGGTCTTGTCCTGGTCGGTGGTGCCGGTCTTGCCGAACACCGGATGCCCCACCACGTCGCGCACCTGGCGCGCGGTGGCGCCGCCGCAGGAGCCGAGCTGCGCCTGGTCGCCGACCGGGCAGCGGGCCGCGTCGAGTGCCCGGCGGGCGACGCCGGAGGTGGTCGCCTGGGTGCAGTCCGGCTTGCCGGTGTCGATCTCGGTGCCGTCCTGGGTGGTGATGCTCGCGATCGGGGTGGGCTTGCAGTACTTCCCGTCGGCGGCCAGGGTCGCGTACGCGTTCGCGATGTCGAGCGGCGTGGACGCCGAGACGCCGAGCGTGAACGCGCCCCACTCGTGGGCCTGGTCCGGGTCGTTCGCCCGTTCGGCGTCCTCGCTCGCCCGGAACCGCACACCGAACCGTTTCGCCACGTCGACCACCTTCTCGGCGCCGACCCGCTCCTGCAGCGGTACGAAGTAGGTGTTCACCGAGCGGCCGAACGCGGTCCACATGTTGAACGTCCCGGACTCGTTCGCCGAGGCGTTGGCGGGGCAGTAGTAGCCGCCGCACCCGGCCGGGGCAGCCGAGTCGAGGTAGCGGGACTGGTAGCGCTGGGGCGAGTAGATCGAGGTGTCCAGGCCCATGCCGTTCTCCAGGGCGGCGACCATGGTGAACACCTTGAACACCGAACCGGCCTGGTAACCGGGGATGCCGGAGCTGCCGGTGATGATCGGGTTGGTGGTGTTCGGATAGGTGCCGCGGATGCCCTTGCGGGCGTCGGCCGGGTTCGACGAGAGCTTGTTCTGCGGGTCGTCCGCGTCGTCGATCTTGTACTTGCGGTTGGCGGCGAGGGCGCGGACGGCGCCGGTGCCGGGCTCGACGGCGGCCAGCATCAACGCGTTCGGGTTGCTGTCCTTCTGGCGGTCGGTGATCTCCTTGCGGGCGGAGGCCTGGGCGTCCACGTCGAGCGTGGTGACGATCCGGTAGCCGCCGTTCTTCAGCTGTTGCTCACGGTCGTACGACGTCTGGCCGAAGGCTTCCTGCTCCAGCCACCAGCGGTAGAGATAGTCGCAGAAGAAGCCCCACTGGTTCTTCGCGACCGAGACGCAGCCGCTGCTGGGCCGCTCGGTGGTGCGGACGACCTTGGCTTTTCTGGCGGTGGCGGCCTCCCCGGCGGTGATCTGCCCGAGCTCGAGCATGTTGCCGATGATGTAATCACGCCGCTCCACCGCCTGCGGATATCCGCTGTCGGTGGTGGGATCAAAAGCGGTCGGCGCCTTGACCATGCCGGCCAGCAGAGCCGACTCGGCCACGGTCAGGTCGGCCGGCTTCTTGCTGAAGTAGACCTGGCTCGCGGCGTTGATGCCGTAGGCGCCGTTGCCGAACGGCGCCATGTTGAGATAGCGCTCCAGGATCTGCTGCTTGGTCAGTTCCTTCTCGACCTGCAGCGCGTACTTCATTTCGGTGACCTTGCGCTCCGCGGTGTCCCGCGTGGCGTTCACGACCTCCTGCGGGTCGGTCGCCGAATAGGCGAGCGCCATGCGCACATATTGCATGGTGAGCGTGGAGGCGCCCTGCCGCGCACCGCCCTGATTGTTGTTCACGAAAGCGCGCGCCACACCCTGCAGATCGACGCCGTTGTGCTCGTAGAACTTGTGGTCCTCGGCAGCGATGATGGCGTCCTGCATGTTCTGCGAGACCTTGGACAGCGGCACGTCGCTGCGGAACTCGTCATACATGACGGCGATCTGCGTCTTGCCGTCGGACGCGTAGATGCGCGAGACCTGCGGCGACGACTGCTCGACGAGCTCGGCGGGCAGCTCGCCGAGCTCCTGCGAGCCGGCCTTGGCGGCCAGCCCGGACATCGCGACCGCCGGGAAAGCGGCGGCCGCGACGACGACTCCGGCGATCATGCCGCAGGCGGCGAGAACCGCTGTGCCGCGGAGAAACCGGCGTTCCTGGGAAGGCTTGCGGGCTTTCACCCGATCCAGATTAACGAGAAGATCTGTGTCGCGAAGGGAGAGGGAAATACGTCACACACAACGCGTCATCGCCGTGCCGGGCGGTCCGGCAGGAGCCGTTCCTCGAAATCGAGTTCGCGCTCCAGAACGCGCAGACCCTCGTCGGACAGGCGGCCGGCGTCGCGCCAGCGCAGCAACTCGTCGCGCTGGGCGTCGATGGCCACCCGGCGGACGTGCAGCGCGGCCTCGTAATGCGGTGACACCGGCACGCTGTCCGAGTCGCTCTCCCGCAGCAGGACGAGCCGGCCCCGATAGCGGCGCAGCCGGGTGCGCAACTGCCCGCGCATGTTCTCGATGACGTGCGAATGGATGTCGTCGTGCTCCTGGGCCTCCAGGTCGTCGAGCGAGGCGAGGGCCGCCTCCACGGACGCGGACCGGGCCTCGTTGCGCAGGCGGGCCTGATCATTTTCGTTCGCGCTGAGGCCGAGCGCCCGGACCATCGGCGCGAAGGTGAGCCCCTGGCCCACCAGGGTGACCAGGACGACGACGAAGGTGCAGAAGAGCAGCAGGTCACGGTCGGGGAACGGCTCGCCGTTGTCGAGGACCACCGGCAGGGTGAAGATCGCCGCCAGGCTGATCACGCCTCGCGTACCCGACCAGCTCAATGCGATGACCTCGCGGCCGGTCAGCCGCTCGTCCCGCGCTGACGGCGCCGTCATCTCCGGATCGTCGTCCTCGTCCTCCGCCTTGTCGACGCCCAGCCGGGTGTGCAGTGAACGCGGCAGCGACTGGGTCAGCACCAGCCACAGCGGCCGCAGCAGCAGGACGACACCGACCGTGATCGCGACAGCGATGACGATGGTCGAGGTCTCGTAGGCGGCGAGCCCTCGGATGACCGCGGGCAGTTGCTGGCCGATCAGCAGGAACACCAGGCCCTCGAGCAGGAAGTCGATGAGCCGCCAGACCGCGCTCGTCTGGAGCCGGCCGGCGCCCGAGGCCGACCGCGGCGTGTCGTGCCCGACGATCAGCCCGGCGACGACCACGGCGAGCACGCCGGAGACGTGGATCTGCTCGGCGAGCAGGTAGGCGCCGAACGGGGTGGCCAGCGAGATGGCGTTGGCCATCAACGGGTCGCGGCCCAGCGGCCGGGACAGCACCCGGTTGACATAGGCGACTGTCATGCCGACGGCCACCCCGCCCACCGCGGCGATCACGAACTGGCCGAGCGCGGAGGTCGCCGAGAAGTTGCCGCCCTTGGCCGCCGCGACGGCGACGCTCAGGATGGTGAGCGCGGTGGCGTCGTTGAGCAGGCCCTCACCCTGGATGAGCGTGACGATCCGGGGAGGCAGGCCGACCTTGCGCCCGACTGCCAGCGCGGCCACCGGGTCGGGAGGCGCGACTGCCGCGCCGACAGCGATGCCGGCGGCAAGCGTCGCACCCGCGACGAACCAGGCGAAGCCGAGGCCGATCAGCACCGCGGTGAGCAGGACAAGGACCACAGAAAGGCTGACAACGGTACGCAGATTGCGGCGGATCGCCAGCAGGGACGAGTCCAGGGCCGCGCTGTACAACAACGGCGGCAGCACGAGCGTCAGGACGATCTCCGGCTCGAGCTGGATGTTGGGGCCGGGAAGCAGCGCATAGGCGATGCCGACGATCGGCAGCAGCGCAGCCGCCGGAAGCCCGGTTCGATCGGCCACCCACCGCACCACGACGATCACCGCGACAGCGGCGAGGACAAAAGCCAGGGACGATTCGACGGTCACCACTCCATCCTCCCGGATCGTGCCGTCCGGGCGGGCGACTGCGGGCGGCTGCTGTCCGCCGCGCCATAAATGTCGCCTCAGGGTGGTCGCGTCCCGGCCGATCAGGAATGTGTGCTCTGCCCGGACCGGGCGGGGATCCTCTCACTGGGAGCGCTGATGGAGCAGGCCGGTTCGCCGCGAACACCGTGGAGCAGGCTCAACAACCTGCGGGTGGGTACGAAGATCGTGGTGGCGGTGGCGGTTGTCGCGATCGTCGCCGTGGTGACCGCTGGGGTCGCCTGGTCCCGGATGGGATCACTGGACTCCGGGGTGCAACGGCTGCAGGCCGGCAACATCACCAGGCTGGACTCCCTGGTCGTCCTCCAGAACGGCATGGCCGACATGTATCGCGGCCTGTTCCTGCATCAAGGCGCCCAGAGCGAGGCGGAGAAGACGAACTTCGAGAAGGAGGTCAAGGACGCGCAGCAGGCCGTGGACACCGCGAGCGCCCAGTACGCCTCCGTCCCCGAGGACTCGGCAACCTGGTCGACGCAGGTCAAGGCGTTTGACGGGGCCTGGAAGCAGTATCGGGCGCTGGTCAACCTTCTGCTGTTCCGCGACCCCGTACCCGCCGGTGTCGAACTGCCCACCGCTCTCCCCGACCAGTACGCCCTCTGGGGCGAGGCCGAGAACACCATGAACACGGCGGTCGACGAGCTCATGACCCTCGAGCGCGCACAGACCGCACAGGCCGGCACCGACGCACACCAGCAGGTCAGCAACGCGCGGACCCTGATCATCGTGCTCGTCACGGTGGGCGTGCTGCTCTCCATCGCCCTGGCCCTGGTGATCGGCCGCAGCGTCTCGCGGCGCCTCGCGAGCGTACGCACGGTGCTCGACGCCGTCGCCGACGGTGACCTCACCCAGACCGCCCGGGCCACCGGCGCCGACGAGGTCGGCCAGATGGCGCAGGCGGTCAACCGGGCCACCGACTCGATCCGGGTGACCGTGAGCGCGCTCGCCGACTCGTCGCGGATGCTGGCCGACTCGTCGCATCAATTCTCCGCCTCCGCCGAGGCGATCGCCGGCACCGCCAACGACACCTCCAACCAGACGACCCTGCTCGCCTCGGCCTCGGAGGACGTCTCACACAGCGTGCAGGCCGTCGCTGCCGGCGCCGAGGAGATGGGTTCCGCGATCCGGGAGATCTCCCAGTCGGCCAGTGACGCCGCGGGGGTTGCCTCGCAGGCGGTGACCGCGGCCGCCACGGCGCAGACCACCGTGTCCAAACTGGGCGACTCGTCGGCCGAGATCGGCAACGTGGTCAAGGTGATCACGTCGATCGCCGAGCAGACGAACCTGCTCGCTCTCAACGCCACGATCGAGGCGGCCCGCGCGGGTGAGACCGGTAAGGGCTTCGCCGTTGTCGCGGGCGAGGTGAAGGAACTGGCTCAGGAGACCGCGAAGGCCACTGAGGACATCTCCCGCCGGGTGGAGGCCATCCAGGCGGACACCAACAACGCGGTCGCCGCCATCACCGAGATCTCGACGATCATCTCGCAGATCAACGACTACCAGATGACGATCGCCTCCGCCGTCGAGGAGCAGACCGCGACCACCGCCGAGATGAGCCGGTCGATCATCGAGGCGTCCCAGGGCAGCAGCAGCATCACCGACAACATCGCCAGCGTCGCCGCGGCCGCGAAGACGACCACGGTCACGGTGGGTCAGACACAGCAGTCGGCCCAGGAACTCGCCCGCATGTCCTCCGATCTGCAGTCGGTTGTCGCCCGCTTCCGCGTCTGAGCGAACAGACCGGCCGCCGTCCGGCCCGGTTGTGGT
The DNA here is from genome assembly GCF_042666575.1 of Actinoplanes sp. GCM10030250. Taxonomy (NCBI): domain Bacteria; kingdom Bacillati; phylum Actinomycetota; class Actinomycetes; order Micromonosporales; family Micromonosporaceae; genus Actinoplanes; species Actinoplanes sp. GCM10030250. The sequence goes on along the minus strand of NZ_JBHTDO010000021.1, from coordinate 11,756 downwards.
GATCCGCAACCGCCGGGCGGCGGCCTTTCCGTTTGCAACACAGTCGATCGCAGATCATCCGCAGCGGAACTACGCTGGACCCATGACCGCGATGGCACCCGCTCGCACCGAGTCCGACCTGTCGTTCCTGCTGGATCACACCAGCCACGTCCTGCGCTCGAGGATGACGGCCGCCCTCGCCGAGATCGGCCTCACCTCGCGCATGCACTGCGTGCTCGTGCACGCCCTGGAGGCCGAGCGCACCCAGATCCAGCTGGCCGAGCTGGGCGACATGGACAAGACCACGATGGTGGTCACCGTGGATGCCCTCGAGAAGGCGGGGTACGCGGAACGGCGCCAATCCAGCACCGATCGCCGTGCCCGGATCATCGCGGTGACCGCTCCCGGCGCCGAGATCGCAAGGCGCAGCCAGGAGATCGTCGACGGCGTGCACCGCGACGCGCTGGCCTCACTACCCGGCGACGAACGTGACGTACTGGTGCGCGCCCTGAACCGCCTGGCCACCGGCCATCTGGCCACTGCCGGGGAGACCGCACAACCGGCCCGCCGGGCACGGGAGCGGGCAAAGTAGGTCCGTCGAGGATCGTCTTCAACGGGACTATCTGCTAGCGTCCTTCCTTGGGTACATTCCTGAGGAGGAACCATGCCGCACTCCCGCTGGACCGCGCTCGCCGTGCTCTCGGCCGCCGGCCTGATGACCGTGCTCGACGGCAGCATCGTCACCGTCGCGATGCCCGCCATCCAGCACGACGTCGGCTTCTCACCAGCCGGCCTCAGCTGGATGGTCAACGCCTACCTGATCCCCTTCGGCGGCCTGCTCCTGCTGGCCGGCCGGCTCGGCGACCTCCTCGGCCGCCGCACCATGTTCCTCACCGGCAACGCCGTCTTCACCCTCGCGTCCCTGCTCGCCGGAGCCGCCTCCAGCCCCGGGACGCTGATCGCCGCCCGCTTCCTGCAGGGCGCCGGCAGCGCCATGGCAGCAGCCGTCGTCCTCGGCATCCTGGTCACCCTCTTCACCGACCCGGCCGGACGCGCCACAGCCATCGCGGTCTTCAGCTTCACCGGAGCCGCCGGCGCCTCCATCGGCCAGGTACTCGGCGGCGTCCTCACCGATACCCTCAGCTGGCCCTGGATCTTCTTCATCAACGTGCCGATCGGGATCGCCACCATCACCCTGGGCGCGATCACCCTCCCCCGCGACCGCGGAGCCGGCCTGGCCGCCGGCGCCGACGTGCTGGGCGCCGTGCTGGTCACTTCCGGACTGATGCTCGGCATCTACACCGTGGTCAAGGTCGAGCAGTACGGCTGGACGGCCACACACACCCTCGGCCTGGGCGCCGTGTCGCTGGCCCTGCTCGCCGGTTTCGCCGCCCGCCAGGCCACCGCCCGAACCCCGCTCATGCCGCTGCGCATCCTGCGCTCCCGCAACGTCACCGGCGCCAACCTCGCCCAGATGCTGGCACTCTCCGGCATGTTCGCCTTCCAGGTCCTGGTGGCGCTCCACATGCAGAAGGTCCTCGGCTACACCGCCCTGCAGACCGGCCTGGCCATGCTCCCCGCGGCCGTCGGCATCGGCGCGATCTCCCTGTTCGCCTCCGCCCGCCTGACCTCCCGCTTCGGCGCCCGCACCGTCCTGCTGGCCGGCCTGACCATGCTGATCTCAGCGATGGCCCTCCTGAGCCAGATCCCGGTACGCGCCGACTACGTCACCCACCTCCTCCCGCCCATGCTCCTGATCTCCGGCGGCGGCCTTGTCCTCCCCGCCCTCGCCACGCTGGGCATGTCCGGCGCCCGGGAGAGCGACGCCGGCCTGGCGTCCGGCCTGTTCAACACCACCCAGCAGGTAGGCATGGCCCTCGGCGTAGCGGTCCTCTCCACCCTCGCCGCCTCCCGCACCGACGGTCTCCTAACCGCAGGCGCCGACCAGGCCACCGCCCTGACCAGCGGTTACCGCCTCGCCTTCACCCTCTCCGCCGCCCTCCTTCTGACCGCCTTCCTGATCGGCGTAACCGTCCTCCGCCGCCCCACCCCCACCCAGCTGGCCGCCAGCGGGGGTTACTCACCCGTAACGCACCCCTCAAAGCCAGCCGAACCAACCAGCTGGCCGTGAGCGGGGGCTACTCGCGCGTAACGCACCCCTCAGAGCCAGCTGGCTTGCACCGTCGCGGGCGAGCCTGACGGGCGGGGGCGGGGGCGGGGGCGCGGGATCGGGCTGGGGCTTTACGTGGGGAAGGGTTGTGGGCCGAAGCGGCCCCAGGCCACGAAAACGGCTATGGCGAGGTAGATCAGGTCGGCCGTGATGGTCGCGCGCTCGCCGCGGCGCAGGCGCATGGTGGCCGCGCAGGCGAACAGCAGCGCCACACAGACCGCCGTCACCGGCACCAGAACAGGGGCGATGTCCAGCAGAGCGGGCAGGATCAGCCCCGCCGCCGCCAGGATCTCGAGGGATCCGATGATCCGGAGGGCACGCGGGCTGAAGTCCATCACCCACTCCCCCGCGTGACCCAGGGCGGCGATCCTCTCCCGCGGCACGAACATCTTGGAGGTGCTGACGAGCAGTACAGCGGCCAGCAGGCCGGCGGCGATCCAGAGCCAGACGTCGAGGTTCATCGTCGTCCCCCCTCGCCCCGGCGGAGCCGGTTGAACTCACGGGACAGCGCCCACGCATCCGCCACCGGCCCCAGGTGCGCCAGTTTGTCGGGGTTGGACACGATGCGGATCGTCTGGATCCGGCCGTCGAGGATGTCGAGCGTCAGAGCGTTCAGGGCCTTGGCGTCCCGGTCACGCAGGATCGCACCCGGCTGCCCGTTCACCGGGCGCGCCTCCACGAAGACACCGATCCCGGCCAGCGGCGCGGCGACCGCGGCAAGCACTCGGGCCACGTTCTCGGGTCCGAGAAGGGGCTTCGGCAGTTGCGGGGCCTTGCCACCGCCGTCGCCGGTCATCTGCACGTCGGCGGCGAGCAGGTGCCGCAGCGCGTCGAGATCACCCTCCCGGAACGCCTCGAAGAACCGGTCGGCGAGCTGCTCCCGCTCCCGCCGGTCGGCCTCGAAGCGGGGCCGGCCGGCGTCCATGTGCCGGCGCGCCCGGACGGCCAGCTGCCGGCACGCGGCCTCGGACCGGCCCACCGCTGAGGCGATCTCGGTGAAGCCGAACCCGAACACCTCCCGCAGCACGAAGACCGCGCGCTCGAGCGGGCTGAGCCGCTCCAGCAGCAGCAGGGCCGCCATCGAGACCGAGTCTGCCAGTTCCGCCGACCGCTCCGGATCCTCGTACGGGTCGGCGAGCAACGGTTCCGGAAACCACGGCCCGACGTACGCCTCGCGCCGCACCCGAGCCGAGCGCAGCACGTTTATCGAAATCCGGGTGACCACCGTCGACAGGAACGCCTTGGGCGAATCCGGCCGCTCGCGGTACCCCTCGTACCCCAGCCACGTCTCCTGGACAGCGTCCTCAGCCTCGCTGACGCTGCCCAGGATCCGATAGGCGATCGAGAACAGCAGCGGCCGCAGTTCCTCGAAGTCCTCAGCCCGGCTCACCCTGTCCACTCCCATGACCGTCACCGCATCACATCCTGAATCCGAAGTGTGATTCCAGGACCTGAGTCAAGACAGCGCGGCCGTCTGTGACACGGGTGAGCGGCGCGATCGGCGTGTCAGTCGTTCTGGCGGCTCAAACGGCGTTCGTTGATCTCCCAGGCGAGGATGTGGAGGCGGATCATCCGGGCCGTGTCCTCCATGGTCTCGAAGGTGAGGATGACGTGGCGGCCGGGGTCGCCGTGGGGAGCCTCACGCACCGTATGGACCGTGCCGGTCAGCTCCACCTGCTCGTCACCGAGCCACACCGTGGCCCGCGTCTGGTCGCCGGGCGCCAGCGACACCGGCTCGTCGATCCAGCAGCGCAACCCGCCCTCACTGATGTCCAGGAGAGCGCCCTCGACCGTCACGCCGTCAGCGCCGTCAGCGCCGTCACCGTCAGGCTCGAAGCCGACGCCGAGCCGGACCGCCGCGCCGCCGCCGCCGCGGACGAACTCGCGCCGGTTGCTCTGCTGCGGCTTCGCCAGGGGCTCGAGCGTCCACCGGAACGGGGTGCTGTCCGAGATGGCGACCAGCCGGCAGGGCACGACCACGCGGGTACGCGGCGGCGCCCAGAACACCTCGAACTCGTCACCGGTCTTGAGCACCGACGGGCCGGTCGTCTCCAGCGGGGCGGCCACCTCGAAGACGCCGTCGCCGATGGACTCCAGCCGCGATCGGACGTTCACGCCCTCACCCAGCACCAGGAAGATCGCGGTGCCGGTCTCGGGCAGCTCGAGAGCGGTCGCCGGTTCCGGAGCAATTGTTGCGTTGATCATCATTCACCCTTGCGCGAATTCTGTGGCCGGAGTTCCAGTGACCCTCAGTTCGGCACCGGCCGCGCGCAGGTGAGCCTTCGGAGCGGGCCGGTTTCGCCGGTCACACGTCCAGTTGCAGGGCGACCGCGCGGACCGGCGCTCCGTCCGCGTCCTCCAGGGCGATCGGCAGGCAGGTCACCAGCGGGTCCGGGAAGTCGACGAGCTCCAGGTTGCGGAAGTTCTCGCCGATCACCCCGCCGGCCGCCGCGATCAGGTGGTGCACCGGATAGCCGTCGCCCGGGTGCTGTTCGCCGGGAGTCTCGTCGAGGCTGATGGTGTCGACGCAGAAGGTCCGCACGCCCAGGTCGAGCATCCGCCGGCAGGCGTCGGCGGCGAGGTAGGGGTGGTCGAAGTAGGCCGGTGTGCCGTAGTGGGCGGACCAGCCGGTGCAGATCAGGGCGATGACACCGGGGCCGAGGCGGGAGGCGGCGGGGGCGATGCGGTCCCAGGTGACGGGTACGCGGGAACCGGCACCACGCACGTCGATGAGCACCGCGGGCCCCGCGAACAGACCGAGGTCGAGTTCGTTGATGCGGGGTGCGCCGTCCCGGAAGTGGTAGGGCGCGTCGACGTGCGTCCCGGTCTGCGAGCCGAGTTCCAGGTGGAGCAGGTTGAACCCGTCGCGGCGCACAGTCGAGTGCTCGGTGAACCGCGGAACCGGGTCGCCCGGATAGACCTGGGTCCCGGGGCCGATCGGTACGGAAAGGTCCACGATTCTGCGTACACGCATGCCCTTATCCTCCTGGATGGTGCTCACTCAGGGTGAGACCAAACGAGCCCGTGTCTCCAGGTAGCGCCGCTCGGCGAGGCTCGCCGTCATCCTCGCCGCCCGCCGGTAACTCTCGTACGCCGCCGCGGTGTCACCCGCCTTCTCCAGCAGGTGGGCCCGCACCGACACCAGCCGGTAGTGGTCCGCCATCCGCTCGTCACCGTCCAGCGCCGACAGCAGATCCAGCCCGGCGGCCGGCCCCTCGATCTCCGCCAGCGCGATGGCCCGGTTCAGCGTCACCATCGGATTGGGCGCGACCCGCTCCAGGATCAGGTACAGCGCGTGCACCTGCCGCCAGTTCGTCTCCCCTGCCGTGGCGGCGTCCGCGTGTGTCGCCGCGATCGCCGCCTGCAGCTGGTACGGCCCCAGCGAGGTCCCGCCCAGCGACGCCTTCGCCAGTTCCATGCCCTCGTCGATCAGCCGCCGATCCCACAGCGAACGGTCCTGCTCCTCGAGCGGCACCAGGTCCCCCGCGGCCGTGGTCCGGGTCCCGCGCCGGGCATCGGTCAGCAGCATCAGCGCGAGAAGTCCCGCCACCTCGCTGTCCTCGGGCAGCTGCGCGTGCACCATCCGGACCAGCCGGATCGCCTCCCGCGCCAGGTCAGCGCGATGCAGCGAGTCGCCGGACGACGCCGTATACCCCTCGTTGAAGATCAGATAGAGCACCTGGAGCACCACCCGCAGCCGTTCCTCGAGCTCGGCACCGGCCGGCAGGCGGAACGAGCTGCCGGCCGCCCTGATCCGCTGCTTGGCGCGGCTGATCCGGGCCGCCATCGTGGCTTCCGGCACCAGGAACGCTCGCGCGATCTCCGCGGTGGTCAGCCCACCGACGGCCCGCAGCGTCAGCGCCGTCTGCGAGGCCGGGGTCAGCGTGGGGTGACAGCACAGGAACAGCAGCACGAGGGTGTCGTCCGTGTCCGGCACGCCGGCCGGCCCGACCTCGGCGGCCAGCGCCGTCTCGCGTTCGCGGCGGGCCAGGTCGCTGCGCATGTGGTCGATCAGGCGCCGGGAGGCGACGGCCGTCAGCCAGCCACGGGGGTTGGCGGGCACTCCCTCGGCCGGCCATTGCACGGTCGCGGCGAGAACCGCCTCCTGCACGGCGTCCTCACACCCGTCGAACTGGCCGTGCCGGCGCACCAGCGCGCCGAGGACCTGCGGCGTGCACTCACGCAGCAGGTCCTCGATGGCCGGATCGGTCACGCTTCGAGGTTTCCGTCGGAGAACATCACCGGCCGGATCTCGACGCCCAGGCCCTCAATGGCCGCGTCCGGGATCTGCGCGGCCAGCTCGATCGCCCGCTCCCGGCTCTCGCAGTCGATCAGGTAGAAGCCGCCGAGGAACTCCTTGGCCTCCAGGAACGGGCCGTCCGTGACGACCGGCTGGCTGTTGCGCACCGACACGACCGCAGCCTGGGAGGGGTCCGCGAGCGCCAGCGTGGTGATCAGCTCGCCGGACTCCTTGATCGCCTCCATCAACTTGCCGTGGCCCTCGCCGATCGCCGCCTGCTCCTCGGCGGTGAGCGCTTCCAGCACGGCCGGGTTGATGTGCAAGCTGATCAAAAACTGCATGATGTGCTCCTCTGCTCGACGTTTCGCCGGTTGGTCGGAGCCACCGCCGCCGTCTTGACATCGCCGCCGAAAATTCTTCCACCGGATCCCGTGTCATGAACGTCCCGCGCGCCTGCTGCTCCAGGCACCCGTCAGGGTGGAGGCCCGTGGCGGTTCCGCCCAGGGTCCTTTGTGACAAGCCTTACGAACCGTTAGCACCACCAACAAACGCGATACCGTTAGTGTTCCAAACGTTAGTCACGCTAACACCAGGAGCCGACAGTGATCGCACCGTTCCGCATCACCATCCCGCAAGCCGACCTCGACGACCTGTCCGACCGCCTCTCCCGCACCCGCTGGCCCAACGAGATCACCGACGCCGGCTGGGACTACGGCTTCCCGCTCGCAAGGCTCAGGGAACTGGCCGAACACTGGCGCACCGGCTACGACTGGCGCACCCACGAGACCGAGCTCAACAAACTCCCCCACTTCACCACCGAGATCGACAACCAAAAGATCCACTTCATTTCCGTACGGTCGACGAAGCCGGACGCACTCCCCCTGGTGCTGACCCACGGCTGGCCCGGCTCGTTCCTCGAGTTCCTCGACGTGATCGAGCCCCTTTCCCGCGACTTCCACCTGGTCATCCCGTCCATCCCCGGCTACGGCTTCTCCGGCCCCACCTCCGAGCGCGGCTGGGACATCGTCCGCGTCGCCCGGGCCTGGGCCGAGCTGATGGACCGCCTCGGCTACGACCGCTACGGCGCCCACGGCGGCGACTTCGGCTCCGGCATCTCGATCGCCCTCGGCTCGGTGGCACCCGAGCGAGTGGTCGGCGTCCACGTCAACTACCTGCCCACCCGCCCCGCACCGGACGCCGACATCGAGCTCTCCGCCACCGACGAGGCCCGCCTCGCCAAGATCCGCCAACTGATCGCCAACCGCCCGCCCTACCAGGCCCTCCAGGCCCAGACACCACAGACCATCGGGTACGCGCTGACCGACTCCCCGGTCGGCCAGCTCGCCTGGATCGCCGAACGGTTCGCCCAGTGGACCGACCCGCGCTCCCCGATCAGCGACGACCGCATGCTCACCGACGTCTCCCTGTACTGGCTGACCGCCACCGCGGCCTCCTCCGCCCGCCTGCACCGCGAGACCCCGCGCGGCACCGCACCGTGCCCGGTGCCGCTCGGCGTGGCGGTGTTCGCCCACGACATCACCCAGTCCGTCCGCCCCCTCGCCGAACGCCTCTACGACATCCGCCACTGGTCCGAGTTCGACCGCGGCGGCCACTTCGCCGCGATGGAGGTCCCCGACCTGCTGGCCGCCGACATCCGCACCTTCTTCCTGAACCGGCGGCCTTCCGAAGTCCTACCTCACGCCGAACGCTAGCCCTCACCACCGACACAAACGCCGCCGTGACCGCCGAACCAGCGTGTACAGGCGCACACATCGAGTGATATCTGGCCCTGCGGTGCCGACCTTGACAAGCCTCCTGGATCAACACGAGCCCGCCGGCCTGCAAAGACGCTCCCACCAAACCAAACCCTGCAACTTGCAACTCTGTGCAATCAACCGACTACGGTACGAAACTGTGGCCCAGCGGGGAGGACCAGTCCGCCGGCAAGAAGGGTCATCATGAACCACGGTGAACGGGAACTGCAGGATCGGCTCGGCACCCGGGAACGGGCCGACGCCTTCGAATCGCGACAGACCCTGCACCACCTCAACGACGCGATGCGCCACTTCATCGGTCGCCAGCAGATGATGTTCCTCGCCACCGCGGACGGGACCGGTTCCTGCGACAACACCTTCCGGGCCGGTCCGCCCGGGTTCGTCCGGGTGCTCGACACCGAGCACATCAGCTGGCCGGAATATCGCGGCAACGGCGTCATGGCGAGCCTCGGCAACATCACCGAGAACGCCGGCGTCGGGCTGCTCTTCGTCGACTTCGGCGAGGTCATCGGGCTGCACGTCAACGGTACGGCCGAAATCGTGGAAGACCCCGACGAGGGGCCCGACACCCCGCCGGGTCAGCGCGCCCGGCTCTGGGTCGTCGCCCGGGTGCACGAGGCGTACATCCACTGCGCGAAGCACATCCCGCGCATGGTGAGGACCCCGCGCCAGCGGCCGGCCGGCGAGACCCAGTTGAAGAAGAGCGATTACTTCGTACCTGCCGAATCCGAGGTTCGCGGCTAATCCGACATGCGCCCACCGGGTGATCGGCGCGTGATTACCATCGGTACGCATGTCGATGCGTCGCTCGATCGCGGTTGTCCTGACCTCGGTTCTCGCGGGGGCCCTGTCCGTCACGCCCGCTCAGGCCACCTCGGGCGGCGCTCTACCGGGCCGGCATGCGCTGCGCTCGCCGGTCACCGACGAGAACTTCTACTTCGTCATGGCCGACCGCTTCGAGAACGGCGACACCGGCAACGACACCGGCGGGCTGCCCGCCGACCCGCTCGTGTCCGGTTTCGATCCCACGCGCAAGGGCTTCTACAACGGGGGTGACCTGCGCGGGCTGTTGCAGCGCATGGATTACGTCCAGGGGCTGGGCACGACGTCGATCTGGCTGACGCCCAGCTTCAAGAACAAGCCGGTGCAGCCGGAGGACGGCCCGTCCGCCGGCTACCACGGTTACTGGATCACCGACTTCACCCGCATCGACCCGCACCTGGGCAGCAACGACGATCTGCGTGCGCTCGTCGACGCCGCGCACGCCCGCGGCATGAAGGTCTACTTCGACATCATCACCAACCACACGGCCGACGTCGTGGGTTACGCCGAGGGAGCCCGGCAGCCCTACATCAGCAAAGATCAAGCTCCTTATCGTACGGCTGCCGGCGCGCCTTTCGACGATCGTGACTACGCGGGCACCGGCCGCTTCCCGGCTCTCGACCCGGCCGTCTCCTTCCCGTACACGCCGGTGCTGGACCCCGCCGAGCGCGACCTGAAGGTGCCGGCCTGGCTCAACGACGTCACGCTCTACCACAACCGCGGCGACACGACGTTCACCGGCGAGAACTCGTACTACGGCGACTTCTTCGGTCTCGACGACCTGTTCACCGAGCACCCCCGCGTCGTCCGCGGCATGATCGACATCTACAAGACCTGGATCGCCGACTTCGGCGTCGACGGCTTCCGGATCGACACGATGAAGCACGTCGACGACCAGTTCTGGCAGCGGTTCGGCCCCGAGGTGCTCAGCTTCGCCCGGGCGCACGGCAAGCGCGAGTTCTTCATGTTCGGCGAGGTCTTCGACACCAGCCGCAGCTTCACCTCGCAGTACACCACCCGCAACCGGATGCAGGCGGTCATCGACTTCCCGTTCCAGGACGCGGCCCGCAACTTCGCCTCCCGCGGCCGCCCGGCGGGTGAGCTCGGCCAGTTCTTCGCCGGCGACGACTGGTACACCGACGCCGACTCGAACGTCTACCAGCTGCCGACGTTCCTCGGTAACCACGACATGGGCCGGATCGGCAACTTCGTGGTGACCGACAACCCGGGCGCCGGCGACACCGAGTGGCTGGCCCGCGACCGTCTCGCCCACGAGCTGATGTACTTCTCCCGCGGCAACCCGGTCGTCTACTACGGCGACGAGCAGGGCTTCACCGGCCCCGGCGGCGACCAGGACGCCCGGCAGACGATGTTCGCCAGCCGCGTACCGGAATATCTCGACGACGATCTCCTCGGCACCGGCGCCACCCACGCGCAGAGCAACTTCGTGTCCTCCCACCCGCTCTACCGCAGCATCAGCGGACTGGCCGCCATCACCCGGCAGCACCCGGCCCTGCGCGACGGCGCCCACCAGCATCGTTACGCCGCCGACAGCGCGGGCGTCTACGCGTTCTCCCGCATCGACCGCGGTCAGCAGCGCGAATACGTGGTAGCACTCAACAACAGCGAACAACCGCAGACCGCAGCCATCCCCACCTACGCCGCCAAACGCACCTTCGAGCGCGTCTACGGCAGCGGCCAGGGCCGCGTCACCACCGGCACCGACCGCCGTCTCACCCTGAGCGTTCCCCCACTCTCCGCCATCGTGTACGCCTCGGACGGCCGCATTCCCCCCTCGAAGGCGGCCCCGGCCGTCACGCTCGCGGCGCCCGCTCCCGCCACCGAGTCACGCGGCCGCATGCGGGTCGAAGCCACCGTGGCCGGCTCCTCGTTCTACGAGGTCACCTTCTACGCCCGCACCGGCAACGGCGCCTGGACCCCGATCGGCACCGACGACACCGCTCCCTACCGGGTGTTCCACGACGTCAGCTCACAGCGGGCCGGCACCCCGGTGCAGTACCGCGCGGTGGTGCTCGACAACGCCCGGCACACCGCCACGAGCCCGTCGCGCAGCGCCCGGGTCCCCGCGCCGCAGCTCACCATCGAGACCCCCGCCGAGGGCAGCAACGTCCGTGGCCGCCTGGAGGTCCGGGCCGTCGCCGACCCCGAACGCGCCACGCACGTGGTCCGCTTCGAGCGCAGCCTCGCCGGCGGCGCCTGGACCCCGATCGGCTCGGACAGTTCGTCACCCGCCTACACCGCCTTCGACGACCTCACGGCGCTGAACCCGGCCCCCGGCACCGAGATCCGCTACCGCGCCGTCCTGACCGGCCCCGGCGGCACCACCGCGACCAGCGCCGTCCGAACCGTCCACTACGCCGGCCCGCCGCGCACCTCCGCCACCGTGCGCTACCAGCGCCCGGCCGGCGACTACACCGGCTGGGGCCTGCACCTGTGGGGCGACGGCATCGACCCGGCCCAGCTCGCCACGATCGCCTGGGACAAGCCCTTGCCGCCCACCCGCATCGCGAACGGCTGGGCCGAGTTCGACATAGCCCTCACCGACGACACCAAGCCGGTCAACTTCATCGTCCACCTCCCCAGCGGCGACACCGTCCCCACCACCCGCGAACCAGGCGGCGACCGCTCCTTCCTCCCCATAAACACCCCAGAAATCTGGCTGAATCAGGGCGACCCCACCGTCCACACCACCCCACCCACCCCCTGAAGCCCCGCCCCCGGGCCGAAAAGCACCCCTCAGAGCCAGCCG
>NZ_JBHTDO010000020.1:47129-172543 GCF_042666575.1 Actinoplanes sp. GCM10030250 | reverse complement strand
GCTGGCACCCAGCGGTGCCCGACACGCGCAAAACCCCCGCTCACGCCCAGCCGAACCACCCAGCTGGCACCCAGCGGCGCCCGACACCCGCAAAACCCCCGCTCACGCCCAGCCGAACCACCCAGCTGGCACCCAGCGGCGCCCGACACCCGCAAAACCCCCGCTCACGCCCAGCCGAACCACCCAGCTGGCACCCAGCGGCTGCCTCCCCGGCCGTGAAGCAGCACCCACAACCAGCTGGGGAAACTGCGGCCAGGCCTCGGGGCCGCTTACCCGGGCCGCAGGTCAGCGGGCGGCACAGCGGCACAGCGGCACAGCGGGACAGCGGCACAGGCGCGACTACGAGCGCCACGCCCGAAACCACGCGAAGCCCGCGACCGGCGGCTGATATTTTGGTGACCACACATGCTGATCACCGTTGGAATTCTCACGATCGTGCTGCTCACCGCGGCAACCGGCTACTTCGTGGCGCAGGAGTTCGCCTACGTGGCGGTCGACCGGGGGCGGCTCAAGGCGATGGCTGACCAGGGTGACGCGGCCGCCGCGCGGGCGCTCAAGGTCACCCAGAAGCTCTCCTTCGTCCTCTCCGGTGCCCAGGTCGGCATCACCGTCACCGCGCTGCTCGCCGGGTACGTCGCCGAGCCCTTCCTCGGCCGCGGCACCGCCGAGCTGCTCGGCAGCGCCGGGTTGTCGGAGGGCGTCAGTACCTCGATCTCGATGGTGTTCGCGCTGCTCTTCGCGACCGTCGTGCAGATGGTGCTGGGTGAGCTGGCCCCGAAGAACCTGGCCATCGCGAAACCCGAGACGCTGGCCCGGGCGCTGTCCCGCTCCACGGTGATCTACCTGACCGTGGTGGGCCCGGTGATCCGGGTGTTCGACGCCACCGCGAACCGGCTGTTGCGCGCCATCGGCATCGAGCCGGTCGAGGAGTTGCCGCAGGGTGCGACCGCCGAGGACCTGGACCGGATCATCGAGAACGCCGGCGCGCACGGGACGCTGGACGCGCGGGCGGCCCGGCTGCTCGATCACGGGCTGGACTTCCGTACGCGTACGGCAGCACAGGCCATGCGCCCCCGCGTCGACGTCACCACGATCGGCGCCACCCAGCCGGCGTCGCTGGTCGTGGACCTGCTGGGCACCGGGCATTCCCGGTTCCCGGTGGTCGGCGACGGGCTCGACGACGTGGTCGGTGTGGTCTCGGTCGCCGACGTGGTCACCCTCGATCCGGCCGCCCGTGGCAGCACCCCGGTCCGTGATCTCGCCACGCCGCCGGTGGTGCTGCCCGAGTCGGCGCGGCTGCCCGAGGTGCTGGACAGTCTCAAGGCCGCGCACCGGCAGATGGCGATCGTCGTCGACGAGTACGGCGGTTTCGCCGGGATCATCACCCTGGAGGACGTGGCCGAGGAGCTGGTCGGTGAGATCCGCGACGAGGACGACCTGCCGGAGCCGGTGATCGAGCGCGAGGACGACGGCACCTGGGTGGTGCCGGGCCGGGCCCGGGTCGACGAGATCGCCGAGGCGACCGGTGTGCGGCTTCCGGACGACGACATGTACGACACGGTCGCCGGCCTGATCCTGGCGCGGATGGGCCGCCTGCCGGAGGTCGGTGAAGGGCTCGACGTGGAACTGCCCCCGCATCTGGACGAGGACGGTGAGCCGCAGCCGCAGGGCTTCGCCGGCCTGACCGTGCTCTCCATCCACCGGCACGTGCCCGAGCGCATCGCCATGGTGGTCCACGACAGGCAGGCGTCCGCATGAGCACCAGCCTGGCCCTGATCATCTCGCTGCTGCTGCTGGCGCTGAACGCCTTCTTCGTGGCCGCCGAGTTCGCCCTGGTCGCCGCGAAACGGCACCGCCTGGAGCAGGCCGCCGCCGACGGTTCGCGGGGTGCCCGCGCCGCCCTGGCCGGTACCCGCCGCCTGTCGATGATGCTGGCCGGCGCGCAGCTCGGCATCACCCTGTGCACGCTCGGGCTGGGCGCGCTGGCGAAGCCGACCGTCGCGCACCTGCTGGAGCCGCTGTTCACCGCGACCGGCCTGCCGGAGGGTGTCGCCTACGGCATCTCGTTCGTGCTGGCCGTGGCGCTCGTCGGCTTCCTGCACGTGGTCGTCGGCGAGATGGCCCCGAAGTCGTGGGCGATCAGCCACCCGGAGACCTCCGCACAGCTCCTGGCAATCCCGTTCGTCGGCTTCACCACGGTCTTCCGCCCGGTTCTCGCCGCGCTCAACGGCCTGGCCAACGCCTGCCTGCGACTCTTCAAGGTCACCCCGCAGGACGAGCTGGCCCAGGTGCACAACCCCGAGCAGCTGCGCATGCTGCTGCAGACGTCGAAGGAGCACGGCACGATCCCGGCGGCGGAGCACGAGCTGCTCACCGCGATGCTGCGGATCCAGTCGACCCCGGTGCAGCAGGTCATGGTCCCGATGTCCGAGATCATCTCGGTGGAGGCGGACGCGGACGCCCGTACCGTTGAATTGCGAAGCACGGCCACGGGCCGCAGCCGCCTGCCGGTGACCAGCCCCGACGGTTCGATCGCGGGTGTCGTGCACGTGCGCGACGCCGCGAAGGCCACCAGCCACGGCGTTCCCGCGACCGCCCGGTCCCTGATGACCGCGCCCGTCCCTCTTCCGGCCGGCACCAGCGTCCTGGACGCGATCGCCCTCATGCGCCAGCAGAGCAGCCATCTCGCGCTGGTCTCCGGCGACATCAACGAGGGCGAGGGCGGCAACGGGCAGGGCGGCAACGGGCAGGGCGGCGCGGCGGGCGCCAACGGGCAGGGCGGCAACGGGCAGGGCGCCAACGGGCAGGGCGCCAACGGGCAGGGCGGCGCGGCGGGCGTGGTCGGCCTGGTCACGCTCGAGGACCTCCTGGAGCAGGTCATCGGCCAGTTCGACGACGAGACAGACCCGGTGATCGACGCGGCCAGGCGTGCCGGGCGGACTTAGGACAAGAACAATGCAGATGTACGGCCGACGCACAGTCCTCGTACTACGCAGCGGCCTGGTTGCCACCTGAGCCTTTGCCGCCACCGCCGGGCGGAGCTGCCGGGCCGGGCTCAACCCGGGAAACCCTTTACTATTTCAGTTAACAGTCCTAATAATTAGCCATGCGTCGATCCGTGATCCTTGCCACGGCGGCCGCGCTGGCCGCCGCATGCTCAGCCGTATATGTCAGTACCACCGCGAGTGCGGCCGTCGCGTGCGCGCCCGCCTGGAGCGCCTCCTCCGTCTACGTCAAGGACAACGTCGCCTCCAGGGACGGCAAGAACTTCACCGCCAAGTGGTGGACACAGGGCGAGGACCCGGTCCTGAAGAGCGGCCAGTGGGACGTCTGGATCAACAACGGCGCCTGCGGTGGCACCAACCCGTCGCCGACACCGACCAGCCCCTCCGCCTCACCGTCCAAGTCCCCGTCGGCCTCACCCTCGGTCTCACCGTCAGTGTCGCCGTCGGTTTCGCCGTCACCGTCGACGTCGCCCACCACGCCGATCCCGGGCGGTGCGCTGCCCAAGCATGCGCTCATCGGTTACCTGCACGCCAGCTTCGCCAACGGCGCCGGCTACCTGAAGATGGCCGACGTGCCCGCCGACTGGGACATCATCAACCTGTCCTTCGGTGAGCCGACGAGCGTCACCTCCGGCGACATCCGGTTCACGCTCTGCCCGGCCGCCGAGTGCCCCGGCGTGGAGACCGAGGCCCAGTTCATCGCGGCGATCAAGGCCAAGCGCCAGGCCGGCAAGAAGGTGCTGCTCTCGATCGGCGGCGCCAACGGCCAGGTGCAGCTCACCACCACCGGCGCCCGTGACAAGTTCGTCAGCTCGGTCAGCGCGATCATCGACAAATACGGCCTGGACGGCGTGGACGTCGACTTCGAGGGGCACTCGCTGTCGCTGAACACCGGTGACACCGACTTCAAGAACCCGACCACCCCGGTGATCGTCAACCTGATCTCGGCGCTGCGCTCGCTCAAGGCCCGGTACGGCGCCGGCTTCGTGCTGACGATGGCACCGGAGACGTTCTTCGTGCAGCTCGGATACCAGTACTACGGCTCGGGCCCGTGGGGCGGACAGGACCCGCGCGCCGGCTCCTACCTCCCGGTGATCCACGCGCTGCGCAACGACATCACCGTGCTGCACGTCCAGGACTACAACTCGGGTTCCATCATGGGCCTGGACAACCAGTACCACTCGATGGGCGGCGCGGACTTCCACATCGCCATGACTGACATGCTGCTCGCCGGGTTCCCGGTGGCCGGCAACACCGCGAACGTGTTCCCCGCGCTCCGCGAGGACCAGGTCGCGTTCGGCGCGCCCAGCTCGGTGAGCGCCGGCAACGGCTACGTCGCACCGGCGGCGGTTCAGCAGGCCGTGAACTGCCTGGTCAAGGGCACCAGCTGTGGGAGTTACGCCCCGCGCAGCGGCACCAACCCGAACTTCCGCGGCCTGATGACGTGGTCGATCAACTGGGACCGCTTCTACAGCTGGGAGTTCAAGAACAGTCACGAGCCGTTCTTGAACGCTCTGCCCTGAGCGCCCGCTTGAGCGCCTGCCGGAACGCCTCGGCTGACGGCCGGCGCTCGAGCGCCTGCCGGAACGCCCTCGGCTGACGGCCGGCGCTTGACCCGGGGAGCGCAGCGGAACCGCATCGGTGCGGACACATCAGCGTCCGCACCGATGCGGTTCCCCGGACGGTGACTATCCGAAAGGAGAGGGCTCGTTCACCGTACGATTGCTGTCAGGCCTTGCAGTTGTGCTTTTTGTTCCAGGTCCTGACCGCGGCGGCCGGGCTCTTCTGCCCGCCCTTGCGCCACGAGGTCAGGTATTTCGCGGGCCAGACCACGCCCCGCCGGACCTTCCAGTCGCCGGTCTTCTTGCACGGCGGCGAGATGCCGTAGTGCAGGTGGCAGACGCCGCTGGAGTTGCCGGTCTTGCCGACCTTGCCGAGCACCTGGCCGGCCTTGACGCGGACGCCCTTGTTGATGCCGGCCTGGACCTTGCTCAGGTGCGAGCCGTAGTAGCGGACGCCGTCGTCGCCCTTGATGGAGACGAACTTGCCGCCGTTGTACGGCCCGTCCTTCTTGCTCTTCTTGTACTTGTCGACCCGGCTGACCTCGAGAACGACGCCGCCGGTGGTGGCGACGACCGGCTTACCGCAGGCGGCGAAGATGTCCGTCGCCGCATAGCCGGAGTGGGTCTTGTGGAACGACACGTTCTTGGCGCGCACCGGGAACACGTACTTCGGTTTGGCCGCGGCGGCCTTGGCAGCTGCCGGGACCAGAGCCGCCGGCTGTCGCACGGACTCCGGAGACTCCGCTGCCGGAGCCTTCGCCGCCGGAGCGCCAGGTGCCGCCGCCGAATTCCCCGTTGCGCCGCAGCCGGTGAGCAGGACCGCCATCGCGGTCAATCCGGACACGGTGGAAAGTAATCGCATCGCGCCACCTTAGGCACAGATCGGTCGTTCTCGCTGTCCCCCAGGCGGCGGGGTGTCTCCTCAGAGGTCCAGCAACCACGTCTGGCCGACCAGGTCGTGGCCCCACCGGTGCCTCGGCGGTTCCTCGTCGACCTTGGTGAAGCCGGCGTTCTCGTAGACGCGCCGGGCGGCCCCCTGCTCAGCGGTGGTCCATAGGGTGACCTGGCGGTATCCGCTCTCGCGGGCGAACGTGAGGCACTGCTCGACCAGGCGGGTGCCGAGGCCGTGGCCGCGGGCCGCCGGGCTGACCAGCAGGACACGCAGGCGGGCAACCCCCGGCTCGTTGCCGGCGATCAGCATGACGCAGCCGGCGCGGACCCCGTCGACCTCGGCGATCCAGACGGCCTCGCACGACGGGTCGTGATGCGTCGCATACTCCCCGACGATGCCGGCGACGAGCGCCTCGAACTCGGTGGTGTAGCCGAACTGGCGGTAGTAGATCTCGCCATGGGCCATCACCATCCAGCCCAGATCGCCGGGGCGGGTGGCGAGGCGGAGGTTGACTCGTGACGTCGACGTTCTCATGAGACCTCCCCGCGCCCACACTGAAACGGTTGTTTCAGTAACGGTAAGCTACTCCCGTGTCCGAGGAGGCGACAACCCCATCCGCACGCCAGGTTGAACTGCTCGAGGCCGCCTACCGGTACGCGCTCGACAACGGCCTCACCGACCTGTCCCTGCGCCCCCTGGCCGCCGCGATCGGCTCCAGCCCCCGGGTGCTGATCTTCCTGTTCGGCAGCAAGGAGGGCCTGCTCCGGGCCCTGATCGCCCGCGCACGAGCCGACGAGGTCGCCCTGCTCGACAACGCCGGCACACCGCTCGGCCTGGTCGCCGCCGTGGAACGCCTCTGGTCGTGGCTCTCCGCCGGGCGGCACCGGCCGCTGCTCCGGCTGTGGGCCGAGGCCTACGCCAAATCCCTGGTGGAGCCGGACGGTGTCTGGGCCGGGTTCGGCCGGGCGACGGTCGAGGACTGGCTCGCGGTGCTGGCCACCTACCAGCCGCCGGACGAGCGGGACTCACCGTACGGCGTCACCCGCCGCACCCTCGCCCTGACCGTGCTCCGCGGCGGGCTGCTGGACCTGCTGGCGACGGGCGACGAGGAGCGCGTGACGGCCGCCGTCCACAGCGGACTCGCCCTCCTCGATTGACGTCCGCTTCACCGCGCGTTTCGCCACCGGACAGAGACAACCGGCTATCTGGAACCTCACCCCCGAACGGGAAATCCAGGAGGTTCCATGGACCGGCGATCACTGCTGCGCGCCACTGTGGCCGGGGCGGGCGGTCTGGCCCTGCCCTTCACCGCGTGGCCGGCTGCCTATGCCGCACCGGCGCAGAACGCGACCGGCCCCTACGGCCCGCTCCAGGCCGCTGACGCGAACGGCATCCAGCTGCCGTCCGGCTTCACCAGCAGGGTGATCGCGCGGTCGCGGCAGGTGGTGCCGGGTACCTCGTACGTCTGGCACGACGCGCCCGACGGCGGTGCGGTCATCCCCAACGGCAGCGGCTGGGTCTACGTCTCCAACTCCGAGGTCTCGTCGTCGGCCGGCGGCGGCGCGTCGCGCATCCTGTTCGACGCCGGCGGCAACGTCACCGGCGCGTCGCGGATCCTCTCCGGGACGAACCAGAACTGCGCCGGCGGCAAGACCCCGTGGAACACCTGGCTGTCCTGCGAGGAGGTCTCGCTCGGCCGGGTCTGGGAGACCTATCCGCTGGGTGGCACCGCTGTCGTACGCCCGGCGATGGGCCGCTTCAAGCACGAGGCCGCCGCCGCCGACCCGGTCCGCAAGGTCGTCTACCTGACCGAGGACGAGACCGACGGCCGCTTCTACCGGTTCGTCCCCGCCACGTGGGGCAACCTGTCGGCCGGCACGCTCCAGGTGTTCAAGGCCGGCACCGGCACCTCCGGCTCGTTCACCTGGCAGAACGTGCCCGACCCGGACGGCTCCCCGACCGCCACCCGCTACCAGGTCGCCGGCTCCAAGTCGTTCAACGGCGGCGAGGGCTGCCACTACGCGGACGACACCGTGTGGTTCACCACCAAGGGCGACAACCGGGTGTGGCAGGTCAACCTCCTCGCCGGGACCTTCGAGCTCGCGTACGACGACAACCTCGTCAGCCCCGGAACCGCACCCCTGACCGGCGTCGACAACGTCACCGGCTCGTCGTACGGCGACCTGTACGTGGCCGAGGACGGCGGGAACATGGAGATCGCGCTGATCAGCCCGGACGACAAGATCTCGGTCTTCCTGCGGGTCACCGGCCAAGGCTCGTCGGAGCTGACCGGCCCGGCGTTCACCCCGGCGGGCAACCGGCTCTACTTCTCGTCGCAGCGCGGGACGTCCGGGTCGTCGTCGGGCGGGATCACCTATTGCATCACCGGGCCGTTCCGCACCTGACCCCGGTGCGGAACGGTGGCTGGGCTACGGCCGCGGGTGCTCGGCCGTAGCCCAGCCACGTTGTTCCGGCCCTGATCGGTGGCCGGCTACGGCTGCGGGTGGCCAGCCGTAGGTCAGCGACGTTTGGGCAGTAGCAGGGTTTTGCCCGGGAGGAGGAGGCCGGCTTCGGCCTCGCGGTGGACGTCCGGCAGGTCGGTGAGTGGTCGCCGGGCCGCTACGTCGAGCTGCAGGGTGCCTTGGCTGACCAGGTTGAGCATCGCTGCGAGGTCGGCCGTGTCGTGGCGGACGATGAAGTGGACTCCACCGGCGGGGAGCTGGTCGGCGGGCGTGGTCGCTGACACCAGGATGCCGCCGGGGAGGAGCAGCATCGCGGGAGGCGGGGCCGCGGGGGCAAGGTGGATCACCGCGTCGAACGGCTCGACTGCTGCGCCGAGGGCGGTCAGGGTTTCGTGCGCACCGGCGGTTTGGGCTGCGGCGACGTTGCGTGAGGTGGCCAGGGCGACAACGTGTGCGCCGGCGTGACGGGCGAGTTGGATCGCCAGGCGGCCGATCGCGCCGGCGCCGTTGATCAGCACGCGGTGGCCCGGGGACAGGTGGGCGTGTTCGAAAACGGCCTGCCAGGCTGTCAGGCCGGCGATCGGCAGGACTGCGGCGTCGGTGAGTGGGACGTTTTCCGGGACGGGGACCAGGGCTTCTGCGGGCGCGACCGCGTACTCGGCGGCTGCGCCACCATCAACACGTCCGATCACCCGATCGCCTTCGGTCAGGCCGCGCACGTCCGGGCCGAGTTTCGTCACCGTTCCGGCAAGATCCAAGCCCATGATGTACGGGAGATCGACCTCGACGATGCCGCGGAGGAGTCCACGGCGTAATCCGGCTTCGGACGGGTTGAAGGACGTGGCTGCCACCTCGACGAGTACTTCGCGTGGTCCCGGAACCGGCGTTTTCACCATGTCCGGCCGGATTGACGTCGGTTGACCGTACCCATGCATGCGCATTGCCCTCATGCACCCACCGTAAGAAAACCGACCAGGACGATGAATGCTTCACGCTCTCGGTTTTATGTGTCAGCGTCTCGCTGACGATACGCTCACGGCGTGGATGTATTGAGCGACGTGCTCGCCGTGATGCGGACCGGGAAGGTGCGTTCCGCGCTGATCGCCTGGCACGCGCCGTGGGCGCAGGAGTTCGCGGCGGTGCCCGGATCGGCCGGCTTCCACGTGGTGTTGCGCGGAACATGCTTGCTGCTGCGCCCGGGCGCGCAACCGCTCACGCTCACCGGCGGTGACATCGTCTTCCGTGCGCACGGTGACGGGCACACGCTGGCCGACTCGCCCTCCACCCGGCCCGAAATGCCCGCTTGCGCACCGTCCGACCTGGCGGATCTGCCCCGCTACGCCGTCGTCGGCACACCCGGCGACGCGGACGCGACCGTGACGCTCTGCGGCGCCTACGAGCTCGACCCGGTCCTCGTCCATCCCCTGATCCGCGACCTGCCCGGCCTGATCCACATCCCGGCGCAGTGGGGCCGGCACCCGCACCTGCGCGCCACGGTCGACCTGCTCGCCGCCGAACTGACCAGCCCCGGGCCAGGTGCCGAGGCCCTGGTCCCGGCGCTGCTCGACACCCTGCTGGTCTACCTGCTGCGCACCTGGCTCGGCGGTTCCAGCCCGGTCGGCTGGGCCGCGGCCCTGACCGACCCGGTCACCGGCGCGGCGTTGCAGGCCATGCACCACGACCCGGCCCGCCCCTGGACGGTCGCCGGCCTGGCCGCGTCCGCCGGAGTGTCCCGCGCGCCGTTCGCCCGACGGTTCACGGAGGTGCTGGGGCGCCCGCCGATGACGTATCTGACCTGGTGGCGGCTGACCCTCGCGGCCGGCCTGCTGCAACGTACTGACACCCCCATCGGCGGCATCGCCACCCAGGTGGGTTACACCTCCGAGTTCGCGTTCGCCGCCGCCTTCAAACGCCAGTTCGGCCTCCCACCCGGCCGCTACCGCCGAACCACTCCCTGACTCCCCGCACCCACGCGGTTCCCGTCCGGCTGGCCCGCACCATTGCTCCGACCGCTGCGAGGCAACGCTGAGACCCAGCCGAACCCGTCAGCTGGCTCCCAGGGGGCTTGAACGGCCGCGAGACATCACTGGAAGCCAGCCGGATCGACACGCTTTCCGCACAGCCGACCACAGTCACGGGGACACCGACGAGCAACCCGTCAGCGAGGTGAGACGAGATCAGAGGGGGTGGGAGAGCTTCATCGTGATCCGGTCGATCTCGTCGAGGGCGTACGCGGCCAGCTGCCGCTGGGCGGCCTTCGCGTCGGGGTCGGTCTCCTCCAGGTCGCCGAGGACGACGATGTTCTCGTCGTTGAGGGTGGCGGCCGGTGCCGTGTAGTTGAAGCTGCCGGCGATCACCAGCTGCCTGTCGATGACCATCAGCTTGTGGTGGACCTTGCGGACGCCGTTGCCGTGGGTGTTCGCGTACAGCTCGGCGCCGGCGGCCTTCAACGGCTGGGTGGCGGCCCACTTCTGGACGCCCTGGCCGCGGTCGAGGACGCCGCGGATGGGCAGGCCGGCGCGGAGCAGGGAGATCATGGTGTCGTCGATGCCGGAGCTCTGGGCGAAGGTGAACATCGCGAAGTCGACGCGTTCGCGGGCCTTCAGCATCTGCTTCATGATCTCCATCTCCGGGCCCTGGTCGGGGGCGAAGATGGGCTTCACGCGGATCTTGCCGAGGCGGATCTCGGAGGGGCGGGTGGGCACCCGCTCCTGCATGGCGCCGAACGTGCCGGTGCGCATCCGCTGGAACTCGGCCAGGTAGAGGGCGGCGGCTGTCTTGCCGTGCAGGATCACCAGGTGGTTCAGGTTGTTGCCGGACTCGCCCGGTGGCAGCCCGGGTGGGTTGGTGCCGGTGTCGGTGAGGGTGAAGTTCGCCGAGCCGGTCAGGGCCGCCGCGGTGGGCAGGCCGGGGTCACGGACGATGAACTTCTGGTGGAAGATCTTCGGGTTCAGGTCGGTGATCAGGTCGGCGCCGCCGCGCAGCAGGGCGGCGTGGATGACCCGGTTGATCTCGTTCTCGCCGGTGAGGCTCCACGGGTCGTCCGGGGGTTTCTCCTCGGTGAGGTAGTCGCCCTCGAGGATGACCTGCACCCGTAGCCGGCGTGCCTTGGCGGCGAGCACGGCCTCGGCGATCGGCCGGGAGTTGAGCTCCTGGACGGCGATGTAGAGGCTGGTTGTCGCACCCGCGATGAAATTCCGGATGACCTCGTCCAGGTCGTCCGGCGCGCCGAGCACCGTCGGCCCCGCATAGAACTCGACACTTCCCAGGTCCACGCCCATGTTGTCAGTGTGGACCCGCACGGTGACGGGGTGGTGTCGGTCAGCGGACGACCACCCCGTCGTGACGGCGTCAGACCCGGCACTGCCACGACGAGGCGTCGCGGAAGTCGGCGAAGCGGTCGAGCCGGGCGTAACCGTGGGTGAGCGCCTGGCAGGCGGCGGCCACGTCGATGTCGAAGTAGGTCGGTCCGGCCCGGTTGTAGTTGACGCAGTGCCAGTCGTAGACGGTGGTTCCGAGCAGCGCCGCGGCACTGTGGCCGGTCGACGTGCAGTATCGCTCGAAGTCCGGCGTGACGACGTCCGGCTGGACCATCCAGCAGGTCACCGACGCGGGGTCGGTGAAGGTCGCGATCCGGTCGACGGCGTGCTCCGAGCCGTAGGTCCAGCGGCAGGCGGCGTCGAAACCGAGGTCACCCCGGCTGCCGCCGTCGCCGGCGCAGTGCCAGTCGTAGGCGGTCGAGCCGGTCAGGGTGACGCCGGCGTAACCGATCGAGCGGCAGTAGCCGCCGAGGTCGGGTGCGCCGAGAGGGGTGGGCGGCGGCGGTGAGGCGGCGGCCGAGCCGGTGACGGCCAGGACACCGGCGAGGCCGACGAACAGGGCTAGCAAGAACTTGCTGAACGAGCGCACAAATCTCCCGGGGTGAGCAGGCTAGGCATCCTCGACGGAGGGCTGCGTGCCCACCTTAGGGCCATCTGCAAGTTCTTGCACCACCTGGATGTAGTTGCAGAGCCTCGCGGGCCGGCCGGATCCCGGACCGGCCGTTTACGGCGGGGCCGGAATGCCGCATGAGTGCAAACAGACGACTTCCCGTCCCGATTCGGGGCTCGGTACTGTCGCCTCAGTGGCGGGGGCAAGGAAATGGAAGGGGAATTCGAAGGGGAATAATGGTACAGACAATCGCGCTCGTGTCGAGCCCTCTTCTCGACCCGCTGCCGGAAATCGGTGCGACGGGTGGACCGTCGGCCGTCCTCCGGCCCGGCGACTTCGCCACTTGGAACGACGCATTCGACGCATCCCCGAATGCCGGAACCTACATCCTTGAGCCCGGCGACTATCGCGCCTGGGGCAAATGTGTCATCAACCGAGCCAACCCGGCCGGGCACCGGCGGCTCATCCGGTTCATCGACACCACGAAGCGACCCTGGAACCGCATCAACAATGAGGCGGTGACCGATGGCTTCCAGTTCACCTCCGGCGCCGCCCACTGGGCCGTGCACGGCTTGACCATTCGCGGGCCCGGGCTGGCCACTTGTATCGTCAAGCAAGGCGCGGAACACATCACCTTCGACTCGCTGTTCATCGAGGATGTCGACACCCACGGGATCCAGCTCGTCGGGAACCATTGCACAGTGCAGAACTGCGTGATCCGCCGGGCATCGCCGAACGATTCGGTGGCCGTCCTGATCAGGGTCGACGGGGTGCCCAACGTCGGCAACCGGGTGCTCGACAACGAAATTTGCGATTGCGTCGACGGCGTGGGCGTCACCTGGGACGACGGTGGCGCCAACCCGTACCAGGAATGCCTTGACCTGGTCGTGGAAGGCAACGACATCTACCTGACCGAAGGCCACTACGTCCACCGGCCCGAACCCGTTTTCCCGCCCGGCCCCGGTTATCCACGGGTCCACGCGAGAGCTGAGAACGGCATAGACATCAAGGCCGGTCCGCGAACCAGTACGCAACCACTCAGGTTCGAGCGCAACCGCATCTGGGGCTTCCGGGCACCGGAAGCGAATTCTGCCCAGAAATCCGACGGCGCCGCTGTCACCATCCACCGGGGAGCGCAACGGATCCTCTTCGCCGAGAACGTCATCTTCGACTGCCCGATCGCCTTCCACGAAGTCGTGCGCGACCTGGCTTTCCCGATCGGTGGCGGCCGGAAGGTGACTGACCCCAACCAGGGGGACCGGGAGGTGACGGTGCGGTCGGCCATCGTCTCCTTCATCCATCCGTACAACCCCGAGGACCTGGGCGCCATCCTGCGAACCAAGCTGCCTTTCCGCCTCGAGGGAAACCGGTTCTCACACAGCCGTACGTTGTCCGCGTTGCCGAAGAAGCCCCAAACCCATGACGTGTTCGTGGACAACGTGCTGCACGACGACACCCCGTTCGGCGAGGCCGGCGACGATTGGCAGCAGGCCGGCACCAACAACCGGGTTCCGCCCGCTGACGACATGAGTGACGTCCTGATCGAGCGCTGCCGCTGGACGAATCCGGGCCTGGTCCGGCTACGCAGCGCCGTACTGTCGACCGACGTGTTCCAGCAACGGTGACACGCCCCTCACCGGCACACCGAGGCGGCCGCGGCAGCGAGCATCGCGGCGTCGCGCGTGTCGGCGCCCGGACCGCTGTCGTCCAGCGGCCGACGCGTGCGGCTCGTTGGGCCGGCTTCGAAGGGGGTTTTCCTCAAGCGGCCGCCGGGGCGACCGATGGGGGAACAGTTCGAGGTAGCGGATGCGCACACCGGGAGGGTCATGAGCGCCGTTCCGGTGTGCGTTCTGGCGCTCACGGCCGTGCTGGCCTTCCTGTTCCTCTCCCCCGGTCAGGTCGAGCCGTGGCAGCCGATCGTCTGCTGGCTGGTCGTGGCGTCGTTCGCCGCGGCCATGACCTATCACGCGTTCCGGGCGACCCGGCTGATGGGCCGCGACGATCCGGAGCGGCGGTTCTGGGTCGGCTTCGCGTTCGCCGGAGTGATCTTCACCCTCGGTGACGCCGTGCAGTTCCTCGCCTCGCTGGCCGCGCCGCTGGCGGCCGGCTCCCTGACCGGTACGGGTATCCCCCGCACGATCGGCCTCGGCCTCGGCTCCTTCACGCTCGTCGCGGTCGTCATGACCTACCCGCTGCCGCACCGGTCGCGCCGCGAGCGGCTCTGCTACCTGCTCGACATGGCCACGGTGATCGCGGCCGCCGGCGCCTACGGGCTCTACTGGACCATCTCCAGCGGCTGGGACGTCCTGGCCGCCGGTGACGTCGCCGGCGTGGTGCTCGGCCCGGTTGCGGCGATGCTCGCCGCGTTCGTGGTGGGCCGGCTCTACCTGAGCGGCACCGCACCGTTCACCTGGCACATCGGTGTCCTCGGGCCGGTAGCCGCGGTGGCCGAGGGGATCTCCCGGGTGCTCGGGCCGGAACTCGCCCGCGCCGGCCGCCCCGGCCCGATCTTCGCGATGACCGTCGCCGCCCACGGCGTCCTCATGATCCTCGGCTGGTGGCAGCACCGCCGGTACCGCGCCGGCGCCGCCGCCCGGCCGCCGGCACGCACCCGGCCGTACAGCCTGATGCCGTACCTGGCGGTGGCCGCCACCTACTCGCTGCTGATCGGCACGCTGATCGTGCACGGGCTCGACGTACGGGCCTGGGTGATCCTGGCCGGAGCGGTCGGCAGCACCGCGATCGTGGTGGCCCGGCAGATCGTGGCGTTCCGGGACAACGCGGAGCTGCTCGCCGAGCGCGACGTCCTCGCCGCCCGGCTGCACACGATGGCGTTCACCGACAGCCTCACCGGGCTCGCCAACCGGGCGATGTTCCTGGACGAGCTGGAAGCCGCACTGCGGGAGCCCGGCGACATCGGCGTCCTGCTCATCGACCTCGACGACTTCAAACCCGTCAACGACCGGTACGGCCACGCCGCCGGCGACACGGTCCTGATGGAGACGGCGATCCGGCTGCGCGCGATGACCGAGGAGGCCGACGTCGTCGCCCGCCTCGGCGGTGACGAGTTCGCGGTCCTGGTCCGGCAGCCACCGGCGGACGGCTTCACCTCCGCGGCGAGCCGGATCGTGCAGGCGCTGGAGACACCGTGCCGGATCGCGGCGGACGTCGAGGTCGAGGTCAGGGCGAGCGTCGGGCTGGCCGTGTCACCGGCCGGTCCGGTGGAGGCGGACACCCTGCTGCGCACCGCGGACGAGGCGATGTACCGGGCGAAGCACGGCGGCAAGGGCGCCCTGCACATCGCCGGCTAGTGCTCAACGAGGTCGGTCTTCGCGCGATGGACCCTCGTTGGGCGGGAGGCCGTCCCCGCTGGATCGCCCGGTAACCAGCTGGCTCCCGGTGCTGACTCGCGGTTCCGGGCACAGCACTCACGTCCAGCTGGATCATGGTGGCTGGCTCCCGGTGGTCACCGCTCTAGGCGGCGCTGAGGCGGAGCAGCACGGCACCACGGCCAGGACCGTACTTCGCGGCGTACAGGGCCAGCACCCGCTCCCGCGTCTCGGCGTCCGGCTCGGCCAGCACGTACCGGCCGTCGCCCGGCATCTCCACCTCGTGGCTCGGGTGGAAGGCATACGTCAGGGCGCCCGGGTTGACGTCGACCCAGCGCTCGCCCTCGTGGACGACGTAGTGCAGCTCGTGGTCGGAGGACTTGTCGTCGATGGTGAATCGCAACGGCATCCGGTAGTGGCCGGCTATCCCGGTCAGGCCGGTGCCGTTCCAGCGGGCGTCGAACGCCTCCAGGGCCAGCTCGCCGATGTCACCACGAACCGGCACCTCACGCTGGGAGCTCTCGCTCACCCGGCGGTTGCGGAACAGCCCGTACGACATCCAGTCGTCCACGCGATAGAGGGCGTGCGCGGGACCGACCGAGCTGACCCGTACCTGGAACTGCTCCCGGCGCAGGGGCGGCAGCCCGCTGAGGAAGGCGTCCAGCCGCTCGACGTTCTGGCGCATCAGTGCCAGGGCGTCGAGCGGCGCGACCTGCCGGGCGCGGTCCGCGGCGTCCGGGCAGGACGGGTCGGTCAGCATGATCCGGAAGCGCACGCCGCGGTCCAGGGCGCCGCGGACGGCCGCCGTGAACCGCGGCTCGAACTGGTTCTCCAGCAGGCCGGTCCAGTGTTTCCAGACGTCGACCTGCTCGGTGGCCCGGTTGATGCGCCGGATCACGTCCCCGTAGTCGAGGCTGTTGCGCCAGCGCACGGCGTTACGGCTGAAGTAGACGACGAGCGGCTGGAGGACGATGACGACGAGGACGATGTCGAGGAGGTTCGATCCGATCGCGAGCCGCAACTCGGTCCCGAAGCCCTCGGTGTTGCGGATCGGGTAGAGCAGCAGGAAGGCCCCGGTGAGCAGCGCCACGCCGATCCCGGCGTAGACGGCGGAGAGCCAGATGCGGCTGCGCGGCCACCCCCGTACCCCCATGAGGTCATCGTGGCACCATTCAGTCGATCGATCCAGATCTCCGTCAGGTGGCCGCGCGGCGGCGTTGCGCTGGGCCAGGCGGGCGACGACGGTGGCTCGCCGACGCGCAGAACGGGTGGGATGCGGGCGTCGGCACGAGGGACAGGCCGGCCGCGACGGTTGCGGAACGGGGTGCCACCCGGGTGACACCCCGAAGCAGGTGAGTTGAGCCCCGCCCGCGCCGATCCCGCCCGCGCCGATCCCGCGCGCGTCAGTCGTCCACGCGGAAGCCGATCTTCAGGGTGACCTGGAAGTGGGCCACCTCCCCGTCGTTCACCTGACCGCGGATCTCCTTCGTCTCGAACCACTCGATGTTGCGAACGGTCCGGGAAGCCTTGCTGATAGCGGTGCGAACGGCGTCCTCGATGCTGTCCGGGCTGCTCCCGACCACCTCGGTGAGCCGGTACACGTGATGGGACACGACAACCTCCTCGATGCTGGTTCCCCTCAGCCTGCCAGCACCGGCCCCCGCACAGCGAACGTTGCCGCCCCGGATCAACGCTCACCCCACCCAGCTGGCCCTCAGCGGCCCCTCAACCGCCCCGAATCCACGCTCACGACCAGCCGAGCCACGCGGCTGGCCCTCAGCGGTGCCCCAACCGCCATGGAACAACGCTCACGACCAGCCGAGCCGGCTTTGGCGGCTGGGTGGGTGGGGCGGGCCGGGGAGGGCCGGCGGGCGGGGTGGCGTCAGCGGGTGGGGTGCGTCAGCGGGTGGAGGAAAGGTGCGCTTCGGAGGCGAGTGCGGTGTAGCGCCGGGACTCGGAGGTGGAGGGCTGGTGGAGTTCCGTGACACGGACCTCGAAGCGGGCCGGGTCCTGCTCGCCGGAGCGGGCGGCGAGGACCAGCGGCCACTCGTCGTCGAGCCACAGGGTCATGGAGTGCCGGCTGTGCCGCGAATAGCTCACCCGCAGGCGGGAGCACGGGCGACCGGCGATGATCTCGCGGCCCGGCAGCGGGACGGCTTCGGTCTCGGCCGGGTTCGTGAACCAGGCGGTCGGCGCGGCGACGATGCCGGCCGGTTGGCCCACCCACGCGGGGTCACCCGCGGCGCCGACGAAAGACGGCTCGCCGCTGACGAACGACTCGCGCGCGAAAGGCGAGCCGGCCGAGGACGAGCCGGACGAGGACGACGTGCCCGCGGACGACGTGCCCGCGGACGACGTGCCCGCGGACGAGGTGCCCGCGGACGACGGGGTGCCGGGGAAGAGAGGGGAGTTCAGGAGCCAGTGGCCGCTGAGGAGGTGGACCAGCTCGAAGCGGCCCTGCTGGGGAATGGCGATCGGCGGGCGGTTGGCCCAGGAGCCGCGCAGGACGAGGGCCGGGAGGTCCGACGTGTGTTGCAGCAAGTCCGACACGCGCGCCCAGTTGGTCATGGGCAGCATCATAGTGGCCGCCCAGGCGCGGATCCGATCGCGCAGAGGCCGGGCAGCAGACCGGCGGGAGGCACTACCCACGCCGGGGCAACAACCAGCTCTCACCCAACCTCCGACGTCGGAGGGGGCCGCAGCTCAGACCTCCACAACGAAGAGGGGCTATCCGGTGAGGGGTTGGTAGGTGTCGGGGCGGCGGGTCTCCAGGAACGGGAAGAGGGTCAGCCAGTCCCGCCGCTGGTCCAGGTCGAGCGGCGCCACCAGCACCGCGTCACCGGAGCGCGGTGCTTCGGCGAGGACCCGGCCGTACGGGTCGGAGATGAACGAGCTGCCGTAGAAGGTGATCAGGCCCTCCTCGCCCCACCGGTTGGGTACGACCATGAACGTGCCGTTCGCGATCCCGTTGGCGACGATCACCTGGCGCCACAGCGGGGCGGTGTCGAAGTCCGGGTGGTCGGGTTCCGAGCCGATCGCCGTCGGGTAGGCGATGACGTCGGTGCCGTTCAGCGAGTACGCCCGGGCCACCTCGGGGAACCACTCGTCCCAGCACGTCGGCATGCCGATCCGGGCTCCGCCGGCCAGGGACACGGGCTGGTAGGCGTCCGGCGAGGCCGGTCCCGGCCGGAAGTAGTGGTCCTCGTAGTACCCCGCGGTCCTCGGGATGTGCGTCTTTCGGCGCCGGCCCACGAGGGTGCCGTCCGGGGCGACCAGGATCGCCGTGTTGAAGCCCAGCCCGTCGTCGCCGGGGCTCCGCTCGAACAGTGAGGCGTGCACGTGGACGCCTGCTTCGGCGGCTGCCGTCCGGGCGAAGGTGATCGTCGGGCCGTCCGACAGGTTTTCCGCGGTGGTGGTGGCGTCGCCGGAGGGGCGGGTGTCGGCCGGATAGCGGGACAGGGTCAGCTCCGGCAGGAAGACCACCTCGGCGCCGGCCGCTGCCGCGGTCCGAATGCCGTCGAGCAGCACGCCGGTGTGTTCCGCGGGGTCGGCGTGCCAGCGTGTCTGCACCAGCCCGGCGACCAGGGAGCCGCGCACCGGCGGGTCGACGCGGGCGGGCGACGCGGCCGGCTCGGCCTTGATCAGCTTCATGGGTTCTCCCCGGTCGGCGCCAGCGGCTGCTGCTGGGTGATGCAGTGAATGCCTCCGCCGAAGCGGAAGATGTCCCTGGCGTCGACGGTCACCACGTGCCGGCCGGGATACGCCCCGGCCAGCACCCGCGCCGCGTCGTCGTCGCGCGGATCGTCGAAGCCGCAGAGCACGACCACGCCGTTGGCGACGTAGTGGTTCACGTACGACCAGTCGACGAGTTCGCCGTCAACCTCGGTGACGGCCGGCGCGAGCAGCTCGGTGACCTCCCGGCCGGCGTCCCGCAGGATCGCGGTCACCTCCTGGCTGACCGCGTGGTCCGGGTGGCCCGGGTCGGTCTGGGTGTGCACGAGCACGCGTCCCGGCGGCGTGAACGCGGCGACGATGTCGACGTGCCCGCGGGTGCCGAACTCGCCGTAGTCCGCGGTCAGGCCCCGCGGCAGCCAGATCGCCCGCGAGGTGCCGAGCCGCGCGTGAATCTCCGATTCCACGCGCTCCGCGTTCCAACCCGGATTTCGGTACGGGTCGAGCTGCACCGTCTCGGTGAGCAGCACCGTCCCTTTCCCGTCGACGTGGAAACCGCCACCCTCCTGGGTCAGCGGTGACGCCTCCGCCCGTACGCCGACCGTCGCCGCCACCGCACCGGCCAGCTCCGCGTCAAGATCCCATTTCGCCCAGGACTGCGCACCCCAGCCGTTGAAGGTCCAGTCGACCGCGCCCAGCTCGCCGTCCCCGGTGTGCACGAACGTCGGGCCGCTGTCACGCAGCCAGGCGTCGTCGAGCGGCACCCACACCGGCTCGATGCCGGGGTGCAGCAGGTCACCCGTGTCGTCACCCAGGTTGACCAGCATGGAGACCGGCTCGTACCGCTGGATGGTGTTGGCGACAGCCGCCCACGCGGTGCGCGCGGCAGCAAGCTCGGCCGCGTCCTGGAAGGTCGCGTTGCGGGTCGGCCAGCTCATCCAGGTGCGGCGATGCGGCTCCCACTCCGCGGGCATCCGATCGGGCATCAGCTTCCTCCTCGGCGTGCGACGGCGATGTGCGACAGCGGTGTGCGACAGCGGTGTGCGACAGCGGTGTGCGACAGCGGTGTGCGACAGCGGTGTGCGACAGCGCCGCCTCCCACCCTAGGGATCCCGGCGGCGGGCCGGTGGCCGTCCTGGTCATCGGCCGGCGGCGTGGACCGCTTCGATCAAGCGCGTGAGCCGGGCGGCGCCGCCGCGCGCACCTGTGCGAGTGTTGGGCATCCGGCGGAGAGGTGCCCATGACTGCCGCGACCATCTTTCTGGTGGCGCTGTGCCTGCGCCCGGCGATCACCTCGGTGGGGCCGCTGCTGCCGCAGATCAGCGCCGACCAGCATCTCGGCGAGGCCGCGTCGGGCATGCTGGGCGCGCTGCCGCTGCTCGCGTTCGCGCTGGTGTCGCCGCAGGTGCACCGGGTGGCCGGCCGGCACGGTGCGGAGCGGGCGGTGTTCGGGGCGCTGCTCGTGCTGGCGGCCGGTGGTGCAGTCCGGTCGTACACCGGTGACGCCGGGCTGTGGATCGGCACCCTGGTGATCGGGTGTGCGATCGCCGTCGGCAACGTCCTGGTCCCGGCGATCGTCAAGCGGGACTACGCCTCGAACGTCTCCCGGGCGACCGGCGTCTACACGGCCTTCATCACGATCGGTGCCTCGGTGGCGTCGGCGCTGGCGGTACCGATCGCGGACGCCGTGGACTGGCGGTTGTCGCTCGCCGTGTGGTCGGGGCTCGCGCTGCTGATCGCCGTCGTGTGGCTGCCCCGGGCCCGGCCGCGGCCCGTACCGGCGGCTGCCGGGGGGCCGATCGGATCGGTGAACGTGTGGCGGCAGCGGCGGGCCTGGTTCATCACGGCGTTCATGGGGTTGCAGTCGACGTCGTTCTACATCCTGGTGACCTGGCTGCCCACCATCGAGATCGCCGGCGGGGTGACCGAGCGGACCGCGGGCGTGCATTTGTTCCTCTTCCAGGGCATGGGCATTCTCGGTGGCCTCGCGATCCCGATCCTGCTGCGGCACCCGGGGCGCCGGTCGCTCGGTGCGGTCGTGGCCGGTGTGCCGACGCTCGCCGCGATCCTGGGGCTGCTCGCGGTGCCGGAGCTGGCGGTGCTCTGGGCCGGGGTGGCGGGGGTCGGGCAGGGTGCGTCGCTGGTCACCGCGCTCACGCTGATCAGCCTGGGTGGGCGTACCCAGGCCGAGACCACCCGGCTGTCGGGGATGGCGCAGTCGCTCGGCTATCTGCTGGCGGCGGCCGGGCCGGTAGCCGCCGGTCTCCTCGCCGAGCGGACCGGGGCCTGGCAGGCGTCACTCGTCCTTGTGGTGGTGCTGAGCGTGCTCCAGCTGGTCGCCGGCGCCGCCGCCGGGCGCGACCGCACAGCATTCCAGCACCCAGCGAGGTCCGCCGCGACCTAGGGCCCGGAAAGACGCCTGCCGGCCCCTACTCCGCCTTGCGGGCCCGGAAGGCGATCATGTTGACCCGGTTTCCGCAGCGCACGCTGCAGAAACGCTTCGAGCCGTTGCGGGAGAGGTCGAGGAACAGCCCGGTGCAGTCATCGGCGCCGCAGACGCGCAGCCGGCCGGTCTCGTTCGTACGGATCACGTCGATCAGCGCCAGCGCCGCCTCCACCCGGATCCGCTCCGCGAGCGGCGCGCCCGGTTCGGTGGCGTGGATGTGCCAGTCCGAGCCGTCGTGCCGGGCGAGGTACGGCAGCGCCCGTGCCTCCCGCAGCATGCTGTTCACCGCGCCGACCGCCTCGTCCCGCTCCAGCGTCCACACTTCCCGCAGCAGTTCCCGGGCCGTCCGGACCGCACGCAGTTCGGCCTCGTCCCGGTCGACGCGCCCCGAGTAGGAATAGCGAACCAGCAGCTCGCTCAGCTGCTCGACGGTGACGAGCTCATCCTCGCCGGAGCGGCTGGCGCCCGGCGCGGTGTTCGCGAGCGCCACCACGAAGTCGAGCGCCTCCTCCGTGTCAGGGGCAAAAAGCAAGTTGACTCCTTATCCGAGGCGGCCTAGCGTCAGGAACGTAAGCACTTTAGCCCATGACGGGAGTGTCGCCGTGAAGTTCTCGCCCCAGTCCACCGGGCTG
Source organism: Actinoplanes sp. GCM10030250 (assembly GCF_042666575.1). Classification (NCBI taxonomy): domain Bacteria; kingdom Bacillati; phylum Actinomycetota; class Actinomycetes; order Micromonosporales; family Micromonosporaceae; genus Actinoplanes; species Actinoplanes sp. GCM10030250. The sequence goes on along the minus strand of NZ_JBHTDO010000020.1, from coordinate 150,613 downwards.
GCCGTCGCGGTGCTCTCGGCCGCCAGCTTCGGCACGTCCGGTGCGTTCATCAAGCCGCTGCTCGAGGCCGGATGGTCACCCGCCGCGGCGGTGACCGTGCGCGCGCTGACCGGCGGGTTACTGCTGCTCCCGTTCGTGCTGTTCGCGCTGCGCGGGCGGTGGGACGCCCTGTGGCGGGCCCGCTGGCGGGTGCTCGGCATGGGCGCCGTGGCGGTCGCGTTCACCCAGCTGGCCTATTTCGCCGCCATCCACCGCATCCCGGTCTCCACCGCGCTGCTCGTGGAATACCAGGCACCGCTGCTGCTGGTGATCTGGGCCGCGGTCACCACCCGGCGGCTGCCGCGCCCCGCCGTGCTGCTCGGTTCCCTGCTCGCGATCGGCGGCCTGGTCCTGGTCATCGGCCCGGGCGCCCTCCAGGCCGTCGACCCGGCGGGCCTCGCGATGGCGTTCGCCGCCGCCATCGGCTGCGCTGTCTACTTCGTGGTCGCCGCCCGCCCCGCCGACGGCCTCCCGCCCGTCGTCCTGGCCGGCGCCGGCCTGCTGCTGGGCGGTGTCCTGCTCGGCCTGATCGGGCTGACCGGCCTGGTGCCGATGACCGCGGCGGCGGCCGACGTGCCGCTGCTCGGCTCGACGGCGCCGTGGTGGGTGCCGCTCGGCGTTGTCGCGATCTTCGGCACCGCGATCGCGTACGCGTCAGGGATCTTCGGTTCCGGCCGCCTCGGCTCCCGGCTCGCGTCGTTCGTCGGGCTCCTCGAGGTGGTCTTCGCCTCGGTCTTCGCCTGGCTCGTGGTGGGCGAGTCCCTCTCCCTGCTGCAGATGACCGGCGGCCTCCTCATCCTGGCCGGCATCGCCTCCATCCCCGCCGAACCCGCCGTCGCCACCGGCGACAAAGAGCCCGCAGCGCCCGCCGTCGCCACCGGCGACAAAGAGCCCGCGGAAGCCGCCGATCACGAAGAGCCCACGGAAGCCGCCGGCCGCAGAGAGCCGCAGCCGGCCGCCGAGATCTAGCGGATCGGCCGTCCCGGGCTCTCCGACAGCACCAGGAGCGGGACCCGCCGGCACGTCTCGGGATCCGCGGCCTCCGCCGCGGTCAGCGGACCCGCGCACCCCTGCATCCCCGACGCGATCCATTTCCCGAAGCGCAGCTCCTCGGCGGGCTCCGGCTCCCGGTGGGTGCCCATCGGCAGCCAGCGATAAGACCCGGTCGTCCTCCCGTCGACGCAGCGGCCGGTGAAGGTCACCCGGTCGTTGTCGATGTCGACAGCACCCGACACCGTCGGTCCAGGACCGGCCTGTACGTCGCTCAGGGCGTTCGGGCCGGTCCACCGGACGAGCTGCATGTCGGTGCCGACGCAGCGGGCGACGATGCCGGCGCTCGGCAGGCCGGCGTACCACTCGTCCTCGGCAAGCGTGTACTCCTCCTCCGGCGGCGACGAGGAGCGGGCCGCGGCGAGACGGTCGTTCACCTGGGCCTCGGTGAGCGTCTCCGGCCCCGGGTCGGCGACGGCGACCGCGGCGGTGGCGGCACCGATGGCGACGGCGGCGGCGAGCGGCCAGAGGATCATGTTCCGGTTGATGCGCATGCCGAGGACTGTCCCGGGTCGACGGTTATGAAGGTGCTAAGACGTTCCCAAGCTATCGTCCGCAGCATGCCACGGGTGCTGCTCATCGAGGACGACGCGGGCGTGCGTACGGCGATGCACCGCCACCTCACCGAGCGCGGTTTCGCCGTCACCTCGGCCGCCACCGGACTGGCCGGGCTGGCGGCGGTGACCGGGCAGCGACCGGACCTGATCCTGCTCGACCTGGGGCTACCGGACGTCGAGGGAATCGACGTGCTGCGGATGATCCGGGCGGTCAGCCGGGCGCCGGTGCTGGTGGCGACCGCCCGCGACGAGGAGGCCGGCATCGTGCTCGCCCTCGACCTCGGCGCCGACGACTACCTGGTCAAACCGTTCGGGCCGGCGCACCTCGCGGCCCGGGTGAACGCGCTGCTGCGCCGGGCGGCGTCACCGGCGAGGGCGGCGGTGATCGAGGTCGGCGGCCTGGTCATCGATCCGGCGGCCCGGATCGCCCGGCTCGACGGCACCCCGCTCGACCTGGCGCCCCGCGAGTTCGACATGCTCGCCTACCTGGCCGGCCGCTCCGGCGAGGTGATCGCCAAGCGCGAACTGCTCGCCGAGGTGTGGCAGCACTCGTACGGCGGTGCGGAGAAGACCGTCGACGTGCACCTGTCCTGGCTGCGCCGCAAGCTCGGCGAGAGCGCCACCCGCCCGCGCTACCTGCACACCGTCCACGGCGTCGGGATCCGGCTGGCGGCACCGCGGTGAGGCTCACGAACCGGTCCACCCTGCGCCGCCGGCCGGCGGCACCGCGATGAGGCTCACGAACCGGTCCACCCTGCGCCGCCGGCTGGTGGCGCAGACCGGCGCGGTCACCCTTCTTGTCCTGCTGGCGTTCCTGGCTCCGCTCGGGCTGGTGCTGGACCGCGCCGCTCAGCACCGCGCCGTCAACGCGGCCACTCAGCGTGCGCTCGCGCTGGCACCGCGGCTGGCCGGGCAACCCGCCCTGGCGGCACAGCAACCAGGCGTCACCGTGTTCCTGCCGGAGGGCGACCTCATCGGTACGCGGGCCCCGCGCACCGCCGCCGTCGAGCTGGCCGCGCTGGGCGGGCTGGTCACCGTCCGGTCGCCGGACGGCGTCGACGTGCTGGTGCCCGCGCCGCGACCGGAGGGCACGGCAGTCGTGCGGGTCGCGGTCACTTCCGGTCAACTGCATGACGGCGTACGGGCGACCATGCTCCGCCTCGCGCTGCTCGGTGCCGCACTGTTCGCCCTCGCGCTGATCGTGGCCGACCGGCTGGCCCGGCGCGTGGTGTCGGCGACCCGCGAGCTGGCCGGCGTCGCGGACCGGCTCACCGGCGGCGACCTGACCGCCCGGGCGGCGGTGACCGGCCCGCTCGAGTTGCAACGGATCGCCACCGCCACCAACCGCCTCGCGGGCCGCATCCAGGAACTCTTGGACGACCAGCGCACCGAGGCCGCCGAGCTGGCGCACAGCCTTCGCACACCGCTGACCGCCCTGCGGCTGGAGGCCGGCTCGGCCGGTTCCCCGCGGCTGATCGACGCGGTGCACCGGATGAGCAGCGCTGTCGACGAGGTGATCCGCGCGTCGCGCCGCCCGGCCCGCGAGGGGCTGCTCCCGTCGTCGGACCTGGCCGGCGTGGTCCGGCAGCGGCTGGCCTTCTGGGCGCCCCTCGCCGAGGAGACCGGCCGGGTCGTCGAGGCGGTGCTCCCGGCCGGCCCGGTCCCGGTGCGGCTGTCCGCGGAGGACGCCGCCACGCTCGTGGACGTCCTGCTCGACAACGTGTTCACCCACACCCCGGCCACCACCCGGACTGTGGTCGGCGTCGTCAGCAGCAGCGACGGCACCACCAGCGGCAGCGACGGCAGCAGCAGCGACGGCGGCGCGATCCTGTGGATCGAGGACGACGGGCCCGGCATGGATCCCGGCCCGCGCACCGGCTCCACCGGCATGGGCCTGGCGATCGCGACCCGGATCGCGGCGGCGGCACATGCCACGCTGACCTGCGGTCCGACGGGCCCGTCCGGCGGCACGCGGGTGGACGTCCGGTTCGGAGACGTCGCCGCGTCCGTCGCGCACCCTGGCGCGAGTGGGCACATGGTCGCGGGAGACGTCCCAGCGTCCCTCGCGCACCCTGGCGCGAGTGGGCGGGTGGTCGCGGGAGGTGAACAGGAGAGCTCCGCGCTGACCGTACGAAATAAAGAAGAGTGAGTGACTCCCCCGCGGTGACCACCGGGGTACGGTCGCGCGGGTGAGAGTTCGTCATCTGAACTGCGGAAGTCTCCAGCCGGTGCTGACGCCCGGCGGGCTGGTGTGTCATGTGTTGCTGGTGGAGACCGGTGACGGGCTCGTGCTGGTGGACTCCGGGTTCGGGCTGCGTGATGTCGCGGAGCCGCGGCGGCGCATCGGTGGGGCGCGGTTCCTGATCCGGCCGGTGCTCGACGAGGCGGAGACGGCGGTTCGGCAGGTGCGGGCGCTGGGGTATGAGCCGGACGATGTGCGGGATGTGGTGCTGACGCACTTCGACGGTGATCACGCGGGCGGGCTGGCGGATTTCCCGTGGGCGCGCGTGCACGTGACCTCGGCGGAGGCGGACGCGGCTCGGCGGCCGCGGAACATCAACGAGCGGTACCGGTATCTTCCGGCGATTCGCGAGCACCGGCCCGAGCTGGTGGAACACCGTCCGGACGAGGGCAGCGTGTGGCGTGGGTTCGCGGCCGCCTCCGAGATCGTGCCGGGCGTGGTGCTGATCGGGTTGCCGGGGCACACGCGGGGGCACGCCGCGGTGGCGGTCGACGCCGGGGAGCGATGGATCCTGCACGCCGGTGACGCGTTCTATCACCGGGGTGAGGTGGACGGGAGCGGGGTTTTTCCGCGGGCGCTGATGCGGTCGCAGATGGCGATCGCTCATGACCGCAAGCGGGTGCGGGCCAACCACGAGCGGCTGCGGGAGCTGTGGGCGGCGGCCGACCCGGGGCTGACGATCGTGAACGCGCACGACCCTGAGCTGCTGCGGCGCGCGCGGGGCTGACCGCGCTGTTCGTGTGGTTCACCAGAGTGTCGGTGGGGCCTGCTAGCGTCTCGGCACTGTTCCGCGAAGAGCTTGTTTCGGCCGAAGGAGTCCGGTGGGCATCTATGACTTTGTGACGACGTTCGCGGGCCTGCCGGTCGTCGCGCTGGAGGACGACGAAAGGCCCGCCGACCCGGCCGCGGTGGCGTGGCGGATCGACATGGAGGATTTCGAGGCCAGCCGGGAGGAGTTCGAGGCAGCCTTCGACAAGCTGCTGGAGGTGGCCGGGCCGGGCGGCCCGACCGCGCTGATCATCGCCGAGTGGGGCTCGGCCTATGACACACCGCCCCCGCTCGACCTGCTGGTGCGCCACGCGGAGCGGCTCAGCGGCCTGCGGGCGCTGTTCCTCGGTGAGCTGAGCGGTGAGCAGTGCGAGATCTCGTGGATCAACCAGACCGACGTCACGCCGGTGCTGGAGGCGTTCCCGGCCCTGGAGCGCCTGTGGATCCGCGGGGGTCAGGGCCTGGCGCTCAAGCCGGTGCGGCACGAGGGCCTGCGTGAGCTGGTCATCCAGACCGGTGGCCTGCCTGCCGAGGTGATCCGGGCGGTCGGCGCCTGCGAGCTGCCCCACCTGACGCACCTGGAGCTGTGGCTCGGCGTCGATCAGTATGGTGGCGACGCCCGTGCCGACGACCTGGCGCCGATCCTGGCCGGCCGGTCGCTGCCCGCGCTCACCCACCTCGGCCTGCGCAACGCCGAGATCGCCGAGGAGGTCGCCGCGGCCGTCGCCGCCGCGCCGGTGGTCGCCCGGCTCACCTCGCTCGACCTGTCGCTGGGTGTCCTCGGCGACACCGGGGCGGAGACCCTGCTCGCGGGGCAGCCGCTCACCCACCTCACGTCGCTGAACCTGAGCCACCACTTCATGTCACCGGAGATGGCGCAGCGCGTCGTCGACGAGCTGCCGGGCGTCGCCGTCGACGTCTCCGACCAGCAGCGCGAGGAGGAGTGGGGCCGCTACACCGCGGTCTCGGAATAGATGCGTCTCGCTGTCGTCGGCAATCCGGCGAACCGCCGGGTCGCCCTGTTCACGGCCGCGGTGTCCCGGGCCGGCCTGCCGGCGCCCGAGGTGTTCCCGTGGCGCGAGGTGCTGCGGTCCGGGCGGGTTCCCGGGGCGGGCACCCGCGTGCGGATCGACTCGCCGGGTGAGGACTCCGAGGTCGACCGGCTGCTGCGGGAGGCGGGCAGCGGGCGGCCCGCCGTCGCGGCCGAGCACGGGGAGATCGTCGGCGGGGCGGCGGCGTTCGCCGGGCTGCGGGTGGGGCTGGCGCGGGTCGCTGCCGGTGGTGGTGACCTGCTGAACCAGCCCGCCGACATCCTGACGATGACGGACAAGCCGCGCTGCCACGCGGTGCTGTCGGCCGCGGGGATCCCGGTGCCGGCCGCGCTCGGTCCGGTCGGCGATTATGCGTCGCTGCGTGCGGTGATGGCGGCCGCCGGGTGTTCGCGGGTGTTCGTGAAACCGGCCTACGGGTCGTCGGCGTCGGGGGTGCTGGCGCTGGCGGTGGACCGCCGGGGGCGGATCGCGGCGGTCACGTCGGTCGAGCTGAGCGAGGGGCGGATCTTCAACAACCTTCGCGTACGCCGGTACGACGACGAATCCTCCGTCGCGGCGATCGTCGACCGGCTCGCGCCCGACGGGCTGCACGTGGAGCGGTGGTTCCCGAAGGCGTCGCTCGGTGACCGGGTGCTCGACCTGCGGGTGGTGGTGATCGGCGGGGAGCCGGGGCACGTGGTGGTGCGGACGAGCCGGTCGCCGATGACGAACCTGCATCTCGGCAACGCCCGGGGGGAGGTGGCGGCGGTGCGGGCCGCGGCCGGTGAGCGGGAGTGGGCGGCGGCCATGGAGAGCTGTGCCCGGGTGGCGAAGTGTTTCGGCCGTACCCTTCAGGTCGGTGTTGATCTCATGTTCCGGGCGGGGTGGCGTGGCCATGCGGTGGCCGAGGTGAACGCGTTCGGCGACCTGCTGCCGGGAGTGCTCGCCGGCGGGCGGGACACCTATGACGCGCAGGTGTCGGCGTGCGCGATCGGATAGGCGGTCACGACCTGCTGTTCGTCACCCTGGACACGCTGCGCTACGACGTGGCGGCCGGGTGCCTGGCGGCCGGCCGCACGCCGCGGCTGGCCGGGGTGCTTCCCGGTGGCGTGTGGGAGGAGCGGCACACGCCGGCCACCTTCACGTACGCGGCGCATCAGGCCTTCTTCGCCGGCTTCCTGCCGACCCCGGTGACGCCCGGCCCGCACGAGCGGCTGTTCGCCGCCCGGTTCGGCGGCAGCGAGACCAGCGGGCCGGGCACGTTCGTCTTCGACGCCCCCGACCTGCCGTCCGGGCTGGCCGCCGCCGGCTATCACACGGTCTGCCTGGGCGGTGTCGGGTTCTTCAACCCGGCCGCTCCCCTGGGCCGGGTGCTGCCCGGCCTGTTCGCCGAGTCGCACTGGGAGACGGCGTTCGGCGTGACGGCTCCGGACTGCTTCGGCGCCCAGATCGACCGCCTGGAGACCATCGTCGGCGCTCTGCCTGCGGAGCGGCCGCTGTTCACGTTCGTCAACGTCGCCGCGCTGCACCAGCCGAACCGGCACTACCTTCCGGGGGCCGCGGCCGACAGCCTGGACACGCACGCGGCCGCACTCGAATACGTCGACGGGCTCCTCGGGCGCCTGTTCGCCGTGGTCACCGGCAGGGGACGGCCCTGCCAGGTGATCATCTGCTCGGATCACGGCACGCTGTACGGCGAGGACGGGCACGTCGGCCACCGGGTCGCTCACTCATCGGTGTGGACCGTTCCCTACGCCGACTTCATCCTGGACGCATCATGAGCCTTGATATCTCGCCCTACCAGGGCTATCTGTACGCCTATCCGCACAAGACGGCCTACCGCGCCCTCGACCCGCGCCCGCAGCTCAAGGAGGTCTGGGCGGACGAGGAGCAGGACTCCCTCTTCGGCTACGTGCACCTGCCGTTCTGCGAGATGCGGTGCGGGTTCTGCAACCTGTTCACCAGGGCGAACCCGCCCGCCGAGCAGGTGACGGCGTACCTGCGCCAGCTCCGCCTCCAGGGCGAGGCGATCCGCGACAGCCTCTCCCCCGGCGCCGCCTTCTCCCGGCTGGCGATCGGTGGCGGCACCCCGACCTACCTGACCGCTGCCGAGCTGACCGAGTTGTTCGGCATCGTCCGGGACACGTTCGGCGGGCTCGGCGTCCCGCTGTCCGTGGAGACGTCACCGGCCACCGCGAGCCCCGACCGCCTGGCCGTGCTCGCCGCCCACGGCACCACCCGGATCAGCATCGGCGTGCAGAGCTTCCTCGACACCGAGGCCCGCGCCGCCGGCCGCCCCCAGCGCCTGCCCGAGGTGCACGCCGCCCTCGACGCCATCCGCGACGCCCGGATCCCGGTGCTCAACATCGACCTGATCTACGGCATCGACGGCCAGACCGCGCAGACCTGGCAGCACTCCCTCGACACGGCCCTGCGGTGGCGGCCCGAGGAGCTCTACCTCTACCCGCTCTACGTGCGCCCGCTCACCGGCCTCGGCCGCCGCGCCCACGCCCGCGCCGACTGGGACCGCCAGCGCCAGGAGCTGTACCGGCAGGCCGTCGACGTGCTCACCGCCGCCGGCTACGTACGGCACTCGATGCGGCAGTTCCGCCGCGCCGGCGCCCCAGTCCCGGACGGCCCCGACTACTGCTGCCAGGACGACGGCATGGTCGGCCTCGGGTGCGGCGCCCGGTCGTACACCACGCGGCTGCACTACTCCTTCGACTACGCGGTCGCCGTCTCCGAGGTCCGCGCCGTGATCGACGACTACCTGGCCCGCCCCGCCGGCGACTTCCGGCACGCCGAGATCGGCTTCCACCTCGACGAGATCGAACAGCGCCGCCGCTGGCTGCTCAAATCGCTGCTCCGCGCCGAGGGTGTCGACGCCTCCGCCTACCGGTCCCGGTTCGGCACGTCCCACGTCACCGACTTCGCCCAGCTCTCCGTCCTGGTCGACCGCGGCTGGCTCGACGAATCCCGCACAGTTCTCACCGCCGAAGGCCTCGCCCACTCCGACGCGATCGGCCCGTGGCTGGTCTCCGGCCCGGTCCGCGAGGCGATGGGAGCCTACGTCCCCCGATGACCGACGACCTGTACGTGCTCTACCGCGGCCCCCTCGCCAGCTGCAACTACGACTGCCCCTACTGCCCCTTCGCCAAGCGCGTCGACCCGCCCGCCCTGCTCCGCGCCGACCGCGCCGACCTGGCCCGCTTCACCGACTGGGCCGAGGCGACCACCGACCGGCGGCTCTCCGTCCTGTTCACCCCGTGGGGCGAGGGCCTGACCCGCTCCTGGTACCGCGACGCCATCGTCCGCCTCTCCCACCTGCCGCACGTGGCCCGCGTCGCCATCCAGACGAACCTCGCCACCCGCACCGCGTGGCTGTCCGAGGCGAACCCCCGGGTGGCGGCGCTGTGGACCACCTACCACCCCGGCCAGGTGACCCTCGACCGTTTCCTCGGCCGCTGCCGGGAACTCCTGGCACTGGGCGTCCGCTTCTCGGTCGGCGTCGTCGGCCTGCCGGATCACCACTCGGCGGCCGTCGCCCTGCGGGAGGCCTTGCCCCCCTCGGTCTACCTGTGGATCAACGCGGCCGACGGGCACGTCTACACCGGCGAGGAGGAACGCCGGTGGACCGCACTGGACCCGCACTTCGGTGACAGCGTCCGCCCGCATCCGTCGCTCGGCGCGGCCTGCCACGCCGGCGAAACGGCGATCTCGGTGCTGGGCGACGGGACGGTGCGCCGGTGCCATTTCATCCAGACCCCGATCGGCAACCTCTACGACGGGAGCTGGCGGGCGGCCCTGCGGCCCCGGCCCTGCACGAACTCACTGTGCGACTGCCATATCGGCTACGTGCACCTCAAGCCTCTCCACCTGCGCGACGTGTACGCCGGTGGGGTGCTCGAACGCATCCCCGCAGTGTGGCCGCTGACCCCTCCGGTCGCCGGTCTCCCGCTTCTGCCTCCGGGTGGCGGCTCATCCTCGAAGGTCCGCAGCGGCTCGAATACCCATTGACCCCGGTCCGGCTGGTTGTGGGTGCTGTGCCCGGCGTCGCGAGTCAGCACCCGGAGCCAGCCACCACCGCGGCCCTCAGCTCAGGTCTGCACCAGCGGCCGATACTCCTCCTCCGTCAACCCGAACGTCCACGCCACCCCTTCCCGTGCCGTCCGAGTCCGCGGCGGCACCCGCAACCAATAGACCCGGCTCGTCCCATCAGGCTCCGGCGTCGAGTTCACCACCTCGACCATGACCAGCGGCTCGTCGCCCGGAAGATCCAGCCACCACAGCACGCCGGTCTCGTCCGAGCCGAGTTGCCGCGCCCCGGCCTCGTGCAGATAGCGCTCATACCCGAAGTGCTCCAGCATCACCCGGCGAATCTCGGCGTTCTGTTCGCCGCGGATGCGCTCGACGGTGAGGGTGGGCAGCTCGGTCACCAGGTCGGTGGGGATCGGCATGCCGCGCCAGGCCCACAGCCCATAACCGTCGGGGAACTCCATGGCGGCACCCTCGCCGCGGTGGAGGCGGCCGACGTTGTCGCGCTCCAGCCCGGCCGGCCGCTCGGTGAGCACTGCCACCCGCTCGTTGGCCCACCACCAGCCGCAGTGCCGGGCCACCTCGGCGAGACCGGCGAGCCGGGTCATCAGACCGGCACCGGGACTCAGCATGTCGGCCGCCTCGAAGGTGCTCAGCCACGTGCCGTCGTGCTGCCCGTAGATCGCGTCGAGCATCGGCATCCGCACCGCCCGGCCGGCGTCCCCGGGCAGGTCAGCGATCAGATCCTCCCCGAGCCGCAGCCGCAGCCGACCAGCGATCAGGTCCATCACCAGCGGCCACGATCGGCGCCCCGCGGCCGCACTGAGCTGAGCCCAGCCGTCGGTGCCCAGAGCCTCCGCGGCCGCCTTGCGCGCCGCCGCCCACGGCTCAGTCCGCACCCGGCGGCGCAACGACGGCCCACCCGTCTCCCCCGGCACCCACCCCTGCGCCAGCAACCCAGCCCGAACCTCAGCAAACCAGCCCGGCCCACCAGTCCCACCAGTCCCACCAGGCCCACCAGTCCCACCAGTCCCACCAGTCCCACCAGGCCCGCCAGGCCCGCCAGGCCCGCCAGGCCCGCCAGGCTCCAGCGCGGCAGCACCGGAAAGCAACCCCACAGCAGCCGCCCCCGCCCGCGGCGACCCGAACCAGTAGATCCTCTCCGGCCCCGCCACCCCAGCCAGCCGGTACGCCTCCCGCACCCCCCGCTCCGCAGCCGCCCGCACCCCCGGCCCGGTCTGCAGCGCCGCCGCCAGCCACTGGTCCTCGATGGCCGCGGCCATCGCCTCCTGAGCGTGAGTCAGCCTCATCTCCCCGGCCCCCGTCAGTCCGCGACCGGCCGGAACGACCCCGGGATGTACTCCCTCTGCCGCACCACCCGATAGTGCCCGGCGGGCAGCGAGATCGGCCCGTGCTCCTCGTGGGTGACCCGCCCGTGGGCCGGCACCTCGACGAACATCCGGTCGGGATCGTCGAGATCGGCCAGCAGCCGCAGGCCCGGACCGCCGACAACGTGCGCGTGGCCGGTCGCCTCGCCGTGCGCCAGGATCATCCGCCCGCGCCGGTCACGTGGCACCGGAGCGCAGGCGGGCACCTCGGCCCGCTCCACCGGGATGATCAGCACATCGCCCTGCCGGAACATCGAACCTCCCACGCTCTCTTCTCAGTGAGGCCGCACGCTACCGCCGGGGTACGACATTTACGCTGACGCCGTGATCAAGGCAGTGATCGTTGACGTGGATGACACCCTGTGCCTGACCGAGGCCGCCTCCTTCGACCTGGAGAACGAGGTCCTCGCCCGGATGGGCCGCCCGCCCATGCCCCGCGACGTACACCTGTCGACCTGGGGCGAAGTCCTCCTCGACGCCATGCCCCACCGCTCCCCCGGCATCGACCTGGACCGCTTCGCCACGCTGTTCCCCATCGCACACCAGGAGTACCTGGCCGACGGCCGCCTCGACGTCATCCCCCCGGACAACCTGCGAGCCCTCGACCACCTGGTCGCCTCGGGCCACTCGGTGATGCTGCTGACCTCCCGCGCCGAGGCCGAGATCCAGCACATGCTCGAACCCGATCACGTCCTCGCCGGCCGCGTCACCCACGCCTACCACCAGGGCAACACCCGCTTCCGCAAGCCCGACCCGCGAGCCTTCGACGAACTCCTCGCCGAAACCGGCTTCCCACCGGAGGACTGCGTCTACGTGGGCGACTCCCCCGGCGACGCGGTAGCCGCATCCGGCGCCGGCATCCGCTTCATCGCCTGCCTCCAGAGCGGAGTCCGCCGCCTCGACGACTTCGACCCCCACCACGTCACCGCCGCCATCGACTCCTTCCCCGAACTCCCCGCCGCGGTAGCCGCCCTCGAAACCCCCTGACCGCTCACCCCAGGCGTCCCTCTCCCGCTTCCTTCAAGATCACAATGCATTCGTACGACCCACGCAAAGTCCCCGAGCTACACCGCGACCCCCTGCCACTCCAGGCCGCAGCGCGCCCGCCGGGCTGAAGCCCCCGGTCACCCTCACCCCACCCCGCTCACGCCCAGCCCACCAACCCAGCTGGCGCTGAGCGGGGCCTCCACGCCCAAAACACCCCCCTCACGCCCAGCCCACCAACCCAGCTGGCGCTGAGCGGGGCCCCCACACCCAAAACACCCCCCTCACGCCCAGCCCACCAACCCAGCTGGCGCTAAGCGGGGCCCCCACGCCCAAAACACCCCCCTCACGCCCAGCCCACCAACCCAGCTGGCCCTCAGCGGGGCCCCCACGCCCGAAACACCCCCCTCACGCCCAGCTGAGCGACCGCCCGGCTGAGCGAGCGAGCCGGCTGAGCGACCGCCCGGCTGAGCGAGCGCGGCGGCTGAGCGAGCGCGGCGGCTGAGCGAGCGAGCCGGCTTCGGGAGCCGCGCGAGGCAGGGCGGCGAACCCCACTCGGGGTGAGCGCGACCGCCCACTTCAGCCCGGCTGTCGCGCATCGGCCCCGGCCCGGCACCGCCTCGCGCGCACAGTGGAGGACTCCGCGCCGGGCGTACCCCTGCATTTTTGTCGTGAAGAGCGCCGGGAAACCAGACACCGGCTGTCAGGTTTTGAGGCCACGATCGACAGCATGACTAAACCACTGACCGGAAAGGTCGCCCTGGTCGCCGGGGCGACGCGGGGTGCGGGGCGGCAGATCGCGGTGCAGCTCGGCGCGGCCGGTGCGACCGTTTACGCGACCGGCCGCAGCACGCGCGGTAAGCGCTCGGAGATGGACCGCCCGGAGACGATCGAGGAGACCGCGGAGCTGGTCACGGCCGCCGGCGGCACCGGGATCGGCGTCGCGGTCGACCACCTGGAACCGGAGCGGGTGAAGGCGCTCGTCGAACGGATCGACAGCGAGCAGGGCAGGCTCGACGTGCTGGTCAACGACGTGTGGGGCGGTGATCCGCTGGCGACGTGGGACAAGCCGGTGTGGGAGCAGCCGCTGGAGGCCGGTCAGAGGCTGCTGCGGCTGGCCGTCGACACGCACATCATCACCAGCCATTTCGCGATGCCGCTGCTGATCCGCAACCCGGGCGGCCTGGTGGTGGAGATGGGTGACGGGACCACGCGGTACAACGAGGTCAACTACCGGCTGTCGGTCTTCTACGACCTGGCGAAATGGTCGGTGAACCGGCTCGCGTTCGCCTGGTCGAAGGAGCTGGCGGAGCACGGCGGGACCTCCGTCGCGCTCACACCGGGCTGGCTGCGGTCGGAGATGATGCTGGATCTGTTCGGCGTCACCGAGGACAATTGGCGGGACGCCACGGCCAAGGAGCCGCACTTCGCGATCTCCGAATCACCGGCCTATGTCGGTCGCGCGGTGGCGGCTCTGGCCGCCGACCCGGACCGCGCCAGGTGGAACGGCAAGTCGGTGTCCAGCGGTGAGCTCGCTCAGGTCTACGGCTTCACCGATCTCGACGGAAGCCGGCCGGACGCCTGGCGCTACATGGTCGAGGTGCAGGATCCCGGCAAACCGGCCGATGTGACCGGCTACCGGTAGAGGTCGCCGAGCCGCTGCGCGGCTTCGGTGAGCCGGGTGCGGAGTTCGGGCGGGTCGAGGACTTCGGCTTCCGGTCCGAGACGCAGGACGTACGAGTAGGCCACGTCGAGCGATTCGACAGGCAGGCGCGTGCGGACCCAGCCGTCCGCGTCCGGCTCACCAGCAAGGTCAAACGCTTCCTGTACGGCGTAAGGCTCCACCACGTGCCGCAGCATCCGCAGCCCGTGCTCACTGAGCCGCAGCGTGATCGTGTCCTTCATCATCTGCCGGATGAACTCGGCAGCCCGCTCCGCCCAGAACGCCGGCAGGTCGAACTCCGGGTCCCGGACGAAGGTGTCCCCGCCCGCCTCGACACCGGTGATCCGGTCCACGCGGTAGGACCGCAGGTTGTCGCCCACCTTCCCCACGAGATACCAGACACCGTTCTTCAGCACCAGCCCGTACGGTTCGACGGTGCGGGTCACCTCGTCCTTACGGCGGTACCGCATGGTGAGCACCCGGTCCTGCCACACCGCCTGCGCCAGCTCGGCCAGCAGCGGCGGCGGCGCGGTGTCACCGAACCACCCCGGCGCGTCCAGATGGAACCGCTGCCCGGCCCGCTCCGACGCGTCCCGCAATCCCGGCGGCAGCGCGGCGAGGACCTTACGCCGTACGGCCCGGACCGGCTCGGCAAGCCCCATGTCCCGCGCCGGCCCCGGCAGTCCGGCAAGAAAAAGCGCCTCGGCTTCGCTCTGGCTCAACCCGGTCAGCCGGGTCCGGTACCCGCCGACCAGCCGGTAACCGCCCGAGCGCCCCTGCTCCGCGTAGACGGGGATCCCGGCGGCGGAGAGTGCGAGGGCGTCGCGGTAGACGGTCCGCTCGGAGACCTCGAGCTCAGCGGCGATCTCGGCAGCGGTCATGGTGCCGCGCGACTGCAGCAGCAGGACGAGGTTGATGAGCCGGGCGGCACGCACCCGCCCATTGTGGGCCGCTACCGTGCGCGCGTGCCCGTCACCTCCCTCCTCTCCTCTTCCTCTTCCGCTAAGTGAAGGGGCCCCTCACGGTGGTTTTGACAGCGACCGTGATGATGGCGGCGTGAACATCAGCGAGCCGGTGGTCTGGCGTGCGAAGACGGATGATCCCGGGCACGCGTGGCGCGAGGGTGGCCAGCTCGTCGCCGCCTCCCTCATTCCGGCGGTCCTGATCCTCTGCGCCGGCGCCGCCATGGACGCGTTCACCGGCGCGTTCTGGCTCGCGCTGCTGCTCGTGCCGGTCGCGGCGGCCTACGCGGGCTGGTCGATCTTCCGGGACCGCCGCGCGCTGGTCGACGTCGAGCTCGCCGGCACCGAGTTCACGCTGGTCCGCCGCGACGGCAGCCGGACCACCGTTCCGGCCTCGCAGGTGCGGCGGATCGACGTCTGCCGGACCCTCTACGACGGCACCCCCGAGTCGATCACGATGCGCCTCCACGTCGGCGGCAGGGCCGAACGCACCCGCCCCGGACCGGGCACGCTCCCCGACGGCTGGCGGGAGGCCGTCACCATCGCCGAGGTCGAGACCACCTACGCCGACAAGCGCCGCCGCAACAGCTGACACCTCCCCGCACGGAGGTCCCCGGCCGCTCGCTCGCTGACCGGGCGCTCGCTGGGCTGGGCGCTCGCTCGGCTGGCCCTTAGGGGTGCTTTTTCGGCCTGGAGGCACCCCTCACGGCCAGCCGGGTCGCCCGGCTGGGCGTGAGCGGTGCCTTTCGGGCCCGAAAGGCACCCCTCACGGCCAGCCGGGTCGCCCGGCTGGGCGTGAGCGGTGCCTTTCGGGCCTGGAGGCACCACTCAGAGCCAGCTGGGTTGATCGGCTGGGCGTGAGCGGTGCCTTTCCGGCCGAAAGGCACCCCTCAGAGCCAGCTGGGTTGATCGGCTGGCGGCCAGAGGGGCCGGCCGGGTCCGGGCGGCGGGGCGGGGATGGGCGGCGGGGCGGGGATGGGTGGGGTCAGCTGAGGAGGCGGGCCATGTGGTCGGGGGCGAAGAACTCGGCGGGGGACGTCACGCCGGAATTCAGCCGGGCGAAGGCGTCCATTTTCGCCTGGTTGCCGGCGATGGCGGTGACCAGGCCGACCATCTGCGGGTCCGGCGGCTGGAGCGAGGCGATCCCCAGGGTCATCTGGTAGACCGGCATGGCGCGGGCGTCGCGGCGCGTCTGATAACCGGTCAGGGCTTCGGCGTACGGGATGCCCTGCCCCAAGGCCTCGTCCAGTGCCAGCGTGAGATTCTCGGCGTCGAGGAAGGCATCGGTGATGCCCTGGGCCGTGATGAAGTCCCGGCTGTAACCGGCGTCGCCCACCAGTGCCCAGCCGGGTCCGAAGGGTGTGCGGAAGTAGTTGGGCACGGACGTCCCGGCGAGACGTGTCTCGCGCTTGGCCTCGCGGATCCGGTCGGCGAACGCGGGTGACAGGTCGAACGTCTTCAGGAGCTCGGTCTCGATGTCGTTGCGGTGGGTGGCGAGTTCCGCGTACGGCCAGCCGCCGATGACGAGCGTCAGGTCGTCGTTCGTCGGGCACACCGCCCAGCCCCGCCCGGGCCGGCTGTACGCCTCGAAGGTGTCGGTCGGCAGGTTGCTCCAGTAACCGTAGTACCCGACGGTCAGCGGCGGCTGGTCCTCGTAGACGGCCGGTTCGACGGCTTTCGCCACCACCGAGTTGCGGCCGTCCGCGCCGACCACGACGGGCGCCCGCTCCACGAACGAGACGCCGCTGCGGTCGTGGCCACGGATGCCGGAGACCTTGCCGTCGGAGAGGAAGACCTCGTCGACGGTGAAGTCTTCGCGCACCTCGGCTCCGGCGGCCGCGGCGGCGTCGACCAGGATCTTGTCGAGGAGGGTGCGGCGGGGCGCGTAGGCGTACGGCGTCTCGGTGGTGCCCGGCGCACCGGCGACGGTGACCGGCCCGAAGTCGAAGGAGTAGCGCCCGACCGGCGGGCAGCCGGTCGCGGCGATCTGGTCGAGCAGGCCCCAGCGTTGCAGCGCGGCGACACCCGGTGGGTGGATGACGTGGGTGGACACCGTGTCGCTGGGGAACGTCGCCCGGTCCACCAGCAGGGTCCGGTAGCCGCGGCGGGCCATCAGCATCGCGAGCGGCGCACCGGCACAGCGCGCACCCACCACGATGACGTCGTACGTCGGATCCGTCATGATCTCCCTCACTCGATTTCCCAGGCCATAGTGGACGCTGGGACTCGCGCTGTCGATGGGGCCGGGCGGGTTTCCCGCCGACGTTACGCAAAGTGCGGCCCGCACGGCACCCGCCGCGCGGACCTGCTGCCCGCGGGGGAGAGCGCGCTCAGGACAGCTGTACCGGGATCCGCTCGTCCCTGGTGTTGTCCAGCGCCCAAGCCTCGCGGACCGAAGCCCGGTACAACCGCAGCCGGGCGCCGGCTTCGAGCTCGGTGCGATCGAAGAGCGGGGCGCCGCGTACGCCGGCCGGGCTGTTGTAGATCGCCAGGCTGGTGTCCAGCTCCTCGTCCGGCACGAGCGCGCCCTCGGCGGCGAGGTAGACCGCCTCGCCGTGGTACACCGGCACCGTGGAGTCGTAGATCACGATGCTGAGCTCGGGGCGCACGGCGAGGTTGCGCGAGTGCAGGGCGGACGGTTTCGAGATCCAGTAGAAGTCGCGGTAGCCGTCGGCCACGAAGTAGACGGGTGACAGCCACGGCAGGCCGGACGCGTCGGCCGTACCGAGGGTCATGTAGTGATTCGCGTCGATGATCTCCTGAGGGTCCACCCGTTCAGCATGCCAGCGATCCGGCTCACACCGCGGGGGTCGGCGCCGCGGCCGGTGATGCCCTATGCTCGCCGGAATGTGGCTTACCGGCCTGGTGCGCAAGCATCACGAAGTGGCGAAGTTCCTGGTGGTCGGCGGGGCCTGTTTCCTGACCACGACTGTCGTCAACTACGCGCTCAAGCTGACCGTCCTGCACGAGAAGCCGGTGACGGCCCTCGCCGTGGCCACCCTCGTGAGCACCGTGCTGTCCTATGTGCTGAACCGTGAGTGGTCGTTCCGCACCCGCGGCGGGCGGGAACGCCACCATGAGGCAGCGCTGTTCTTCTCGGTCAGCGCGGTCGGCATCGCCCTGAACTCGCTGCCACTGGCCGTCTCGCGGTATGTGCTGGACCTCCAGGTACCGCTGGTGACCCGGCCGGTGCAGGAGATCGCCGACTTCGTGAGCGGCATCATCATCGGTACGCTGATCGCGATGTGCTTCCGCCTCTGGGCGTTCAAGCGGTTCGTCTTCCCGCACGCCGAGGCCCGGGTCCGGCCGGCGCGGCGGATGAGGCGCGGCCCGCGCAGTGGTGTCCTGCGCAGCGGCGTCCTGCGGCATGAGTCCGAGGCCCGCGACCCGGAACCGCATCCCTGAACGGGCCCGCTGCCCCCAATGCTTGCCGGAATCGGGCGCGCGCATGGCGTGTCGGACCGGTTTCAGGGGCCGATGCGGTAGCCGTTCCGGCCGTTCGGCCGACCCCTGATCGTGGATTCGACGCCCGTCGCGATAGCGCACCATGTGCCGGTGCGAAACAAGATCATCACTGCGGTACTGGCCGCCTGCTCGGTCACCGCCGGATGCTCCTCGTCCCCCTCGCCGGTGCCGGCCGCCGGCACCTCCGCGCCCGCCGCTCCGGCAGCGGTCGAGACGTCGGCCCCGACCGCGAAGGGGCAGCTCAGAGCGGCGGCCCAGGCCTACAGCGACGCGTTCCTGACCGGGCAGGCGACGGCCGGGTACACACTGCTCTCCGAACGCTGCCGCAAGCGCACATCGCCGGAACGGTTCGCCGCCATGCTCACCGCCGCCCAGCGGATGTACGGCACCGCCCTGCCTTTCGTCACCTTCGCCGCCGCCGTTTCCGGCGATTCGGCACAGGTCAGTTACACCTTCTCCGTGACCGCCGTCAATCAGCTCGACGAACCGTGGGTCCGCGAGGACGGGAACTGGCGCCAGGACGGCTGCTGAGTCACAGTTCTTCGCGCAGGCCGGCGAGGAACTGGCGGTAGTCGTCGCCGAACGAGATCGCCGCTATGTAGGTGGCGTCGACGGCCGCGGCGAGCGGATCGTCCTTGCCGACGGCGAGCAGGGCGGGGAAGGCCAGGGCCGCCCGGAGCATGTTCCCCGGCCCGCCGCGCATGCCGGCCGGGGCGGCCGGGATCCGGACGGTCTCCTGCGGCAGGCCCGGGTCGCTGAGGAGCCGGTTGAAGACGGTGTGGAAGTCGGCGAACCCCGGCGGAAGCGGCTCACCCGCGTCGGCAGCGGTCAGCGCCTCGGCGATCCAGTCGATCCGGTCCAGGCCGGCCACCTCCATGGCGCGCCGGGCGGCCCGGCGGGCGACCTCGCGCTGGCGTGCGGGCGGCAGCTCGGCGAGGCGGTCGAGCAGCGGGCGGTCGAGTTTCGCCAGCGCCTTCGCGCGGCCGATCAGCGTGCGAACCCGTTCCGAAGGCGGGGTGCCACCCCAGGCCGCCGCGAGGCGTTCGGTATTGCGCCGGCGATAGCTCTCGGCGCGTTCCGTGGCGGCGGCCGCCTCCGCCTCGAGAGGCGCCTGCCAGGCCGGAACGGCCGGCCCGTCGAGCAGGTGATCCCAGAGCAGACCGAGGGTGACCGCGTCCTTGCCGGGAACGTCCTCGTGACGCAGGGTCAGATCGCCGGCCTCGTCGAGGTGCAGCCGTACGGTGGTCGGCCGGTCGTCCGGCAGGGCGGTCACCGGAACGGGGAAGATCGGCGCCGCGGCCACGGCCCACTCCCAGGTCAGGGTGTCCTTCCCGGCACCGGCACTCAGCCGGATCTCCAGATCGCCCGCCGGAAGCACCGCCTCCTCCGGCAGCCGCACCGGCGCGGGCCGTCGCCGCACCACCGTCACCCGCGGCAGCTCGGCGCCGTCCTGGCCGGGACCGGCTTGCTGCGGGGTGACCAGCCCGGCCATCGCCCATCCGGCGGCCTGCCCGGTCTTCTGCGCCCAGCCGGCGCGGATGCCGTCGGCGAACACCGTGCGGTGCCCGGTCTCCTCCTCGACCGGCCACACGTGGACCTCGTGCTGCTCGGGCGGGTCGTCATCAGTACGGACCGACTCGTGGATCCGGTCGCGGGCGTGCACCCGCACCCGGATCAGGCCCGGCCGCGGAACCGCCACGTGGCGGAGCTGGTCGATCGGGTTACCCATCAGGCCGAGCACGGTGAACCGGCCGTCCGGGCACCAGATCGTCGTCTCACTGACGGCGTCCCAGTCCTCCCGGTCCGGGCCGGGCGGCGCCTCGTCGCTGACCACCACGCGCAGCTCGATGTGTCCGGTGTGCAGCCCGGTGAACGCGGTGCACACGGACCGCCCGCCGACATGCAGCAGCTCGTCGCCGACCGTGTAGATGTCCAGGCGACGGTCGCTGCCCGTCGCGGTTAACACCTCGTACTGGCAGTAACTGACGAACATCCGGACGAACTCCACGCGGGGAAGAGTATCGATGTTCGGTCCCGCGCGGAGTCCCGCCGGAAACGTCAGGCACGGGCGCGGTAGAACACGTAGTCGCCGAAGCGCCGGTGGCCGCGCCCGGTCTCGGCGACATCGGTCAGGCCGGCGTCGCGCAGGGTGGTGAGCACGCGCGCGGGCAGATCGCCGACGAGCTGCGGGTGGCGGCGGGCGGCCCGGTGGCCCGGCGGCAGCCCGGCGATGTCGACGATGTGCAGCTCACCGCCCGGGCGCAGCACCCGCCGGACCTCTGCCACGGCGCGAGCGGTCTCCTCCGGGTCCAGGTGGTGCAGCATCAGCGAGGACAGGACCCGGTCGAAAACGGCGTCGGGGAAGGGAAGGCTTCCCGCGTACGCCTGCTTGAAAGAGACCTCGAGACCCGCCCGCCGGGACTTACGCCGGGCACGCCGCAGCGCCGCCGGGTCCGGATCAATGCCATGCAGCTGTACGCCTGGAGTGCGCCGACCCTGCGCCCTCAGCAGGTCGCCGGGTCCGCAGCCGATCTCCAGCACCTGGTGACCCTCCTCGATGCGGGCCCGGTCGAGCAGTTCGGCGTGCACCCGGGGAACGCCCCAGAAGCGGGTCAGCGGTTCGTAGAGGAAGAGCAGCCAGTGCTTGCCCATCGCGGGGATGTAGTCATCCGGATGGGAGGAAGTTTTGGTCATAGGATCAGCCTCATGGGCCGGCAACGTGCTGACGATGGCGGATCTGTGGGGGCGATGGGACATTCTTCGGTTGCTGATGGTCACGGCCACCACCCGGCGGGGATCGACCCCGACCGACTGCGCTCGGGTGTTGTTGGTTATGACCGCAGGCCTGGAGCGCCACCCGTTGCCGTCACCCGGATGCGCGGTGCGGAACCCGCCGACGACCGGGCACACGCGCACGACTTCCTCGTGCTGTTCTACGCGGAACGTGCCGACAGCCGGTTCGAACTCGACGGGCGGAGCTGGACGGTGTCCGACGGCGACCTGTTCGTCATCGCGCCGGGGCAGGTCGTGCGCTTCACCGGTGCGTCGGGGGCGTCCGTCGAGGACGGGTGGGTGGTGTGGTTCCCGGCCGACGTGATCCGGGCGGCGGAGGCGTACCCGTCATGGCGTACGCATCCCCTGCTCTTTCCCTTCGCACGCGGAGCGGATCGCGCGCAACGGCTGAGAGTCCCCGCCGGGGAGCGCGCGACGTGGATCGAACGGTTCGCCGCGCTCGACGACGAGTTGCGGGACCGGCGCGACGGCTACCGGGAGGCGGCGCTGGCGCACCTGACGCTGATGCTGGTGGCGGTGTCGCGCCTGACCGGCGTCGCCGACGCGCTGCGGGCGTCGGACGAGCCGTTGCTGGCGGCGGTGTTCGAGGTGGTCGAGCGGCGGTTCTCCGAGCCGGTGTCACTGGCGGATGTGGCGGCTGAGCTGGCCATCTCCCCCGGGCATCTCACCACTGTGGTGCGCCGCAAGACGGGTCGCACGGTTCAGCAGTGGCTCGCGCAGCGGCGGATGCAGCAGGCCCGGCGGCTGCTCGCGGAGACCGATCTGACGGTCGCGGCGATCGCGCGGCGGGTCGGCTATCCGGATGCGGGGTACTTCATCCGGCGGTTTCGCACCGACCACGGCATGACCCCGGCGCGGTGGCGTGGCGGGCCCGCTGTCACCGATGCACGGACCGATCGGTCATAGCACCCTGCGGCCCCGCTCGCCGACCGGCCCCGGGCCGGGCTCATCCCCGGCCGACCCGCTCTCTCACGAGCCCGGTTAGGTGGCTGACCGACAGCCGGGATGGCCGAGCCGTAGCCGAGCCACCAAATGAGCCCGCCGTCAGGTACCTGCGCTACGGCCGAGAAACAATGAGCCGTAGCTGAGGCACCCAACAGCTCGCAACACACCGCCCCGGACGAGGACGAGCGCTCGACGCGGGCAAGCGGCGCGGGCGGGCCAGGCGCACGGGCCTGGCGGCGCAGGCGCGCGGCGCGGACGACGCAGGCGCGCGGGCCTGGCGGCGCAGGCGCGCGGGCCTGGCGGCGCAGGCGCGCGGGCCTGGCGGCACAGACGCGCGGCACGGACGACGCAGGCGCGCGGGCCTGGCGGCGCAGGCGCGGCCGGCGGCGGGCAGTGAGCTGACGGTGAGCTCATGCCGAAGCCGGCACCCGCGCCGGAGCCTCGGGTGGGCGCGGGGCATTAGGCGAGTAACTTGGCGAACTCCTCGGGATCGATGACCGGGATTCCCAGCTGAGCTGCCTTCTTGGCCTTACTCGTCGTCGTCTCCGCCGTCACCAGCCCTGTCGTCTTGGCGGACACGCTGCTGCTGGCCGACCCGCCGAGGGCCTCGATGCGTTCGCTCACTGTGGTTCTCGTGTAGCCGGGCACGGACCCGGACACCACGTAGGTCTTCCCGGCGAGGGGCTTCTCCCCGCCGTCGTCGTCGACGCGCATTGTCAGGCCGTGTGCGGCCAGGCGGTCGATGACCTCGCTCAGGCCGGCGAGACCGTCGACCACGTGCTGGGCCTTGATGAGGCCCATCTTGTCGATCTGGGCGATCTCCTCGACGCCGGCTGCCCGGAGTGCGTCCATCGTTTTGAAGCGGGCGGCCAGCCACCGGCCGACGCTGCGGCCGGTCATTCGGATGCCGAGGCCGGTGACGACCCTGTTGAAGGGCTGCTTCTTGCTCGCCTCCAGGCCGGCGATGATGCGCTCCGCGTTGTTGCGGCCCAGCGTCACCGTGCCGCCGGCGGCTGTCTTGCCGACAGCCAGTTCGGCGATGGAGTCGGCGGTCAAGTCGTACAGGTCGGCGACGGTGCGGGCGATTCCCGCCTCGACGAGCACGTCGCAGAACGCGTCGCCGGCGCCGTCGACGTCGAGGGCGTCGCGGCTGCACCAGTAGGCCAGGGCGTTGGCGGCGGCGCACGAGGCGGTGTGGCAGCGCCAGAGCAGACTGGTCTTGTCCCACGGCTCGCCGCACTGCGGGCACACCTCGGGCGCCAGCCACGGGGTCAGCCCGTGCGGCTGCTCGCCGATCGGTGAGGTCACGCGGGGGATCACGTCACCGGCGCGCCACACCGCCACGGTCTGCCCGATTGCGAGCCCCTGCTCGGCGACCCACTGCGGGTTGTGCAGGGTGGCCTTGGTGACGGTGGTCCCGCCGACCATGACCGGGTCGATGATCGCGCGCAGGCTGATCCGCCCGGTCCGCCCGACCCGCACCTCGATGTCGCGCAGCACCGTGGAAGCGGTGTCCGGCGGGTATTTGAAGGCGACAGCCCAATACGGGGTACGGCTGGCGAGCCCGAGCCGCCTCCGGGTGCTCTCCTGGTTGGCCTTGATGACCGCCCCGTCGATCGGGAACGCCAGGCCGGAACGGCGCGCCCCGATCGTCTCGACGGCCGCGATCACCTGCTCGGCGGTGAAGCACTCACCCGCCGCCTCGGCGATCAGCTCGCAGGCCGGCGGGAAGCCGAGGCTCCCGGCGTGCGCCATGGCTGCCAGATGACTCCCGTAGGTGCCGCTGACCTCATAGGCCGCGAACGTCATCGGCGCCTCGTAAGTCCGATCGATCGCCCGGATCGCCCCCGCGACCGCCCCGCGCGAATTCACGAACGCCTTGCCACCGGCGGCAACCCGGTTGGCGCTGGCCGCCTCGAAGTCGGTGACCGTCATGTAGACCTCGCCGCGCACCTCACCGCTCCACGCCGAGGGCAGCTCCGCGGGCAGCCCGGCGATCCCGCGCCGCACCTGGGTGGTCACGTCCTCCCCGGTAGTGCCGTCTCCCCTCAATGCCGCCAGCGCGAGACGGCCCTCGACATATTCGGCGCGGATCGCGAGCCCGTCCAGTTTCACCTCGACCAGGCAGCCGTCGCCGCCGAGGGTGGTCACGAATGCTGCCACCTCCTCCGGCGTCTTGATCTTGTCGAGGGAGAGCATCGCCGTCGGATGTCGCACGTCGCCGCCCGCCGACGCACCGGCCGCCACAGCGGTCGTGATGCCGTGGTCGTCCCACGACGGGTTGGCCGCGACGGTGGCGGCGATCCGGTCCGCGAGCAGGTCGTAGTCGGCGTCGGTCAGCAGCGCGTCACCGGTGTCGTAATAGGCCTGAGCGGCCCGGCGCGCCTCCTTCACCGCTCCGTCGAACTCGTCACGGCTGAGGAAAGGGATCGTCATGCGCTGAGGAAAGGGATCGTCATGCCAGGAGAATACGGCCGGGGTCCGACATTAATGAGCCGCGGAACCACCCGGCACCGCGGCAACCTCAGCAAGATAAGCCGCCGTCAACTCAGCCAGCACCGACGGCGTCCCCACCGCCCGCGGCACCCCGAGATGAAGCTCCCGCAACTCGTCCATGAACCGCTCCCACAGCTCCGGACCCCCACGCTCCAGCAGCTCCGCCCGGATCGCCAGCTCCCGCGTCACCGGCAGATGCCGCCGCCCCCACGCACCGAGATGCGCCAGAACCGGAACCAGCTGAATCGACGGCTCGGTCAGGCTGAGCCGGATCCGCTGCTTGTGCCCCGGATCCGGCGCCGACGAGATCATCCCGAGCGCGGTCAGCCGCTGAAGCCGGTCAGCCAGGATGTTGGAGGCGATGCCCTCCTCCGACCCGGTGAGCAGCGCGCGGAAATGACGCCGGTCGCCGAACATCATGTCCCGGATGACCAGCAGCGACCACTTGTCACCGAGAACCTCGAGCGACAGGTTGATCGGGCACCCGGACCGGTGCTCCTCGACAATTCCCACTGCTCCCCCTCCGAACCACTTGCAGCCTACAACCGGTATCGGCCGGGGTACCAACCGCCGGTTGTCACCCGGCGGTTGTCACCCGGGGTACCAACCGCCGGGTGACAACCGCTGGTCAGGTGGGCAGCTGGGGATAGGTGACGGGCATCGGCATGCGCTGTTGCCGGGGCATCCGCCGGTGCATCCGCTGGCGTTCCAGGGCGATCCAGTCCCGGCCGTCGGCGGCCACCGCCTCGAGGATGTGCAGGGCGCTGGTGACACCGGCGGCGTCCGAGATCAGCTCGGCGAGGCGTTCCGGGCTCTCCCGCAGGTGGTCGATCGTCTCACCGGCGAAGTCGTCGAGCAGCACCCGGATGTTCTGCCCGTGGACCAGGGACAGCTGGAACGCCTGCCGGGTCACGATCTTCTGGGGCAGCGCCCGGCCGTACTCGTCGGCGGCCGGTGTCTCACGCCCGTCGTCGAAGCGCAGTCCGACCTCGGTGACCTGCACGGAACCGATCGCGTCGTACCGGAAGGTGGTCCGCTTCTCCCCGGTGAAGATGCCGGTGGCGAAGTCGAGGCGGGCCTGCACCTGCCGTACGCCGCCCTCGGTGAGGAGAAAGAGCAACACGGTGTAGGCGGAGTGCCGGAAGGGGCCGCCGACATCACGGGCGCGGCGGCTACCCGGCGCGGCCTCGGTGAGCGCCAGGTGGGCGAGCGTGTCGCGGTTGGTCAGTCGGTAGTCGGCCATCACACCGCGCTTCCAGAAGGCGATGTCGAGGCTGAGCCAGCGTCCCATCTCGACGTCGGTGGGACGGTCCGCGAGCCAGGCGGTCCAGCGCTCGTACGCCGCGCACTCCGCTTGATGGCGCTGCTCGAACTCCGCACCGTCGAGGGCGATCCGGCGCCGCTCACCGTAGAGGGCGATGCCGCCGCGGTGCGCGAACCGGCCACCGAAATACAGCAGCGGACCGGCGAACACCAGCGAGCAGAAGGTCATCGAGTTCATCGACAGCACCACGACGACAGCGGCGCCGGCCAGCGCGGCGAGGCCGGCGAGCAGGGCCGGCGGCATCGCGGACGGCTGGTCGCGGCGGCGGAAGTCGTCCAGCGAACCGTCACGCCAGCGGCAGGCTATGTCGTCGGCGTGATGGTGGACCAGCCACCGCACGGCGTCGGCGCGGGTACCGCTTCGCCCGTACAGATCGATGCAGTCGCCCTGCAATGCCACCCGCAGACCGTGAGTGTCCCGCCAGAACGCGGACCGCAGGTGTTCCTCCCGCGGCTGGTGCCCGGCGAAGGCCGCATCGATCATCGCTGATATCGACGACACGAAGTCTCCGCGCAGCGAATCGCCGCCTGGTCCAATGAACGGGGGCCGCGTCCCGGCGGCGAACTCGGCCTCCCTCGCCGCTCGCCGCTCTCGCAGGAAGGCTCGCTCCAGGCCATGCCGGACGACCGCGTAACCGCCGCCCGCCAGCAGTCCGAAGACCACGACGCCGGCCAGGACGTTCGTCGCGGCCGCGGCCTGCACGAGGATCGCGACCCCGGCCAGCAACATCAATCCACCGCCGGCGAGGGGCAGCCAGGTCGATTCGGCGGCGGCCCCGCGGGCGATCTTGGCAACCGGCTGCGCCGGATCAGGTTCAAAGAATTTTGGTACGCGCACCGTACGGTCGGAGGCCATCCGCTCGACCCGGACATGCTCGGCGTTCAGGTTCTCGACGTGGTCCTGCGCCATTCCGGACAGGGTGAGACTGAGGTGCCGCTCGATGTCCTGCCGGTCGTCGCCGGGCAGCGACCCGTACACATGCAGTGCCTCACTGAGGCCCTTTGTCGCCGGCTGGCCGTCCGGGCCGACGTCCAGCAGGGCGTTCACCAGCATCCGCAGCGTCGCCACGCAGCGCCACCACCGCCCGCTCGCGTGCCTGTCGGCCATCGCGAACGCCTGCTCCAGAAGCCGCATGTCCGGCTCGCCCAGGCTGGTCAGCGACCGGCCGCTGAGCAGCGACAACACCCACTGGTAGGCGAGTTCCGCGGAGCTCATCCCGTCCTCGGCCACCAGCGCGTGGAACCGCCGGCGTGCCTCGCCCGGCGACCCGCCCCGCAGGTAGTGCATCGCCACCCGCAGCCTGTCCTCGGGGGTGGCCTGGTCCTTGGTCTGATAGACGTAGGCGTTCCCGTGCAGGACGCCGACCTGCAGCCCGACGTGCGCGTTGCCGTCGGCGGAGTTCGTGTACTGGCCACCGGGGCCGTTCTGGTAACCCGGGCCGTTCTGGTAACCCGGGCCGTTCTGATAACCCGGGCCGTTCTGGTAACCCGGGCCGGGCTGGTGATGGGGGGCGGTCACGGGGTCAGGCTTTCGATTGCGGCGACGACGCTGCCGGCGAGCGCGCCGAGGCCCGCGATGCCGTCGAGCATGCCGCCCGCCCGGCGCATCGCCCGGATCGCCCGGCCGGAGTCCGGTGCGGGCTCGGACATCGCGGCCCGGGTCACCTCGACCTCGTGCTGGGCGTCCGCGAGAGTGCCGGTGTCTATCTGGCCGCGGCGGTGCGCCTGCCGGATCTCGGCGAGGAGCCGGTCCAGTTCGGCGGCGACACCGTCCGGTACGGCAGCCTGGCCGACCGTGACATTCCCGGTGTTCTTGCCTATTTGGACGCCGACGTGCGCGTTGCCGGACACGACGTTCTGGTAGTACTCCGGCCGGTCGGTGGGGACGGCTGAACCGCCCTGAGGATGAGTGGACATCATCTGCCTTCGGGCATGGGTGAATGCTTGGTCGCGCTCGGCCGGGAGCACGCACATTCTGACCCGCCGCCGGCGCGCGGCAAGCCGGGCAGACGTCCGAGCCCTCCACCCTGAACGCCTGACCAGCGCGAACACCCACCCCCACCCACCAGATTCCCTCGATCGAGGGTCCCCGATCCGTGTCCCCCACCCCGGCTGGACGTGAGCGGTGCCCCCGCGCCGCCAAAGCACCACTGAGCGCCAGCCGAGCGAACCGGCTGGACGTGAGCGGTGCCCCCGCGCCCGAAAAGCACCACTGAGCGCCAGCCGAGCGAACTAGAGCTGGATGCGGTAGCCGACCCCCGGAGTGGTGGTGAGGATCGGTGGGTCGCCGAGTTTGCGGCGGAGGCGGCCGATCGTCACCGTGACGGTGTTGGTGAAGCGGTCGGCGTTCTCGTCCCAGACCTGGTCGAGCAGGGATTCGGCGCTGAGGAAGCCGGGGCTGGCCCGCAGCAGCGCTTCGAGCAGGGCGAACTCCTTGACCGACAGGTTCAGGTCGCGGCCGTCGCGTACGGCGGTGCGGCGAACCGGGTCCAGCTCGATGCCGGCGGCGCGCAGGGTGCGCGGGCGGGCGTCGGGTTTGCGGCGGGCCAGGGCGCGGACGCGCAGGATCAGTTCGGGAAAGTGGAACGGCTTGCCGAGGTAGTCGTCGGCGCCGAGGGTGAGCCCGCTGACCCGGTCGCCGGGCGCGCCGGCGGCGGTCAGCATCAGGACCATCGGCCGGGCCGCCGAGTCGGTGATCATCTGGCAGAGGGCGTCGCCGTGCAGTCCGGGCAGGTCACGGTCGAGGACCACCACGTCGTAGTCGGTGAGGTCGAGTTTGGCGGCGGCGCTCAGTCCGTCGTGGGCGAGGTCGACGGCCATCCCGGCGTCGGTCAGTCCTTCGGCGACGACGTCGGCGAGCGGGTGGTCGTCCTCCACGACGAGGATCCTCATGCGCGCTCCACATCACCAGCGGGCCCGGGCAGGGTGACCGTGACGCGAAGACCACCTTCGGGGCGGGCATGCAGGGTGAGCCGCCCTCCGTGGGCGCCGGCGACCGCGTCGACGATCGACAGCCCGAGCCCGACCGAGCCGACGCGCGGGGTGCCGAGCCGTTCGAAAGGCCGCGCCAGCCGGTCGACCTCACCCTGGTCCAGCACCGGCCCACCCGTCTCGACCACCAAGGCCGTCTCACCCGGGGCGACCGACGCGGTGACGGTGATCCAGCCGTCGTCCCCGTTGTGGGTGACCGCGTTGTCGACGACATTCGACACCAGCCGAGCCAGCAGCACCGGGCTACCGAGCACAACGGCACCCTCCGGCAGATCGGTGGTCACACCGAGCCGTTTCGCGGCGATCTGAGCGCTTCGCTCACCCAGGGCAGTGCCGATCAAAGGCTTCAGATCGATGGGTACGGTGTCCGCCGGCACCCCATGTTCGGCACGCGCCAGCACCAGGAACCCATCCAGCAGATGGTCGACACGATCCAGCTGTACGCGTACCCGATCCGCGAGCGCAACCGTCGACGCGTGCGGCTCGGGTTTCGCGGCGGCGACGTCGACCGAGGCGCGCATGGTCGCCAGCGGCGTCCGCAGCTCATGGGCCGCGTTGGCGACGAAACGGCGCTGCGCGGTGAACGACGCCTCGAGCCGTTCCAGCAGCTCGTCGATGGTGTCGGCGAGGTCCTTCACCTCGTCGGCGGGCCCGGTGACCGACAACCGCCGGTCCAGGCTCTCCGCGGAGATCCGCCGGGTCGCCCCGGTGATCAGCCGCAGCGGCTGGAGGACGCGCCGCGCCAGCAGCCGCCCGAGCGGCAGCGACACCAGCGCCATCACGACCAGCGCGACCAGCGCCCCGGTCAGCAGCTGACGGCTCTGCTGTGTCTGCGCCTCGGTCAGCTGGCTCTCCAGAGCCTGGATGCGCTGCTGCGCGGCGGACGGGCCGGCCAGGACCAGCGGGTCGCCCGCCGGCACGGTCTGGCTCATGCCGCCCTCGAAGAGCAGGAGGTTCAGCACCAGCAGGAGCGCGCCGGAGACGAGGAAGACGGTGGCGTACAGGAGGGTGAACTGTGCGCCCACGGTGCCGCGGCGTAACCCGAACATCCGCCCAGCATGCCCGGCCGCGCATAACAGGGGGGTGACAGCGCCCGTTCCCGCCGTGTTACCGCCCGCGCCGTAGAAACGGCGGCATGCACAGCATCACATCACTACTGCGGAGTGGACGTCTTACCGCAGCCCCGCCCGCCTGGCCGCCCTCGCCGTCGCGGCTCTCAGCGTGCTCGCCGCGGGTGAGCCGGACCCCGCGCCCGGCCGGACCGTCAAGAAGCGGGTGAACTCGTCGGGATCGTGACCGAGCCGCTGTGGAACTGTAAATATTTGCTGGTAGACAAATAGCCGTGACGGACGATTACTTCACCATTCTCCCGGAGCCTCCGGGCACCGGCGCCGACGGCGTGGTGACGTCGCGGATTCTGCTCAGCGGCGAGTTCGACCTGGACTCGCGCGACCAGCTCCGCGACGCCATGCTCGCACCCATCGACGCCGGTACGAGTGGCCGCGTCGTCGTCGACATGCGCAAAGTGCGGTTCATCGACTCCGAGGCGATCAGCGCGATCATCGACGCGTTTCTCGCCGCCGAGCAGGCCGGCATCGTGTTCCGGCTGGCCGGCACCACCGGCATCGTCGACCGGGTGATCACGGTCGTCGGGCTCGGGCACCTCGTGGATCGGTGATGGGCGGCCGGTTCCCGGCGCCGCCCCGAGTGCAGCGCCAGGAGCCGGCCTCGCCCCGAGTGCAGCGCCGGGAGCCGGCCTTCGCCCCCGGTCAGGCGTGCTGGACGGTCAGGCTGTAGAACTTGACCTTCGCGCCGTTGGAGGTGCTCTCCGAGGAGGACTGGTTGTAGGAGCCGGCCTTGAAGTACTGCCGGTACGGGTTGAACGCCGACGGAATCGTGTAGGTCGTCTTCGTACCGTTGATGGTGAAGTTGATCTTGTTGCCGTTGACGTTGATGACGTAGGTCCACTTCACGCCGAGCGGCACGTTACCTACCTTGTGCAGGGTCTGGCCGCTGGCGTCCGGCGAGTTCTGGGTGCCGAAGTAGATGTCGCCGTTCGGCCGGTAGTAGAGCTCCGCGAGCGGCTTGGTCGACGAGCCGCCGGTGCCGAGCTTGACCTGGCCGACCGCGACGTTCTTGGTCACCGACACCACCCGCAGCTGGGCGCTGAGCGTGTGGTTGCCCGCGAGGGTCCAGTTCGCCGCGCTGCCGTTGGCGTTCATCTCCCGCAGTTCGGACCGGGCGTACTTCGAGTTGGGCGTGGTCACGCCCTTCTCCGGCGCCCAGAAGGTCATCGAGCCGTCGTTCTTGTCGGTCCAGAAGAACGTCGGGTTGGTGTAACCGCCGGCGCCCTTGAGACGCGCCGGTGAGATGGTCTCGGGGCTGCCGGGCGAGCCGACGGGCAGCTGCAGCGACCAGACCGAGAGGTCGAAGTTGCCGCCGGGCGGCAGGTTCGGGTCGAGCGTCGCGGCCGACGCGTTGGTCATCCCGACGGCGCCGAGAGCGCCGGCAGCGGTGGCGGACAGGGCAACGGCGAGCAGGGTACGCCTGCGCATGGGGGACCTCATTTACCGGTGGGGGGAATCGGTAAGACACTTAAATGAAATCAGCCCCTCGATCGACGCTCAAGAATCCCCCGGCTCTTCCAACCTTAAATAACCTTAAATGTACGATCGGCGCGTGATCTCGGGTAACCGAGAGGTCATGTTCGAAGGTTTCGAGGACGAGCGCATCCGGGTCGCCGGGGTGGAACTGCGGGTACGGCACGGCGGCGAGGGACCACCCGTGCTGCTGATCCACGGTCATCCGCGGACCGGTTCGACCTGGCACCGGGTCGCGCCCTCGCTGGTGGAACGCGGGTACTCCGTGGTCTGCCCGGACATGCGGGGCTACGGGCGGTCCGGCACGGCGGCCCTGCTTCCCGACCACTCCCAGCAGTCCAAACGGGCCGTCGCCGGTGATCTGGCCGAGCTCATGCGGCGTCTCGGGCACGACACGTTCACGGTCGCCGGGCACGATCGCGGCTGCTACGTGGCGCTGCGGCTCGCCCTGGACCATCCGTGGGCGGTCACCCGGCTCGCCGTGATGGACGGTGTGCCGATCAGCGAGGCGCTGGCCCGGTGCGACGCGAAGTTCGCCCGGGACTGGTACCACTGGTTCTTCTTCGCCGTGCCGGACAAGCCGGAGCGGGCGATCATGGCGGACCCGGATGCCTGGTACGGCGGGGATCCGGACGTGATGGGGCAGGAGAACTACCAGGAGTTCCGGGCGGCGATTCACGACCCGGAGACGGTGCGGGCGATGCTGGAGGATTATCGGGCCGGTCTCGGAGTCGATCGGGCTCACGAGGAGGCGGATCGGGCGGCCGGGCGGGTGGTGCAGTGTCCCACGCTGTTCCTGTGGTCGGCCCGGGACGACATGGAGGATCTCTACGGGGATCCGCTGGCGATCTGGCGGTCCTGGGCGCGTGAGGTTCAGGGGTTGGCTGTCGAGTCGGGTCATCACATGGCGGAGGAGAACCCGGAGGCGGTCGTGGACGCCCTGGACGCGCTTCACCGGCGTTAGCAGGTGCGCACGTTGGGGTTGCGTGTGCGCGGGTGGGGCCCGGGACGAGGGTGGACGCGCACACAATCCCAACCGTGTGCGCGTACCCCGCCTCCCCGCACCGCGGTCAGTTGCGGAGGGCCTCGAAGTCGGCTTTCATCGACGGGTAGTAGTCGTCGAAGGTGGGCCGGGGTGTGCCGTCGCGGGCGGCGACGAGCATGTCCAGGTAATACTCCCAGCCGGGGCCGAACTCGCCGACACCCTCGTCGCTGAGGAGGTGATGGATCAGGCTGAGCTCGGTGCGGCCGCCGTCGTGGGTCAGCAGCAGCTCGATCCGCCACTCGCCGTTCTCGTCGCTGCTGAAGAGTTCGAGCCTGCGTGGCGGTTCACATGCCTCGATGCGCATGTCCATCCAGGGTGCACTTTCCTCGTACGCCATCTGGACCTTGATGGTGCGGCCCGGCGCCGCCTCGCCCTCCCAGGCGCCGAACCACCTCGCGGTGCGCTCCGGCTCGGTGACGCTCGCCCAGACGTCCTCGATCTCCGCACGGAAGCTGCGGGTCAAGACAAGATCACTGCCTTTGTCGGTACGGACCAAACGCCTCACGCTGTCTCCTCGTGCCGGTCGGGAGCCACGCCACCCTGACGGCGATCGCGGCGGGTGCGGTGGACCTCGATCCGCAGCGCGTCGAGTCGCTGGTCCCACGCGGCGGCCCGGTCGAAGCTGTCGATCCAGTCGCGCAGCTCGGCCAGCCGCGACGGATCCGCCGAGTAGACGCGCTCGCGCCCGACCAGCGCATCCCGGACCAGGCCGCACTCGCGCAGCACCCGCAGGTGCCGGCTGACGGCGGGCCGGGTGATCGAGAACCGCCCGGCGATCAGGCGTGCGGCCAGCGGCCCGTCCCGCAGCATCTCCAGGATGCCGCGGCGCACCGGGTCGGCGATGGCTGCCGCGACGTCGTCCACCGCGGAAGCGTAACCCATCGGTTACGCTTCTGGCGACCCCCGGAACGTGCGCCGATAACTCTCCGGAGGCACGCCCACCCGCGAGCTGAAGTGCCGGCGCAGCGTCGTCGCGGTGCCCATCCCGGTGCGGGCGGCGACCTGCTCCACGCTCAGATCCGACGTCTCGAGCAGCTCCTGAGCCCGCCGCACCCGCTGCGTGAGCAGCCAGCGCAACGGCGTCGTACCGGTCACCGCGGTGAAGTGCCGGGCCAGGTTGCGCGAGCTCATCCCGGCCTGGCGGGCCATCTCACGCACGGTGAGCGGCTGATCGAGACGGTCCAGCACCCAGGGCAGCAGACCGGCCAGCGCGTGGTTGCGCCCGTGCGTCACCGCGGCCGGGATGAACTGCGCCTGGCCGCCCTCCCGGTGCGGCGGAACCACCAGGCTGCGGGCGAGGGCGTTGGCCACCGCGGCGCCGTGATCAAGACGTACGAGATGCAGGCACAGATCCAGCCCGGCAGCCTTGCCCGCCGAGGTCAGGACGCTGCCCTCGTCGATGTAGAGCACGTCCGGGTCGACGTACAGCCCGGGGAACCGCTCGTGCAGCAACTCCGTGTGCGCCCAGTGGGTCGTCGCGCGGCGGCCGTCGAGCAGCCCGGCCTCGGCGAGGACGAACGCTCCGGTGCAGAGCGACGCCACCCGCGCCCCGGCCTCGTGGGCCGCGCGGACGGCCTCGACCAGCGCGGGCGGCTGCGGACCGGCGATGTCGCCGACCGACGGGACGATCACGGTGTCCGCGCCGGCCAGGACGTCCAGGCCGTCCTTGATCCCGGCCCGGAGCCAGCCGCCGACCCGCGCGTCGTCCTCGCCGCACACGGTGAAGTCGTACCAGGGTTCGGCGAGGTCCCGGTCGACGCCGAAGACCTCGCACGCCAGGGCGAGCTCGAACAGGGGGGTGCCGTCGGTGACGGCCAGGGCGACCGAGGCCATGTCCGAAACTGTACGGGAGACGTCGTTACGGACACTGTCGGCTCCCGGCCGTGGGAGGAACGCTGATCAGCATGAACAAGCGAGTAGCGGTCATGGGCGCATCCGGTCACACCGGCGGTTTTGTCGTCGGCGAGCTGCGGCGGCGCGGCCTGACCCCGATCCCCTGCGGGCGCGGCACCGACCTGGACACCGCCCTGCGGTACGCCGACGCCGTGATCAACTGCGCCGGGCCGTTCGCGGCGACGGCACGGCCGGTGATCGAGGCGGCGATCCGGGCCGGCATCCCCTACCTCGACGTCACCGCGGAACTCGAGGTCGTCGCGGACACCTTCGCGGGCTTCGCCGGCGCGCCGATCCCGATCGTGCCCGCGGTGGCCTTCTACGGCGGGCTCGGAGACCTTCTCGCGACGGCTGCGGCGGGGACGTGGCCGGCCCTGGAGCAGATCACCATCGCGTACGCGCTGAGCAGCTGGCACCCCACGGCCGGCACCCTGGCGACGGGCCGGGTGTCCGCGCAGCGCCGCGACGGTCGCCGCATCGCCTACACCGGCAGCCGCCTGCGCTTCCGGGCCGGCGACGCACCGCGGGGCGAGTGGACCTTCCCCGCTCCGATCGGGACCCAGCCGGTGATCGGCGAGTTCACCATGGCCGACAGCGCGACCATCCCGACGCACCTCGACGTGCCGGAGATCGCCACGTACATGACCGGCAACGCCGTGGCGGACCTGCGCGCCGGGAACCCGCTCGGACCGCGATCCGACCAGCGGTTCCTGGTGGAGGTGACCGCCAGATCGGGCGGCGAGCAGCGCCGGGCGGTCGCGAGCGGCCGGGACATCTACGCGGTGACCGCTCCGCTGGTGGTGGAGGCGGCGTGCCGGGTGCTGGCCGGCGACGGCGCCTGGGCGGGCGTGGCAACGGCCGGCGCCCGGTTCGACGCCAAGGACTTCCTGGAGTCGCTGAGCCCGTCCTTCCTGACGGGCGAGTGGTGAACGGCGGCCTTCAGCAGGTCAGCCGGGCGGCCGCCCAGTCACCGTGATCGGCTCCGTTGCCGTCACCGGCGTCGGTCAGCCGCAGCTCCAGGCGGCTGCCGCCGGTCACGTCAGCCTCGATCGCCTGGGCGCCCGCCGACCCCGTGAGCCGCCCACTCTGCGCACGCAGCGACCCGTCCACCCACACCTCGAACGTCACCGACCCCGACGACCCCATCTCGTCGTCCACCCCGGCATCAGCCCGGAACGCCGTACACCCACGCCCGGCCAGGTCGACGGCCACCCGGGACACCGCGTGCGCGCCGAGGCCCTTGTCGTAGACGACACCACCGACGGTCAGCGGCCGGCCGTCACCCGCGGGCTGCTCGGCGTTGCTGCGATCCCGTTCGACCGGCCCCCAGCCGTTGACGGACTCCACAAACGGCAGATCGCTCACCCACAGCGACCCGGCCGGCAGCGGCGTACGCACAGTCGCCGTATCCGCCACCGTGCTGCGGAACCCGTCCGCGGACGTCGACGTGACGGTGGCCGTCAGCTGATGACTCCCCCAGTCGGCACCCGCCGGAACCGTGACGTCGAACGCGAGGCCGTCCCGCGAAACCTCCCAGCCGGCCGGCACCGCCAGAGCCGCCGTGACGTCGCGCAGTCCGGCCGCGCAGCGCTCGGTGACCCGTACCGTGACCCGTTCGGTGGCCCCGGCCGCCATCTCACCGTCGGTGAGCAGCTCGACGTCCGGCGGGCACGGCGCGGCGGCCCGGGAGTCGACCACCCCACCAGCGCGGATCTCCCGGGCGGTCAGCGGCCGCAGCACCAGCTCGTAGCTGTAGGTGCCGTTCGGCGACAGCCGGTAGGGCGCGAGCACCGAGTTCGGCGTCTCCCCCATGCCGGTCTCGCCCGTCGCCGCGTGCAGCGTGACCCAGTCCCGGTTGCGAACGAGCGGCAGCTGATGGTCGTACTCGGCCCGGTCCAGGTCGTCGTAGCGGGTCACGCTGACGTCCAGGTCCGACCCCACCGGGCTGCCGACCAGCAGGCCGGACCGGCGCCCGTCGCTCAGGGTCGCCCAGTGCGTGCCGGTGTGGTTGCCGTACGCCTGCGGCCGCGAATACGGCACGTACTGCTCGTCCACCGTGCTCCGCCACACCCCGGTCGTCGCCGCGCTCTGCCGGTCGTTGTAGGTCTCGTGCGGCCCGGTCCCGTACCAGGCGAAGTCGTCCATCGACCCGGGCACCTTCAGCGCGACACCGAGCCGCGGCAGGTAGGGCATGGTGCCGGCGGCCCGCACGTCGTGCGCCAGCGTCACCGTGCCCCGGGCGTCGATGCGGTAGCTCATGGTCTGCCGGAACGACACGCCGGTTCCCGCCGCCGTGCTCTTCACCGTGATCACCGCCGCGCCGCCCCCGGCCGACGTGGTGACCTCCTCGACAGTGGTGCGCAGGTTGTCGAGACCGACGTCGTGCCAGACGTTGCGGTCGGCGGTGCCCCAGCCGTACGTCTCGTTGCTCGTCGGCGGCCGGATCACATCCAGTTCCGGCCCGGCCTTCAGCAGCTCACGCCCGTCGGCGGCGAACGAGGTGAGCGCTCCGTCCTCGAACCGGTACCGCCAGCCGTCCCCGCGCACCGTGATCGCGTCGCCGTCCCGGGTCAGCGCGGGCGCCCCGCCCGCCGGCGGTCCCGGGAGGATGCCCGGCACCACGCGGCCGCCCACCGCGAACTGCTCCTCGGCGAACTTCCACCCTCGCCGCGCCCAGGGAAGATCGGTGAGCGTCTCGGCCGCCACGGTGAGCCACCGCTGCCGGTCGTACGGGTTCGCCGGCACCGCGCCGAGACTCAGGTCGACACTCTGCCCGGGTGCCAGGACCACGTCCCGGGCCCCGCCACGCAACCGCCGGTCAACCTCGGTCAGCGACCACCTGAGCCGCAGTCTCAACTCCCCCGCCGGCTGCTCGTTGTGCACCCGGACCAGGCCGGCCGCCGCGTCCACCGCGGTGATCCGCAGCGGCGAGTGCGCCCAGGCCACCTCGTTCGTCTCCGGCTGGAGCCGCCGGTCCGAGGTGACCATGCCGTCGGTGCCGGAGAGGCTGAGCCCGAGGCTGAGGAAGTCACCGCGGCGATCGGCCCGGTCGAAGCCGAGAGCCAGCAGCGCGTCGCCGGACGGGTCCGCCGCGAGCTGCGCCGGTGTCAGCGCCGAGCCGTAGATCCGTACGTCGTCGACGAGCCCGCGACCGGTGCGCCCGCGCAGGTCGTCCTGCTGGGTCTCCGCGTTGCGGCCGACGTTGACCTCGTAGAGCCCGGGGTCGACAGCGCCGGTCTGCGCGACGGAACCCGCGAGGGTGCCGTCGATGTAGAGCTGTAGAGCCGACCCGTCGTAGACGCCGGTGACCCGGTGCCAGTTGTCGTACCAGTCGGCCGGAACGTCAGCGGCGACGGTCGTGAACGAACCGGTGTCGACGCCGAACTCCAGGGTGTCCTGGTCACGCATCTGCAGCGCGTACGCCCGGCCCTTCGTGAGGATCGGGAAGCTGCTCGCCCACTGCCCCGGCCGTACCCAGGCGTCGAGCGTCACCGCCGAGCTGACGTCCAGCCGCCGGTCGCGGAACACGTCCACGAAGTCGTCGAGGCTGGACAGGCTGACCGCCTGCCCCCGGTGCCCGGCGACCAGCGAGGGCTTGCCGACGAGGAACGCCTGGATCCGGTTGCCCGACGAGTCGGGGGTGGTGAACAGCGGCTGGCGCAGGTTCTGGTCGGCCCAGTCCCACACGAAGCCGCCCTGCATCGACGGCTCGCGCCGGGCGATCGCCCAGAACTGGTCGAAGTTGCCCATGCTGTTGCCCATGGCGTGGGCGTACTCGCCCATCACGATCGGCTTGGTGCCGGTGCGGGCCTTGTTCTCCACCGACGCGGGTGTCGGATAGCGCGGACCGCTGACGTCGGCGAACGGCGCGTCACCGTCCGGCGAGTTCGACTGGTGGTAGAGCGGCCGGGTCGGTTCGGCGGTGTCCGCCCAGGCGGCCATCGCGTGGTGCGCGGTACCGAGCCCGGCCTCGTTGCCGGTGTCCCACATGAGCACGCTCGGATGGTTCTTGTCCCGGGCCACCATCGCCTGGAAACGGTCGGCGAACGCGGCCTGCCACTCCGGGCGCGACGCCAGGCAGTTGGCGGGGCAGTTCTCCCGGGAGTGCGTCTCGATGTCGACCTCGTCGTCGACCCAGAGCCCGTATCGGTTCGCCAGGTCGTAGAGGTGCGGGTCGGAGGGGTAGTGGGCGGTGCGGACCGCGTTCAGGTGCAGCCGCTTCATCAGGAACACGTCGTTGCGCTGCGCGGCGCGGGTGACGTGACGGCCGGTGTCCGGATCGGTCTCGGCCCGGTTCACGCCCTTGACCAGGATGCGCTGTCCGTTGACGAGGAGCTGCTTGTCCCGTACCGAGATCTCGCGGAACCCGACCGCCTGCGCGGTGATGTGCGCGGCGCGCCCACCCGGCGCGAGCAGTTCCAGGCCCAGCGTGTAGAGGCTGGGTTCCTCGGCCGTCCACTTCGCCGGGTTGCTCACCGGCGCGCTCAGGGTGACCCGCCCGTCCTGCCCCACCGGCTCACTCATGGTGACGACAGTCCGGCCGCCGGCGTCGCGCAGCGTGCCGCGCACCGCGTAACCCTCCGCTTCGCCGGCCACGTCGACACGGGCGGAGAGCAGCGCGTCCCGGTGGGCGTCGTCAAGATCGGTCGTGACGTACGCGTCCCGCAGCCGCACCTGTTCCGTCCGGTACAACCACACGTCCCGGAAGATGCCGCTGTACCGCCACTGGTCGAAGTCCTCCAGGTAGGAGCCGGAGCCCCAGCGGTGCACCTGGACGGCGACCGTGTTGCGGCCCGGCTTGACCAGGCTCGTCACGTCGAACTCGGCCGGCGTGTAGCCGCCCTGGTCGTAACCGGCGTAGGAGCCATTCACCCAGACGAAGTAACCGCTGGTCACGCCCTCGAAGCGGAGGAACTCCCGGCCACCGTCCCAGTTTCGCGGCACCTCGAAGTCCCGCACGTAGGCGCCGGTCGGGTTGACGTCGCGGGGCACGTTCGGCGGGCTGTCCGGCCAGACCTCCTCCGGGATGTTGCGGAACATCGGGTGGTCGGCGAAATCGGACTGCCACGTGTGCGGCACTGTCACTTTCGGCCACGACGAGGCGTCGAACCCGGCGGCGGCGAACGCGGCGGGCACGTCGTCCGGCCGGTCGAACAGCCGCATCCGCCAGCCGCCGTTCAGGCTGGTGACGAACGGTGAGCGGGCGGCGTGCTCGGTGGTGTCCTTCGCGGCGGTGGCGAGGTCACCGTAGGGGCGCAGGTCGGCGTGCGGCGCCTCCTGGCCCTCGGCGGTCATCTCCGGGTTCTCGAGGTAGCGGTAGACGTCCTCGACGCTGCGCGGACCGTCACCGGGAGCGACCCGGGAGGCGAACTGCGGCACCGCGGGGAAGCTGAGCAGCAGCACCGCGGCGACCGCCGCGTGCAGGAGCCGGTTCATCACCGGGGCACCGCCTTCACGTAGACCTCGACCTCACTGGCGGTGATGTAGCCCGACGGGCGGGCGGTCATCACCACGCGTACCCCGGTGACCGGGCCGCTGTTGAACGGAACGTCGATCACGGGTGTGCCCTCGCTGCCGACCGGTATCTCGGCGCTCGCGTCGGACCACGTGCCGGCCGGGTCCCGAGTCTGGATCCGCAGGCTCTGCGGGAAGCTGACGTTGGTGCCGTCCCGGTGGAACCAGGTGACGACCCGGGTCGGGTCCTTCTCGGCGGGAAGCGCCACGGTGATCGTGTCCGATGGGTTCTTGGTGCCGGAGCGCCAGTTGGACCAGGCCTTCTCGGTGCGGTTGCCGTTACGCAGCGCGGCGGGCGAGTAGCCGCTCTCGGTGTAGGTCGCGGTCACCGCCACACCGTTGTCGAGCGCCGCGTTCACCTCGACCGGCTGGACCACGCGGACCCGGGCGGTGGCGGTGCGGGTGGAGCCGTCGGCGACGTGTGCGGTTCCCCGTACGATAACGTCCCCGACCTGGTCGAACGTGCCCGCCGGCGGTGTCTCCCAGGAAACCGGGAGGTCGGCGCGGCCGCCATGGCGGCCGATGCCGGTGACGGTCGCCGGCAGCGACGGGCGCCCGCCGGTGTAGGTCGTGGCTTCGGTGGGCAGCGTGCGGGTGAAGGTGTCGACGGTGACCACCACGATGGCCCGGTGCCTGCCGCCGAGCGGATCGGTCGCGACGCCGGTGACCTTCACCTGACCCGGCCGGCGCCAGGCACGCTCGGATGGCAGCTTCCAGGTGACCGGCAGGCTCCCCCGCGCGCCGTCCCGGTAGACCGGGGTGACCGTCGCCGGGAGCACGGGTGCCAGCCTCGGGACCGTGTGGGCTTCAGCGGTCACGGTGCGGAGGACTGTCTCGTCGACGATGGTCCAGCGCTGGTTGGCCCCCGAGGTCGGCGTGAAGGTGCCGACCGGGCTGCCGCTGGTGGTGGCCTGCCCGGTGACGTCGATCAGCCGGCCGGTCCCGGCGTTGACCAGGGTCCAGGTGCCGTCGCCGGTGGTGGATCTCAGCCACCGGGCCGCCTCGTCGGTTCCGGTCCCTACGCCCTCCAGGACCAGCGCGCTGTCCCGGACCGCCAGCCGCTTTCCGTTCGTCGCGCTCACCACCTCGCCCGAGGCGCGGAACTCCCAGAGAGCGCCGTCGCGCAGCACCGCACCAGTGCCGGAGGCGTCCGGGGCGAGCGACAGGCCGCTGGGCACACCCTCCAGGCGGTAGACGTGCCCGGGCTGGATCAGCGCGGCGTCGCGGGCGGCCCCCGCCACGCCGTCGACGACGAACGTGGTCACCGACTGGGCGGGCACGGTCAGCGTGGCCCGGTGGTGCCGGACCCGCACCGGCGTGCCGCGGACCAGGCCACCGGCGGCGCTCGACACGATCGGGGTGACCGTGGCGCCGGGCCGGACGGTACGGAAGCGCGACAGGTCCAGCGTGACGGACCGGGCGGTGGTGCCCGAGTTGGCGTGCACCACCGTCGCCCTCGCGCCGGCCGGCTTGATCGCGGCGACGCTCGACGTGTCGTCGACCTTGACGAACCGGTCGCCGGGCCGGATGTGGTGGGTGAAGTTGCGGATCGTGTCGTACTTCGTGTTGGTCCGGACCGGGCAGGTCTCCAGGGTGTCCGCGCCGGTGCAGGTGAACGGGACGTGGATGCTGCCCCAGTTGCCGTTGCCCGCCTGCTGCGGCCCGGCGTCCTCGATCGGCTGCCAGAGCACCCAGGCGGACGGCTCCAGCTCGCGGATGTCGTCGATCATCCGGGTGGCGATGCCGAGGCCCGGCAGCATCCCGGTGTAGTCGGTCGTACCCGGTCCCCAGTTGCCCTCGACCTCGCTCATCCAGAGCGTCTTACCGGCCGCCTTCGCCGCGTCCCGGGCGCTGGTCCGCTGGCCGGTGCCGTAGGTGTGCACGTTGAGCTGGTCGACAGCTGCCCGCGCCTCGGCGGTGTACGCGTTCCAGTTGGTCATGAAGATGCCGGGGTTGGTCTCGTCCATCGCGGAGACGCCGAGCCCCGCGGCCCGGGCCTTGTCGCGCAGGGCCAGGATGACCTGCTGCTGCAGGGCCGGCCCGGCGTGCGCGCCCTCCTGCCGCCCGCCGGTGGGCTGCCCGTCCGCGCCGAGCGTGGTACCCCAGTAGCTGGTGTTCGGCTCGTTGAGCGGGTCGATGGTGTCGAAGGTGATGCCGTGCGTGTCCTCGATGTGCTCGGCGACCCGGACCAGATAGGTGGCGAAGTCGTCGAGGGTCTCGGTGCGGATCTGGTCGGTGCCGGCGTTGAAACCGCCGGAGACGTAACCGCTGACCGTCTGGAACCACGGCGGGGAGTTGCTGAACGCCTCCCAGTGCGTGACCTTGTCCTTGATCTGGTCGATCCACCAGCGCTGGTTCCCGTCGGCGTCCAGGTCCCAGTGGTCCGGGTCGGCCGGATCCCACCAGTCCCGATCGGCCTGGGTGGTGCCGGGCGGGGCCCGCCAGAAGCCGGGCATCGTCGCGCCCCGCTTCATGTAGTCGTCGCGAACGCCTGGAGCGTTGCCGCCGCCGATGTTGTAGCGGGCGATGTTGAGCCGCAGCCCGTCGTCCCCGAAGAGCATGTCGGCGAGCCTGCGGCGGATCGGCTCCGGATAGCCGCCGGTGATGTTGGCGAACCAGACGAGGCTGGTCCCCCACCCCTCGAAGGCCGGCTGCTGGTAGGACGGGTCGATGCCGATCGTGACGCCGGGAAGCGGGTCGTCGGCGGCCGTCGCGGGAACGGCCGGGAGCGTCACGGTGAGCAGAGCGGCGGCCACTCCCGCCACGAGGCGCTGGGCGACACGTCCGGCCATGGCGGGCTCCTTCGAACGGCAACGCGGCGCATGGAGCACCATCGATGGTTACGTTACCATTCGGCGGATCACACGCCAGCGCTCAGGCGCCGGCGGGGATCAGCGGAGGTGCTCCTGGAGCAGCTGCACGAGGTGCTTGCCGGGCGTGTCGGCCAGGTCCTCGGCCTGGGTGCGGCAGGAGAAGCCGTCGGCCAGGAAGATGTCACCCTCCTCGGCCTTCTCCAGCGCGGGCAGCAGCTGCTGCTCGGCGACCTGCACCGACACCTCGTAGTGCCCGCGCTCGACCCCGAAGTTCCCGGCCAGCCCGCAGCAGCCACCGAGCCGCTTCACCGTCGCACCGGCCCTCTTGAGCAGGCGGGCGTCGGCGTCCCAACCCATCACGGCGTGGTGGTGGCAGTGCGGCTGGGCGATCACCCGTACCCCCGCCAGCGACGGAGGCTCCCAGCCGGGAGTGGCCGCAAGCAGCTCGGCCACCGTCATGGTCGCCTTCGCGACCGCCCGAGCCGCGTCGTTGTCCACCAGCTCGACCGCGTCGGCGCGCAGCACGCCGGTGCAGGACGGCTCCAGGCCGACGATCGGAATG
The DNA here is from genome assembly GCF_042666575.1 of Actinoplanes sp. GCM10030250. Classification (NCBI taxonomy): domain Bacteria; kingdom Bacillati; phylum Actinomycetota; class Actinomycetes; order Micromonosporales; family Micromonosporaceae; genus Actinoplanes; species Actinoplanes sp. GCM10030250. The sequence continues at coordinate 107,454 of NZ_JBHTDO010000020.1, read as the reverse complement.
CCCTGCTTCGCGGCCTCGTGCAGCTCCTCGACGGTCGCGCCGAGAATCCGGCGGGCGGCGTCGAGCTGACCGGTGGAGATCCAGGTCAGCCCGCAGCAGGCCTTCCGGCTGGTGATCCGCGGCGCGTAGCCGGCGCTGGTCAGCACGTCGACGGCGGCCCGCGCGACCTCCGGCGAGAAATGGTCGGTGAAGCTGTCCACGAAGAGCACGACAGGCTTGCCGGTCTGCCCCGGCGTGAAGGACGAGCGGAAGGTCCGATCGGCGAAGGCGGGAATGTTGCGCCGTTTGTCCACGCCGGCGAGATACAGCGCGAGGCCACGGATGCCGGGCAGGCTCGTCATCAGGTTCGCCAGCCTCGGCATCCGCGACGCCAGGCGCGACCAGCGCGGCAGCCACCCGAGCGAGTAGTGCGACCGCGGCCTGACCCGCCCCTGGTAGCTCTGGTGCAGAACCTCCGACTTGTAAGCCGCCATGTCGATGCCGGTCGGGCAGTCGGACGCACAACCCTTGCAGGACAAACACAGATCAAGCGCATCGTGTACGGCGTCCGCGCGCCAATCCGGTGCGAGGTCACCGTCGAGCATCTCCTGGAGCACCCGCGCCCGGCCCCGGGTGGAGTCCTTCTCCTCCCTGGTGGCCAGGTACGACGGGCACATCACCCCGCCGAGCACCGTGGTGTCCGCCCGGCACTTGCCGACGCCGGTGCAGCGGTGCACCGCCTGGTTGAAGTCGCCGCCGTCGTGGTGGTAAGCAAGCGCCAGCTCGGTGGTGACCGGGCGTGCCTGCGACACGCGGATGTTCGCGTCCACCGGGTCCGGGTCGACGAGGTTGCCGGGGTTGAGCAGGTTGCGCGGGTCGAAGGTCTGCTTGATCTGCCGGAACAGGCTGATCGCCGCGGGCGAGTACATCCGGGTCAGCAGCTCGCTGCGGGCACGCCCGTCACCGTGCTCCCCGGAGAGCGACCCGCCGTAGCTGACGACCAGGTCCGCGGCGTCCTCCAGGAACGCGCGGAACTTGGCGGGGCCGCCCGGCCGGTCCAGCGGGAAGTCCAGGCGCACGTGCACGCAGCCGTCGCCGAGATGCCCGTACGGCATCGCGGTCAGCCCGTGCCGGTCCACCAGGACGTCGAAGTCACGCAGGTAGGCGCCGATCCGCGCGGGCGGGACGGCGGCGTCCTCCCAGCCGGCGTGCGCGGGCAGCCCGGACGGGGCGCGACCGGCCAGCCCCGCGCCGTCCTCACGGATCTTCCACAGCGGTGCGGCCTCGGCGGTGTCCTCCACGACCCGGTGGTCAACCGCCTGGGCGGCCGCGACCAGCTTCGCGACCCGGTCGCGGACGTCGCCCAGGTCGTCACCGGCGATCTCCACCATCAGCCAGGCGGCGCCGGCCGGCAGCGGCGGGACGGCGCCCGGGCCGCGGCGGCTGCGGACCACGTCACAGATGCGGTGGTCGAGGCCCTCGCAGGCGGTCGGCCGGAACTCCAGGATCGACGGGATGACGTCACCGGCGGTGCCGAAGTCGGGGTAACCGAGCACGACGAGCGTTCGGTGGACCGGGTCGGCGACCAGCTTCACCGTCGCCTCGGTGATCACCGCGAGGGTGCCCTCGCTGCCGACCAGGAACTCGGTGAGGTTGAAGCCGTTCTCCGGCAGCAGATGCTCGACGGCGTAACCGGAGACCTGCCGGCCGAACGTGGCGAACTCGGTCCGGCCGGTGGCCAGGTTGGCCCCGACCAGCTCGCGGAGCGCGCCGGTGACCTTCTCCGCACCGGTCAGCGGTGCCGTGATCAGTTGCTCGCCGTCGATGGTGAACGCGGTCAGGCCAGCCACGTTGTCCGAGGTGCGGCCGTACCCGAGGGTCCGCGAACCGCACGAGTTGTTGCCGATCATGCCGCCGATGGTGCAGCGGGTGTGCGTCGACGGGTCCGGGCCGAAGCGCAGCCCGTGCGGCTTGGCCGCGGCCTGCAGCGTCGCCTGGATCGTGCCGGCCTGCACCCGCGCGGTCCGCGACCCCGGATCCACCTCCAGAACCCGGTTCATGTGCCGGCTGAAGTCGAGCACCAGGCCCGGCCCGATGGCGTTGCCGGCCACCGAGGTGCCCGCACCACGGGCGGTGATCGGCACCCCCAGCTCACGGCACACGCCCAGCGACGCCGCCACGTCCTCGTCGTGGCGCGGCCGGACGATCGCCTGCGGGACCACCCGGTAGAGCGAGGCGTCACTGGCGTAGGCGGACCGGTGCGCCGCGTCGGTGAGAACGTCGGCGACACCGGCCGCGCGCAGGCGGGCGGCGAGGTCAGCACTGGTCACGCGATCTCCAAGGCTGTCTGGTGGCTGGTCCGCCCCGGGCCTGGGTTCGGCGGTGAACGCGCTCCGGACGTCGCGCACATGGTAGTCGCCGCCCCGATGACCCCCGCGCGGTGCCGTGGGCGGTGTGAGGTCTCTCGCCTGGAATCCGCCGGGTGTGGCCCGGAAGACCCTCAACTTCGAACGAGCCGCACCGATCTACACCTTCGTGCAACTCTCGACGCTGTGGCGCTGGTGGGTCGCGGCGGGGGTCCTGGCCACCGTCGGCTACTACCTGCTGCCCACCGGAGGCCTCGCGTCGAACCTGTTCTACGCCTCCGTCGGCCTGGTCTCGGCGGCGACCATCCTGGTCGGCGTGCGCCTGCACCGGCCGCGGAACAGGACCATGTGGTACTGGTTCGCCGCCGGTCAGGCCGTCTCCGCCTGCGGTGACCTGGTGTGGGCGTTCTACGTGTTCGTCCTGGAGCAGGAGCCGTACCCGTCCCTGGCCGACGTCTTCTACCTGCTCTTCTACCCGGTGCTGGCGGCCGGCCTGTGGCTGCTGGTGCGCAGCCGCCGGGCCGGAGCCCGGATCACCGAGGCCGCCATGGCCGGCGTCAGCCTGGGCCTGGTCTTCTGGATCTTCGTGCTGCACCCGATCGCCGCCGACTCGTCCGCCTCGGCCCTCGAGCGCATCATCGGCACCGCCTATCCCGCCGGCGACGCCCTGCTGCTGGCCATCCTGGCCCGGCTGATGACCGCGCGGACCGGCACGACCAGCACCCGGCTGCTCACCGTGGCCACCGTCCTGCTGCTGGTGTCGGACGTCGGCTTCTCCGTGGTGAGCCTCTACTCCGGCGGCGACGGCGACGAGTTCTCCGCCGGCTTCCTGCTCGCCTATGTGCTGTGGGCCGCCGCCGCCCTGCACCCCGCGATGGCCTCGGAGGCCGAGAAGAACCCGGCCCGTACCGCCCGGACCGGCCGGGGCCAGCCCCTGGTGCTGACCGCGTGCGCCCTGCTGGCACCGGCGATGCTGTTCATCCCCGGCGTCGGGGACAACGCGGTCGACCGCATCGCCATCGGGGCGAGCTCGGCCGTCCTGATCGTGCTGGTGGCCACCCGGGTGACCTGGCTGGTACGCAAGGTGCAGGGACAGGCCGACCAGCTGGAGCTGGTCGCGATGCGCGACGAGCTGACCGGCCTGCCCAACCGGCGCCACTTCGAGCACGCCCTCGCCGAGGCGACGGTGACCGGCCCCCGGCACATCGCCTTCCTCGGGCTCAGCGGCTTCAAGAACATCAACGACGAGCTGGGCCGGCCGGTCGGCGACCAGGTCCTGGTGGTCGTGGCCGCCCGTCTCCTCGAAGCGGCACCGGGAAACACTCTGGTGGCGCGCGTCGGCGGGGACGAGTTCGCGCTCCTGCTGCCCGGTCCGGACGTCGCCGCCCTGCTCACGGCGCTGGCCGCCCCGGTGGACGCCGCCGGGCACCAGCTGCTCGTCGGCGCGAGTCTCGGCGTGGCCGAGGCCGGCGAACCGGTCGAGCTGCTGCGCCGCGCCGAGTCGGCGATGCACGCGGCCAAGGAGACCGGGGAGCCGTACCGGTGCTGGTCACAGGCGCTCGACGAGCGGGCCGGCGAGCACGCCCGGCTCGGCGCCGAGATGGCGGCCGCCATCCACGGCGGCCAGTTCGCGGTGGTCTATCAGCCGATCGTCGCGGTACCGGAGGGGCGCGTCGCGGCCGTGGAGGCTCTCGTCCGCTGGCACCACCCCCAGCGCGGCATGATCAGCCCGGCCCACTTCATCCCGGTCGCCGAGCAGAACGGCCTGATCGTCGAGCTCGGCGCGTGGATCCTGCGGACCGCGTGCGAGCAGATGGCCCGCTGGCGTAGCGAGCTGGGCACCCGTGCGCCCGACCGGGTCAGCGTCAACGTGTCGGCACGTCAGCTGGCCCGGCCGGAGTTCCCGCGTACCGTCGCGGCCGCCCTCGCCACCGCCGGCCTGCCACCGCAGTGCCTGACCGTCGAGGTCACCGAGACCGCGGTCTTCGCCGGCGGCCAGGCGGTGACCGCCCTGCACGAGCTGCGGGCCCTCGGCGTCCGCATCGCGCTCGACGACTTCGGCACCGGCCACTCGTCGCTCGGCCTGCTGCAGACCGTCCCGGTCGACGTCCTCAAGGTCGACAAGTCGTTCGTCGACAACATCACCGAGGCGGGACGGCACGTGGTGATCGCCCGGGCGCTCATCCAGGTCTGCGAGGGCCTGGGCCTGACCGCGGTGGCCGAGGGCGTGGAGACGGCCGAGCAGGCGCAGGCCCTGTACGACCTGGGCTACCGCCTGCTCCAGGGCTACCACTACGGCCGCCCGGTCGCCGACCCCTTCCCGGCCCTGACGAGCCCGGCCCCTCACTGACCGAACGGCCGCTCCGGGTCGTAGGCGAGCAGGCGCACGATCGGGTCCGACTCGGCCGGGTCCATGAGCCTCAGTACGCGCCGCGCCTCGATGGTCCACTCGTCGAAGCTGAGGATCGTGGCGGCGGTCAGGGGTGCCGCCTGCCCGAGCACACCGGCGACGAACTGCGAGGAACAACCGAGCAGCAGTTTCGCCGTGCGCTGCAGCACCACCGGGTTCTTGACGAGCTCGTCGAACTGCACCAGCCGGCGCAGAATCCGTAACGCGTCGTCGCTGTGGAAGCCGCGGAACATCATCTCCAGCCAATCGTGCCGGGGGTTCATCGTCACCAGCGTCGCCGCGACGCTGCGCGGTTCCAGCTCCTCGAGCAGGCGCCGTGCCGTGTACGGCGGAAGGTCGGCCATCGACCGGCCCCGTGCCCGGTCCTCCGCGGTGGACACCGGCCGTTGCGACGACGGCCTCGTGCGCTGCGGTGTCGCCGTCGGCGACGGTGGCTGCCGCGCCGGGCGCGGGCGGCGCAGGGTGTCGGCGTCCTCCCGCCGGCCGGACGCCTCCAGCAGATCGGCGCCGAGGGACTGGGCGACCGCCAGCAGCCGTTGCTGAGTGGCCGCGTCCCACTGGCCGCTGTGCAACAGCCGCATCGCCTCGGCCAGGGTCTCCAGCCCCTCGCGGTGCTTGCGCCCGGCGTCGCGGCAGAGGCGGGCGAACCGGATCAGCGTGTGGACGAGGTCCAGGCCGTAACGCTCGGCGTTGATCCGGATCAGCCGCCGGTGGATCGCCGTCGCGTTCGCCTGCGCCTCGATCGCCCCGGCCCACCGATTGCGGGCGGCGAGGATGTCGGCCTCCGCCTCCAGGGCCTGTGCCAGGTCCTGGTCGAAGGCGACGTTCAGGCCCGCGAGCTGCCGGTAGAACCGCACCGCGCCCGACGCGGCGTGTTCGGCCTCGGCGAGCCGGCCGAGGGACTGCAACGTCTTGGCCCGGGCGAGCAGGGCCGTCGCGATGTCCGACTCGATACCGGACCCCACGCCGCCGGCGACCGCTCGCAACAGGTCGGTGGCCTCGTCCAGCGCGTCCAGCGAGTCGTCCCGGCGCTCACCCCGGCGCAGCTGTTCGGCCTGCTGCACGAGCGTGCGGGCGAGCGTGCGCCGGTGCCGCGGGTCGGTGCTCACCAGGCGGCGGAGTTGCTGGAGGGCCTGGTCGCGGACCGTGAGTGACCAGGCGTTGTCGCCGATGTGCCAGAGGGCGAGGCTGAGGTCGGCCAGGCAGCTCGCGATGTCCTCCGGTCCCGGCACCGCCCGGCCGGCCGGGTCGTTCCAGCAGGCGACGGCCTGCCCGAGGGCGGCGGCGGCCTTCTTCCAGTCACCCACCCGGGCGTGCGCGCGCCCGGCCGCGCGCAACGCCGACTCCAGCTGCGCGACGTGGGCGGTGTGGTTCCCGGCGGCCAGCCGGCGTGCGGTGTCGACCGCCGCGGTGAGCGTGGCGAGGCCGTCGGCGACACGGCCCGAGTCGAGCAGGCGCCAGCCGAGCTTGCGCAGGAGCCGGGCCGCGCGTGCCGGGTCGGTGGTGTCGCGGGCGAGCCGCTCGGTGATGGCGGCGATTCCGGCGTACAGGTCCTGCGGTGGGTCGTTCGGAAGGGAGGCCTCGATCGCGGCGAGCACATCGAGCGGGATCATCGGGGCGGCGGCAAGCACCGACAGAGCCACGGCACCGGCCTGGACGGCCAGCTCGGGGTGGGCCGCCAGCAGCGGCAGGAGGTGTTTCTCGGCGAGGTGCGGCCACCGCCGGGCGGCCTCGACGAGCAGCGGCAGCGCGGTGCCGGCCGTCCCCGGGCCGCCGCCGGCGAGTGCGGGCAGGGCGCCGGTGGCCCACGGGTCGGGGCGGAACCCGGGCAGTGCGTGACCGGGCGTCTGGAGGGCCACGAAGTCCTCGGCGAGCCGGTCCGGGTACAACGGCTCGAGCTGCGTCTCCGGGTTGTGCGCCGGATAGCACATCGCGTGGTCGTCGAGGACCCGCGCGGCGGCTTCCACGCTGTCGGCGACCGCCGCCGACCGCAGCGTGAGAACGGCCGCCGCGTGGTCGAGCGGACGGGTCAGCGCGGCCACGAAGACCGCCCGGCCCAGCACCTGCGGCGGGGATTCGATCCGCCGCTCGTTGTCGTACATCGCCTGCCAGTGGTTGCGCTCCCGGGACAGCAGGTACGCCGAGAGGTGCCCGGGATCCGTCGGCGGGACGTCGCCGTGCCGCACCGCCAGCACGTACGCCAGAGCCGCCATGTGGATGGTCAGCACCGAACCCTCGGCCTCCGGCGCCGGATGGCCCGGATCGGTCACGCCGAGAACCCGAGCGAAGCACGAACGGGCCACCTCGAACGCCTCCCGGTAACCCACCTGGGTCTCGCCCAGCGGGGCCAGCTCGACGCTGTCGGCGTGCGCTCCGAGCGACTGCGAGAGCCGGTACGTCAGGGCGTGCCACCAGTTGCCGACCGGGCGGGCCAGCAGCAGCACCCGCAGTCCCGCGCTGCGGTGCAGGCGCCCGTCGAGCAGCAGGGCCAGCAGGTCGGAGAGCGGCCAGCGCTCCGCGTAGTCGACCAGCACCAGGATCCGGCCGGACGGGACCACGTCGCTGCCGCCGGACACCTCGACGGGCCGTACGGCGTCGCGGCTGTGCCGGGCGTGCAGAGCGATCCACCCGGACGCCTGGGACAGCTCGGCGAACCGGTACGCCAGCCGCGTCTTGCCCTGCCCGGCGCCACCGTGCACGAGCCGGACGGCCGCCGAGGTAGGTGTGTCCCGCCACGCCGTCAGCTCGGCGATCTCCCGTTCCCGGCCGGTGAAGCTGACCACCCGGTTGTCCGCGTTCAGCAGGCGGCTCGGCTGCTCGTCCAGCAGGGGCGGTGCCTCGCCGAACGACAGCTCCTCGATCAGGTGGGTGCCGATCCGCTGGTGTACGTGCAGGTCACCGTCCTGCACCGCGAGCACGGTGGCATTGTCGTGTGCGACGTTGACCTGCCGGGCCGGGGTGTCACCGGTCATCGGGAACAGACGGGTCGGTGACGTTGAGGGTGCCGCCCTGAACGCCGTACACCGTGCCGTGGCCGGACGCCTGGTTGATCTGCGTCGAGGCCGGTTGACCTGCCGCGTCCTGCCGCGCGCGCAGCGCCACCCACAGGCCGGTGGCGCCGAGCACCAGGGAGCCCGCCGCGCCGATCACACTGGACAGCCGGTCGGCGTCCTCCAGGCCGGCACGCGCGACGAGGACGATCGTCCATCCCGCGGCGGCCACCGCGCAGGCCAGCAGGACTGCTCCTGCCATCAAGCGGCGCCGCCTCATCCTCCGATTATGCCGTTGATCGCCCTCGATCCAAGAAGGCCGAGCCGGGCCAGCCGTCCGGCGGCACCGCGAGCATCTCCCACGGCGTCCACCTGACGCCGAGCGGCGGCGTGTCACCCTCCAGGCGGGACAGCAGGATCCCCTCCCGCAGCGCCCACGGGCAGATCTGCAGGTAGTCGATCCCCAGGCCGCCCATCAGCTCGTACGCGACGATCGAGCCGGCCAGGATCTGCGAGGCGCGGTGCATCGACACCCCGGGGAACCGCGCCCGCCGCCGCACCGGCGCCCCCGCGAGCCGGTCGATCCACGGGCGCAGGTCGCGGCGCCGCAGCAGGCGGGTCACGAACGGCCCCCGGCGCAGCGGTGCCGCCCCGGTCAGCCGGGCCAGCTGCTGGAACGTCTTGGAGGTGCCCACCGCGGTGTCCGCCGAGCGCCACCACGAGCGGGCCGCGACCTGGTCGACCTGTTCGCGCACGTGGCGCCGCAGGACCCGGACGGCGTGCTCGCTGGGCGGGTCACCGTCGCGCAGGAACCCGCGGGTGAGCTCGCGCGCTCCCAGCGGCAACGACAGCGCCTCGTCGGGCAGGCGATCCGGGCCGACCGCGAGCTCGACCGAGCCGCCGCCGATGTCGGCGATCAGCATCGACCCGGCCCGCCAGCCCAGCCACCGGCGCGCCGCCAGGAACGTCAGCCGGGCCTCCTCCACGCCGGTGAGCACGCCGAGCCGCAGACCGGTGGCAGACTCCACGTCCTTGAGCACCTGGTCGCGGTTGGGCGCGTCACGGATCACCGCTGTGGCGTACGCGAAGACCTCGTCCACACCGGCCCGCCGCCCCTCCTTGACCGCCTGGGTCACGGCCGCGACCACCCGCTGCCGCCCGGCCCGGCTGACGGCACCACCCGGCTTGAGCCGCGCGGACACCCCGGTCCGGAGCTTGCGGGCGTAGACCGGCAGCGGGGCGACCCCGCACGAATCGGTCACCAGCAGATTCAGAGTGTTCGCACCAACGTCGACAACGCCCAGTCGCATCGAGCGAGGCTACCCATTCCCCGCGCGGGTTCACGCGGCGATGTCGTGGACGGCACAGCCCGCTTCCCGCGCGGGTTCACGCGGCGATGTCATCGACGGCACAGCGAGTAGACCGGCGGCTGTGCGGGCACCCGGTCGCCATGACGGCGACCATCACCGCTCCCGAGCCCTCCACCTGGGCACCGCTGCGCATCGGCGTCTTCCGGCTGCTCTGGTTCGCCGTGCTCGGCAGCCAGATCGGCACGTGGATGCAGACCGTCGGCGCGCAGTGGCTGCTGCTCGACGAGCCCAACGCGGGCACGCTGGTGTCGCTGGTGCAGACCGCGGGCACCCTGCCGGTGCTCCTGCTGGGGCTGCCGGCCGGTGTGGTGGCCGACTCGCTGGACCGGCGCCGGCTGCTGATCGGCGTGCAGCTCTTCCAGCTGGCGGTCGGCGTGGCGCTCACCGCGCTCACCCTGGCCGGCGAGATGTCACCGGCACTGCTGCTGACGCTCACGTTCGCGCTGGGCTGCGGCATGGCGGTCACCAACCCGACCTACCAGTCGGTGATCCCCGAGCTGGTGCCGCGACCGCTGATCCCGTCCGCCGCGTCGCTCGGCGCGATCAGCATGAACTCGGCGCGGGCCATCGGACCGGCGATCGCCGGCGTCCTGGTGGCGCAGGCCGGGCCGGCGGCCGTCTTCGGCATCAACGCGGCGACCTTCCTGATCTTCGTGGTGGCCCTGCTGCTGTGGCGGCGCGGGCCGCAGGACGAGGGCGCCGGCCCCGAGCCGTTCGTCGCGGCGTTGCGCGCGGGCGGCCGCTATGTGCGCTACTCGCCGATCATGCGACGGCTGCTGCTGCGCAGCAGCGTCTTCGTGGTGCCCGCGATGGCACTCTGGGCGTTGCTGCCCCTGGTGGCGGGGCGCAGGCTGGGTCTCGGGGCGAGCGGGTACGGGCTACTGCTCGCCGCCCTCGGCATAGGAGCTGTCCTCGGCGCCCTGGTCATGCCGAAGATCCGCTCCGCCCTCTCCGGCACCGCCATGCTCGCCACCGCGAGCGTCACCTACGCCCTGGTCCTCACGATCCTCGGCACCGTCCGCACCCCCGCCGTCGTGATCGTCGCCCTGATCCCGGCCGGCACCGCTTGGATGGCCGTGCTCTCCAGCCTCAACGCCGAGGTCCAGCTCCTGCTCCCCCACTGGGTTCGCGCCCGCGGCCTGGCCACCTACCAGGTCGTCTTCTTCGGCGGCCAGGCGCTCGGCTCCCTCGCCTGGGGCGTCCTCGCCGACCGGATCGGCCTGGTCGAGGCGTTCCTGATCGCCGCCGCCCTCACCCTGGCCGGCGCCGCCACGATCCCGCTGGCACCCCTGCTGACCAGCCGCCACCTCAACCGCGACCCGGCCACACCCTGGCCCGAACCGCAACTGACCCACCAGCCCGAACGCGACGCCGGCCCGGTCGTCGTCGAGGTCACCTACATCGTGCCCGCCGAGCGGGAGGCGGAGTTCCTGACAGCGATGTCCGCGGTCCGCCGCTCCCGCCTGCGCACCGGCGCCGTGCAGTGGGGAGTCTTCCGCGCCGGGGAGAACCAGGACCGGATGGTGGAGCTCTACGTCGTACCCAGCTGGGGCGAGCACCTGCGCCAGCACGGCGGCCGCCTGACCGGCGCCGACGAGGCCCTGGACCGCCGCGTACGCGAACTGTCGACCACCCCGCCCGTGGTGACACACCTGATCGCCGCCGACTCCTGACACAACCTCCGCCGGCCCTGCGGTCCTCCCCGCAGGGCCGGCTCGGTCGCGCGCGGGGCGGGCCGGAGCGCCCGCTCAGGTGACCAGGAGGCCCAGGCGGGAGCCGGTTCCGCTGAGGTGGCGCACCGCGTCGCCGGCGATCATCGGGGCGGGGCGGCGCCGTCCTGGGACGGCGCTCTGCAGGTACCGGGTCGCGTGGCCGGCGGCCGACGGCAGCAGGGGGTAGCGGCCGGCGACGTACCTGTCGATCGCGCCGCCGCGACCGGCGAAACGGGCGATGGCCCGCCAGTGCGACAGGGTGGCGGTGCCGGCGAACAGGGCTCCCGGTGGGTCCGGCAGCACGCTGATCCGGTCGAACGGCATGCTGGCGGCCAGCCACATCTCCGCCGTCTCGGTGGCCGTGCTGGCTGACGACTCGCACCAGTAGGGCACCATCCCCCCGTCGACGACCTGCCAGGGATCGGTCATCCGGCCGGCTCCGACGACGGCGTGCCGCTCCCCGGCCGGTGCCGGCTGCCAGTCCCGGTACAGGTCGGCCACGCAGGCGCTGAGCACGTGCGGGTCGGTGTAGAGCAGGCGGTGGCACGACGAGCCGTTCCCGGCCGCGAGCCGCCGCAGCTCCGGTTCGATGGCCGGCTCGCCGCTGGTCTCGGCGTACTGCCGGGGCACGCCGGGCCCCGGTGCCGGCCAGTCGTGCGCGGCGAAGGTCCAGACGCTGTAGTCGTCGGGGGTCCAGCCGCTGGTCGGCGAGCCCACCTGGAAGCTGTAGCCCGCCGGCCCGTCCAGCACCGGCCAGGTACGCAGGTCGCGCGCCAGCACCGACGCGCCGCCGGGCACGACCCGCGACCGGAGGAAAGTGCGGTACGCCGCCGGCACGGTCTGCCATCTGATCTGGAGGGAGACAGTGGCCCCGCACAGGGCTCCGCGGGCCACGGGATCGTGCACCTGTCGTACGGTGACCCCGGGGTTGGTGTCGAGAATGCGCTCCGCCAGCCTGGTGCCCCACACCATGGCACCCACCCAGTTGGCCGGGGAACCACCGGGCCACGGCACCGTGACGGTGAAGGTGGTCGGCAGCCAGGCGGCGCCGCAGGCAGCCGCGAGATGCACGGCCGCGCCGTGCGGCGAGCCCAGCACCACCGCCGGGTACGCCGCCGCCGGATACTGGGCGACGATCCAGCTCGCCACCGCCTCCGCGTCGATGTGCTGCACGTGCGCCAGCGGTACGGCCTGGTCCACCGCGTCCGCCGCGAGGACCTCACGGCGCAACTCCTCCGGCAGCTCACAGCGCCGGCCCAGCGTCGGGACCCGCCGCAGGATGCCGCCGCGGCGCTGCGCCGGCGGCACGGCCATCGCCAGCAGTGTCCGGCCCAGGCTGTCGGCGCACATCACCCGCCCGGCCCGTGGTGCGGAGGTGCGGGACAGGTTGAGATCCTGGTTCATGGTGCACCGCCGTGGGGAGGGGGGTGGGGCCCCGCCCGCCTACCCCACCTGGCACCGGGTATGCCGGGCAACTCATACACCGGCGTGCCGTCTCGTCCCTCGTTCGGGGCCCTGGTCTGTCCCCCGAAGGTCTGTTCCGGCCGGAGCGGGGACTTCCTGCGGGTCAGCCGGCCGGTTCACGACGGTAGGGTGGCCTGGGCGAACGGGCGCCCGCCCGGTTCGCCGCAGGGGGATTTCATGGTCACTCCGTTCGCGGTGAGCAAGCAGGACGGCGGCGCCGGCAGATCGTGGCTCAGGGTCACCGGCGAGCTCGACCAGGACACCGGCGACGGCCTCGCCGGTCTGATCGCCAACGCCGCCGAGCAGGCCGGGGTGACCGAGGTGATCGTCGACCTCGGCCACGTCACCTTCCTGGACGCCTCCGGGGTGCGCGCGCTGCTCGAGGGCCACGACGCCACGTCCCTGCGGAACTGCGGGTTCCGGGTGGTCAACGCGCACGGCCTGGTCCACCAGGTGCTGGACAGCATCGGGCTGATCGGGGTGCTCAGGGTCACGTCGATGAAGCCGGCCGAGGCCGACACCGGTTTCTGACAAACGCGCAACAATGGAGTGGTGTCTGCTGTGCGGTGCGACATCGAGCCCATCGGGACGCGCCTGCTCGTGCGCGTCGAGGGTGAGCTGTCCGTCTCCTCCGCGCCGACCGTGCGCGCCGCCCTGCTGAAGTGCCTGGTCGAGGAGCCCGACGCGGTCGTGGTCGACCTGACCGCCACCGTCGTCACCGAGCCGGCCGCCGCGTCGGTGTTCCTGGCCGCCTCCCGGCAGGCCGCCCTGTGGCCGGGCACTCCGCTGATGCTCGCCGCACCCGGCCCCGAGCTGGCCCGCCTGCTCACCTCGGGCTACGGACGGATGATGATGCACCCCTCGGTGGAGCAGGCGCTCACCGCGGAGCCGGCCCCGCGCACCCCGATGATCAAGGACACGCTGCTGCCGGTCAGCGGTGCCGCCCGGCACGCGCGCGAGCTGATCACCGCCGGGTGCGACCGCTGGGACCTGCCGCATCTGACCGGCCCGGCGAGCGTGGTCGCCGGTGAGCTGGTCACCAACGCGGTCGAGCACGCCCAGACGATCATCGACTTCCGGCTCACCCTGGGCCGCCGCTACCTGATCATCGCGGTGCGCGACGGCAGCACCGCGGAGCCCGTGCTGCCACCACCGGCTTCGGCCGACCCGGCAGACCTGCGCGGCCTGCTGCTGGTCAACGCCATGTCGTACCGCTGGGGCGTCCTGCCCGCAAACGGCGGCAAGGTCGTCTGGGCGACCCTCCCCCGGCACGACAGGTCAGCCTGACCGAGCCTCATACCGAGAGGTCCGCTGGAGGAGGCGGATCGCCTCCAGCTGCCGCCGGGTCACGAAGGACGGGTTGGCCGCCTGCGGCTGCCGCAGCACCTCGAGGCCGGCCAGCTCGCTGTCGGCGCGCAGCACCTCGCGGGGGATCCACGCCGACGGGCCGGCGATCGTCAGGTCGAGGGGCACCCACCAGCCGGGTCCATCGGTCTCACGGCGGGCGGGCCCCCTCAGCTCACCCCAGCCCCAGATCCCGTACGGGAGGCCGCGCCGCCGGCTCCCGCTGGCCCAGAACAGCACCGGCTGGCCCGCGCTCATCAGGTCGAGGCGGTAGCTGCGCTGCACGCACCACCGTTCCACCCGCGGCTCCCGGGTGAAGCGGCCGAGCAGGTCGGTGTGGTCGGCGTTGCCCTTGAGCAGCCAGGCGCCGAGATCGTCACGGGTCACCGCGGTCACTGTCTCTCCCTTCCGGCTGCCGCTTCCGTCCGGCTGCCGCTTCCGTCCGGCTGTGCTGAAGTACCCCGCCCGGCCGCGGATAACGTTCAAGTCGGCCGGAGGAGCGACGATAGGCGGGCGTGACCGTCACCTCGCTCAGCGCCACAGCAGACGCCACGGCGCCCCCGCCGTGCCCGCCGGGCTTCACCGTGGCCGGCGAGCTGGGCCGTGGCCGCCAGGGTGTGGTGTACCGGGTGCGGCGGGGCGGCCGGGAGTACGCGCTGAAGGTCCTCGCCCCCGACGAGACCGGTTCGGCCCTCGGTGCGCTCCGGCGCGAGGCGGCCAAGCTGGCGACCATCCGGCATCCCGGTGTGCCGGTGGTGCACGAGATCGGAACGACCGGCGACCGGCCGTACCTGGTGATGGACGTGCTGGAGGGCCGGCCGCTCACCGAGGTGCTGAGCGCCGGAGTGCTGCCCACGGACACGTTGCTGCGTGTCGCGGCGGGTGTGGCCTCGGCTCTGGTGGCGGCGCACCGGTCGGATCTGGTGCACGGCGATCTGACCCCCGCGAACATCCTGCTCGGCGACGACGGCAGCATCGGGCTGATCGACTTCTCGCTCGGCGCGCAGCTGACCGCCGACGGCACCGACCGGGTGGCGGGCAGCGCCCTCTACTGCTCGCCCGAGCTGGGCGGCATGCTGCACCGGGCGGTGGACGGGCGTACCGACCTCTACTCCCTGGGCGTCATCCTGTTCGAGGCGGCGACCGGCGCGACGCCGTTCGCCGCCGCCGATCTCGGTGAGCTGCTCCGGCAGCACGCCGTCGCGCCGGTGCCCGACCTGCGGGCCGCCGCACCGCACCTGCCGGCCGCCTTCGCGGCGACCGTGCAGCGGCTGCTCGCCAAGGACCCCGACGACCGCCACCGGACCGCGGCCGGCCTGCTCCGCGACCTCGCCGTTCCGCCCGCCGAGGTGTTCGCCGGCCGTGACGCCGAGCAGGCCGCCGAGGTGTTCGCCGGTCGCGACGCCGAGCAGGCCGCCGAGGTGTTCGCCGGCCGTGACGCCGAGCTGGACGAGCTGGGTGTGCGGTGGGCGCAGACCTTCCAGGGCAAGGGTGGCCTGGTCATGGTCACCGGCGGGTCCGGCATCGGCAAGAGCCGCCTGGTCCGCGAGCTGGCCCGCGACGTCCCGCCCGGCTGCCCGGTGCTGTACGGCGCCGGCGCCCACGGCGAGAAACAGCCGATGGCACCGCTGCGCGCCGCTGTCGACGGTTATCTGCGTGAGCTGTCCCGCCGGCCGGACGGCGCGGCACTCGACCTGGTGCGGGAGGCCGCCGGTGACACGGCGGGCGTCATCAGCGAGCTGTCGGAGACCCTCGCAGGCATCTTCGACGCCCCGGCCCTCGCCGGTACGGACGTCGACGAGGAGCGATACACCGCCGCTGTCGCCGGTTTCCTCGTCGAGCTGGCCCGCCGCACCGGCGGGCTGCTGCTGCACCTCGACGACGTGCAGTGGTTCGACCGTACGACCGTGCGGGTCCTGGAGCAGCTCGCCACCGCGGCCGACCGGGCCCCGCTGCTCGTCGTGCTCACCGCCCGGGAGGACGGCGCGGACGCCGCACCGGTTGCCGCCGTCCGCGGCCTGCTGGGCGAGCGGCTCACCACGATGGTCCTGCCGCCGCTCGACGTCGCCTCGGCGGGCGCCCTGGTCACCGCCCTCAACGGTGGCCTGACGATCAGCGGCGAGCTGGCCGCCCGCCTGGCCACCCGCAGCCGGGGCAACCCGTTCGTCCTCGCCGAGTACGTGCGGGCCGTCATCAACGCCGGAGTGGTCACCGTCAGCTGGGGCGAGTGGCTGGTCGACCCGGCCGCGCTCGACGTCCTCACCCTCCCCCAGGACGTCTCCGACCTGGTACGCCGCCGCGTCGACGAGCTCGACACCCGCAACCGCCTCCTGCTCGGCATCGCCGCGACCGCCGGCTACCAGTTCCGGGCCGGCCTGCTCGCCGAACTGGGCGAGCTCTCGCACCGCGCGGTCACCACGCTGCTCGCCGGCGCCGCCCGCCTCGGCCTGGTCGAACAACGGGAGGACGGCAGCTACGGGTTCCTGCACGAGCGGATCCGTGAGGCGCTGGCCGACCAGTTCGACGGGGACTCCCGGCAGCGCCTGCACGACCGGATCGCCGACGTGCTGAGCCGGCACGCCTCGCCGGCCGCGCCCGACGTCTACGCCCTCGCCCACCACCGCATGCACGGCACCCCCGGTCACGATCCGGCCGCCGCGATCGCCGCCTGCCGCGCCGCCGGGGTGCTCGCCCTGGCCGAGCACGCCCCCGAGACCGCCGTGACGTTCCTGGAGCACGCCGCGACGGTCGCCGCCGTCAGCGGCGTCGCACCGGACGACCGGTTCGGTGAGCTCCTGGCCGGCGCCTATCACCGGTCCACCCGGCTCGACGACGCCGCCGCCACGCTGCGCGCCACCCTGGAGCAGACGGCCGACCCGCTGCGGCGTGCCCGGCTGCTCTACCGGCTGAGCGAGGTACACCAGTCGGCCTGGAACACCGAGGAGCAGATCAGCGCCGGCGAACAGGCGCTCGCCGAACTCGGCCGGCGCCTGCCCCGCGGCGACGTCAGCAGGGTGGCGTCCTCGGTCGGCTACTTCCTGCTGGCCGTGGTCATCTGGGTGACCCGGATCGGTCACCACACCCGCAATCCCCGGGCGCGCGAGCGCTACCTGCTGGAGTGCTCCATCCACGAGAGCCTGGGCGCCGCGTACGTGCGGGAGCTCCAGCCGGCCAAGGCGGTGATCTTCGCGTTGCGGGCGCCGTACCTGGCCTGCCGCACCGGGCGGACCGTCGAGGGCGTGCGCTCGCTCAGCTCGGTGGCGCTGCTGCTCGAGTTCACCGGGATGTCCGGGCTCGCGAGCCGGCTGTCCGCCAAGGTCGCCCGGGACGCGGCGGCGCTGCACGACCGGCCGCTCGTCGCGCGGGTCGCCTGGAGCCGGGCGGTCGGGCGGCACGGCGGCGGCGCCGACGACGGCACCGACGTCCACCGGATGCTCGACGAGCACGACCGGTGGCTGGACTTCGGGCTGGCGCTGGACGCGTACGCCGTCGTGTCGTGGGACTGGGTGCTGCGCGGTGACATGGCGACCGCCGAGGCCGGCCTGGACCGGGCCCGCCGCCGCGCGGTGTCGAGCGGCCAGGGCGGGCGCAGCGGTGTGGTGGCGGCCGACGCGTGCCTGCTGGCCCTGCGCGGGCGGGCCGGCGAGGCGGCCCTGCTGCTGAACACGATCGACGGCACCGACCTGCCGCTGCACCAGTGGGTGGACCTGCTGATCGGCAGGCTGCAGACCGCTGTCGAGCGCGGTGACTCCGGTGCTGACTACGAGCGGGCGATGGCCGCGTTCGACGCGTACGGGCTGGGCCCGCGCGACCTGCTGCCGGCCCAGCACACGTTCTACTGCCTGCGCGCGTACGCCGAACTGGACCGGCTCCGCGCCGCCACCGAGCAGAACCGGCCGCAGCGTCTCGCCGCGGCGCGGGCGGCCGTCACCACGCTGGGGCGGGTCGCGCACCGGCCGATCCTGCGCGCCTACCACCGGGTCGGCGAGGCGGCCCTGGCCGTCCTCGCCGGTGCGCCGGAGAAGGCGCTGACCCGCCTCGCCGCCGCCGCGGGTGACCTGCGGGCCGTCGACGCCCCGCTGGTCGAGTACGAGGCGGCGCGCGTACAGGCGTACGCGATGATTGATCTCGGTCTTCCCCAGCATGCTCGCCGCCAGGCGGCGTTCGCGCTCTCGCTGGCACACGCACAGGGCTGGCCGCACCGGGCGCAACGGATGATCGCCGAGTTCGGCCTGGACGGTCTCGAGGGTGCCGACGCCCGCGCCGGTGTAGCCGGCCACCGGGACGGCCAGCGCTGGGCCGCTCTCCAGCAGGTCAGCCTCGCCGCCTCCCGGGTCCTCGACCCGGCCCAGCTGGCCCGGATCGCCCTCGACGAGGTCATCCGGATCCTCGGCGCCGAACGCGCCTTCCTGCTGCTGGAGCCGGACGCCGCCACCGGCCTCGGCCGGCACGTCGGCCGGGACGCGCACGGCCGCGACGTCGCCGAGCTGCGCGGTTACAGCACGAGCATCGTGGACCGGGTCCGCGCCCAGCGCCGGGCCGTCGTCGTCACCGGCAACGAGGAGGGCGAGGTGCTGCGATCGGACAGCATGATCCGGTACGGCCTTCGCAGCATCCTGGCCGGCCCGATCGTGCTCGACGACCGGCTGCTCGGCGTCGTCTACCTGGACAGCCGCCTCGCCAAGGGCGTCTTCACCGCCGCCGACCTGGAGATCCTCACCGCGGTGACGCACCAGATCGCGATCTCGCTGGAGACGGCCCGCGCGGCGCAGCTGGAGGTCGCGGTGGCCACCGCACACCATCAGCGCGACCTCGCGGAGATGCTGCGGGAGGCGATGGCCGCGTTCGCCGCGACGCTCGACCCGGAGGACGTGCTCGACCGGCTGATGACCGCGGTACGTCAGGCGGGCGCCGCCGAGCAGGCAGTGCTGGTGACCGCCGGCGACGACAACGCCGCGACCCTGCGCTACCGGGACGGCGACACGACCCGACGCCTCGTGGTGCCCGGAACCGCCGCCCTGCTGGAGGGCAATGCCGCCGCGCTGGCCCAGGAACTGCCGGACGGTGTGGTCCCGCGCGACGGCCGGCAGCTGATCCCGCTGACGATCCGCGACAACCGGCTCGGCGTACTCGTGCTCGCTGACGCACCGCCCACCGCGCGCACCGCCGACCCGCAGGTGATCGCGGCGCTGGTCGGGCAGGCGATGACCGCCTACGAGAACGCCCTGCTGTTCGCCCAGGTCCAGCAACTCGCCACCGTCGACCCGCTGACCGGGGTGGCGAACCGGCGGTCCTTCTTCGAGCGGGCGCAGCGGGAGTTCGCCACGGTGGCGGAGCGCCCGGACGGCATCGCGGTGCTGATGCTCGACGTAGACCACTTCAAGAAGATCAACGACGGGTACGGCCACCAGGTCGGCGACGAGGTCCTGCGCGGCGTCGTCACCCGCCTCCGGACCGGCCGCCGCCCCGCCGACCTGCTCGCCCGCTACGGCGGCGAGGAGTTCGTCCTGCTGCTCCCCGGCGACGGTGCGTGCGCCGCGGCCATCGCCGAGCAGATCCGTGCCGAGGTCGCCCGCGCCCCGATCGACACCTCGGCCGGCCCGGTACCGGTGACGATCAGCGTGGGCGCCGCCCGCGCCACCGCACCGGGCAGCCTCGACGCGGTGCTGGGCCGCGCCGACGCCTGCCTCTACGAGGCCAAACGCAGCGGCCGCAACCGCGTCGTCGCCGCCGACCGAGCCGAGAAAGACTAGGGTGCCCGGGAGCCGCGTGCCTTCTCCTGCTCGACGAGGGCGTCCAGGTCGGTGAGCCGGTGCAGGCCCCGCAGCGGCTGCCGCATCCGGTGGTTGCCGGCCAGGGCCTGCTCGTGCCGGGCGAGGAAACTCCAGTACCCGGCGGTATAGGGGCACGCGCCGTCACCGGCGCGCACCTTCGGGTCGTACCGGCAGCCGCCGCAGTAGTCGCTCATCCTGTTGATGTAGGAGCCGCCCGCCGCGTACGGCTTGCTGCTCATCCGCCCGGCGTCGGCGAACTGGCTCATCCCGATCACGTTCGCCGTCATCACCCACTCGTACCCGTCGACGAAACACCGGTGGAACCAGCCCGCGACCGCCGCCGGCCGCCAGCCCCGCTGCATCGCGTAGTTGCCGAGCACCATGAGCCGCGGAATGTGATGCACCCAGCCACGGTCGCGAACCCCCGCGAGCACGTCCGACAGGCACCGCGCCTCGACCGCGCCGGCGTTCAGCTCGGCGAACCACTTCGGCAGGTCACCCTTGGCCCGCAGCTCGTTGGCGGCCCGGTACTCCGGCTCGAAATACCAGTACAGATGCCAGATGAAGTCACGCCACCCGAGGATCTGCCGGACGAACCCCTCCACGCTCGACAGCGGAGCCGACCCCTCCCGGTACGCCTTCTCCGCCCGCTCGATCACCTCGAGGGGATCCAGCAGTCCCAAATTGATCGCCGGGCTCAGCATGCTGTGCGCCATCAGCGGGTCACCGGCGAGCATCGCGTCCTCGTGCGGCCCGAACTCCGGCAGCCGGTGATCGGCGAAGTGACGCAGCCGGTCCAGGGCCTCCCGCCGGGTCGCCGGGAACATCCGCGGCCCGTCGTTGCCCACGAACCTGATGCCGTCCTCCCGCTCCCACCGGTCCAGTTCGGCGCGGACCTCCTCGTCGATCGCGTCCTCGACGATCTCCGGGGGCGGCGGCACGTCCAGCCGGGTGACCCCGCGCGGTGGCGGCTCCCGGTTGTCGGCGTCCAGGTTCCACCGGCCACCGGCCGGCTCGGCACCGTCCATCAGGACGTCGTGATGCCGCCTGGCGTACCGATAGAAGTCCTCGAGCCGCAGGTGCCCGCGCCCGTCCGCCCAGGCCGTGAAATCCTGCGGCGCGGTGACGAACCCGCGCGCCGGCAGCATCTCGACGTCCGGAAGCCGCAGGACCAGGCCGCGGGCGGCGCGGGAGGTGGGATGGCAGACGCTCAGCGGTTCGGTCACCGCTTCGGCGTACGTCTCAGCCCGCACCAGCCGCACGTCGCCGTCCTGCGCCCGGTGCCGCAGCGCCGACAGGATCAGGTGGGCCTTCTGCCGGTGGAAGACGCGCCGCCGGAACACCGCCTTCGACTCGACCAGCAGGACCGGCTGGCCCGGCTCGTCCAGGAAGTGCGGGCCCAACTGATCAGCGAACAGCCAGCGACGTCTCATCCGACCATGCTGCCCCCCACTTCCCGGCCTCGTCCCGGCCCGGCAGAAAAGTCGCCCCCGTGTGCAACCCTCGGCTGCCGCGCGCGCCTCTATGTGCCGACATCTCTGTAAGTCGGCATCTCTGATCAAGGAGGCACACCTGAGTGGATGTCGAGGACAACGAGAACTTCCGCCAGTTCGTCCGGGCGCGTTTCGAGCCACTGCGCGCCCTGGCCTATGTGACGTGCGGCGACTGGCAAACCGCCGAGGACGCCGTGTCGGGTGCCCTGGCCCGCCTCTACCTGCGCTGGAACCGTGTCGCATCACCGGACGCCTACGCCCGGACCATGGTCATGCGCGCGGCGATCGGCGAGAAACGACGCCCCTGGCGCCGCGAACGCCCGGTCGGCGACGCCCTCCCCGACATACCGCGCCCCGATCCGTCCGGGCACGTCGACGAGCGATTACGTCTCCGGGCGGCGCTGAGCCGGGTGCCACCGCGCCAGCGGGCGGTGCTGGTGCTGCGGTTCCTGGAGGGTCTCAGCGTCGAGGAGACCGCCCAGATTCTGGGCTGCCGCACCGGGACGGTGAAGAGCCAGTGCGCCCGCGGCCTGGAAACACTGCGCACCGTACTGGCCGCCGAGGACATCGAACTACGCGACGATGAAGGGAGTGAGCATGCCGTACCGCGTCGAGGACGTATTGAGGTCGGTTCAGGAGTCCGCCCCACCACCGCACACGACCGCTGACGACATCATCAGCTCAGCACAACGCCTTCGCAGGCGCCGAACCACCGGCAGCGCCGTCACCTTCCTGGCCGTCGTGGCCGCCGCAGTCACACTTCTCTCCGGTACGCCCGGAGCACAGGTTTCCCCTGCCGCGATTCCGTCAATGGCCGCCTCCCCCGCCCCGCTGGGCCCCAACCTGGCGGTGCCCTCCGGCCCGCTCCCGATCTACGGCGAGTACATCACCAAGGACCACCGCATCGGCCCCACCAGCCAACTGGCAGCCGGCTACCAGGAGGTCCCCGTCTACCGCACCGACGCCTCCGACCAGGTGACGGACGGCATCATCACCGTCTACCGCCCCGGCGTCTACGACCCGGCCAATTTCGGCCAGTCCGACGCCACCCTCACCTACAGCGCCCCCTTCCCCGTGGACGTAGGCCTGCGCCCCGGCACCGGCCGCGACCTCACTTACCGCTGGCCCGGCGACACCGGCCCGCTCATCACCCGCACCGCCCTCGCCTGGCAGTACGCCCCCGACGCCTGGGCCACCTTCTCCCCCGAACGCCGCCCCTCCACCCTGACCCGCAACGA
The DNA here is from genome assembly GCF_042666575.1 of Actinoplanes sp. GCM10030250. Taxonomy (NCBI): domain Bacteria; kingdom Bacillati; phylum Actinomycetota; class Actinomycetes; order Micromonosporales; family Micromonosporaceae; genus Actinoplanes; species Actinoplanes sp. GCM10030250. The sequence goes on along the minus strand of NZ_JBHTDO010000020.1, from coordinate 85,314 downwards.
CGCGGTCCGGATCGCCATGCTGCTCGACCAGGCACCCCCCGGTAAGCGGCCCGCCCGAGCCCCCTACCGCATCGGCTTCCTCCCCGCCAACTGGCAGGTGGCCGCCGTGACCGAGACCCCCGAGGCCCGCAGCGACCTCGTCTCGGAGGTGTTCCTGGTCAACGGCCCCCAACCGGGAATCTCCCTGTCCACACCCATCAACATGGGCCTCCCCGTACTCCGCATAGCCACCCTGAAGGGCGAACCCGACGACCCCGCCCTCCGAGGCCGGAACGGAACCCACTGCTACGACACCCAATCCACCTGCGTCCTGGTCCACGGCGGTTACCACCTTGAGATCACCGACCTGACCGGCGCCCTCTCCACCCCCGACTTCCGCCGCATAGCCAACGCCCTCACCCCCTCCGACATCGCCAACCCCACCACCTGGCCCCCCGTGACGTGACCACCTGACGTGACCACCTGGCCCACCGACCAGGCGGCTGACGGGCAGCCCAGTGCCAAACACCCACTCGGCACCCGTCAGCCGCCTCCCGCATCGCCGCAACCCCGCCCCGTGATCCACGCCGCCAACCTCCCGCACCGCCGCAGCCGTGCCACCCCTCCGGGCCGGCCGCCCACGCACTGCCGCAGCCGTCCCACCAGTCCGGGCCGTCCACCCCACGCACCGTTCCCGGGCGCCCATCCGGGCTATTGGTGCTCCAGGGCCAGCCTGGGCAGGCGGCGGGCGAGGGCGGGTGGGAGCCACCAGGCCCGGGGGCCGAAGAGGTGCATGGCGGCGGGTAGCAGCAGGCAGCGGATGATGACCGCGTCGACCAGGACGGCCACGGCGAGGCCCAGGCCGAACTGCTGGAGCATGCGATCGGGCGACAGGACGAAAGCGCCGAAGACGACGACCATGATGGCGGCGGCAGCGGTCACGACGCGTCCGGTGGTGGCCAAGCCCTCGCGGACAGCGCCGGCCGCGTCGCGGGTGCGTTCCCACTCCTCGTGCATGCGGGCCAGCAGGAACACCTCGTAGTCCATCGAGAGGCCGAAGACGATCGCGAAGATCATGACGGGCACGTAGGCCTCGATCGGCCCCGGCGGCACCCCGAAGGCACCGTGCTGGAAGACCAGCGTGATCACGCCCATCGCGGCGCCGACGCTGAGCAGGTTGAGCACGGCGGCCTTGATCGGGATGAGCACCGAGCGAAACAGCAGGAGCAACAGAAGCGCGGAGAGCCCGACCACGACGGCGACGAAGAGCGGCAGCCGGTCGGCGATCGCGGCGGAGACGTCGATGACCGCGGCTGTCGGACCGCCGACCAGCACCGTCACGTTGCCGGCGCGGGCCACCGGTGCCAGAACGTCCTCGCGAAGGGTGGCGACCAGGTCGGCGGTCGCCTCGTCCTGCGGAGCCGAGGCAGGGAAGGCGATCACCGTGGCGACGTCGCCACCGGGTGCAGGGATCGGCGGCGTCACCGACGCGACTCCGGGGGTGGCCGCGAGAGCCTGCTGGACGGCCTGAGCCGCGGCCTGGGCACGGCCCGCCGGACCCGCCGGACCCGGGGGCGCAGCGTCTGCCGGGGCTTCCCCGGCGTCCACGACGACCACGAGTGGGCCGTTGATGCCGGGGCCGAAGCCTTCGGCCAGCAGGTGATAGGCGCGGGTGCTTGTCTTGGTGTCCGCGTCGTTGCCCGCGTCGGCGAAACCGAGTCGCATGTCGAGGACGGGTGCCGAGAGTGCGAGGACCGCGATCAGAGGGAGGAGCAGGGCTGCCCAGGGGCGGCGGGACACCGTGTCGCTCCACCGGCGCCACAGGCGGCCCTCCTCGCGGGAGGATCGGCCGCGGCGTGCATCCCGTTCCCGGCGGCGGGTCATGGTGCGTTCCAGACGGGCGCCGAACAAACCGAGCAAGGCGGGGAGCAGGACCAACGCGGCGAGCATGGTGACGAGGACGGTGACCGCCAGGGCCACGGCGACGCCCTGGAGTGCGCCGAGGCCCAGGAGGACGAGGCCGAGCAGGGCGATGATCACGGTGGTGCCGGCGAAGAAGACCGTGCGCCCGGCTGTGTCGAGGGCGGTGCGCGCGGCATCGGAGCGCTGGGCTCCGGCTGACAGTTCGCCGCGGAAACGGGAGAAGACCAGCAGCGCGTAGTCGATGCCCACGCCGAGGCCGACCAGGATGATCAGCGGGGAGGTGAAGTCGGCGACGGTGGCGACGTGCGAGGCGAGCGTCACGAGGCCGATCGCGGTGCCGACCGCGAACACGGCGATGACGATCGGCAGGCTGGCGGCCAGCAACGAGCCGAACATCAGGACCAGGATCACCATGGCCGCGAGCAGGCCGGCGCCCTCGGCGGCACCGCCCTCCGCCTCCTCCGCGGCGCGAGCCGGGTCGCCGCCGACCTCGACGGTGAGGGTGGGGCTGCCGGCCGCCCGGGCCGTCTCGATGATCCGGCGGGTGTTCTCGGCGGGCATCGACTCGCCGGCGACATCGAGAGCGACAGTCGCGTACGCGATGGTCTTGTCCGGCGAGACGGCTGCCTCGTTGTCGTAGGGGCTCACCACCTCGATCACGTGGGGCAACTGCCGGACCTGGGCCAGCATGCCGTCGACCGCGCTGCGGGCGGCGGGCGAGCCGATGCCGTCCGGATCGCGCACGACGATGTCCAGGGTGGCGCCGGCGCGGGCCGGCGCGTGTTCCTCGAGGACGTCCTGGGCCCGCTGCGACTCGGCCCCGGGCAGGGTGAAGTCGTTGTGATAGTCGTCGCCGGCGAACGCCGCACCGGCCGTGACACCGCCGAGCACGAGCACCCAGAGCAACAACGCCCACCAGCGATGCCGATCGGACCAGCCGGCCAGCCGCTCGAAAACGCTGCGGCGGCCGACGCGGGCCGGTGCGTCGGTCCGCACCGCGCTACCGGTCATGGAACCCTCCTCGAAGAGCTGCGAAAGAGCGAGACGATGTGCGGGAATCGACGCTAGGGACGGCGGGCACTGCGGCGAAACCTTCCTGGGAGGGCTTCGGTCGTCCCCCCGTGGGGGGATGGCGGATGCTCCCGGCGAGGGACTCGCCTCGCACTGCCCCGCCCGTACCCTGGTGGCGTGGGATGGAAGTTGGGGCCGCGGGGCCGTGCCGCGGCAGACGTCGCGGCGGCATCGGCCGCCGTCGCCTTCACGGTGGGGATGCTGCAGCAGGGTGGCCTCGGTGGCGACCTGGGCACCGATCGCGCGCTCGATCTGACCGGTGTCGTGCTGGCCGTCGTGTCGGCCCTGCCGCTCGCCTGGTCGCAGCGGTTCCCCGGCGTGGTGTTCGGTGTATCGGCGACGGCCTCGCTGGCGTTGCTCGCGCTGGACTACCCGTTGGACGTGCCGCCCGCCCTGCTGATCGCGACGTATGTGCTGGCCGAGGCCGTGGGTGGCGGCGACACTCCGCGTCGGCGGCTGTGGGCGGCCGTTGGCGTCGCGCTGTTCCTCCCGACGGCGATGGCCCTGATGATGGCGCACGGCAAGTCACTGTCGGCCATGTCGTCCGGGCTGATGGCGTGGGCGGCGATGTTCGCGCTGGTGTGGACGGCAGGTGACCGCAGCCGCCTGCGCCGGGAGCGCATCGTCGAGCTGGAGGTGCGCGACCGCCTGCGGGAGCTCGAGATCGACGCGTTGCGCCGTCTCGCCGCCGCTCGGGAGCGCACCCGCATCGCCCGGGAGCTGCATGACTCGGCCGGGCACGCGATCAACGTGATCCTGGTCCAGGCCGGCGCCGCGCGGCTGCTGCACGGGCGTGATCCCGACGGGTCACGCCGCGCCATCGAGACCATCGAGGAGGTCGCGCACGGGACCATCGCCGACATCGACAGGCTGGTCCGTGCTCTGAGGGAGGATTCCAGGCCGGTCGATCCGGCCCCGACCGGCACCGCCGCGCTGGAACAACTGGTGGACCGGCACCGAGCCGGCGGGCTCGAGGTGTCGACGAGGTTCGACGGCGCGCCACGCGGGCTGCCCAGCGGGGTGGCCTGGGCGGCCTACCGGATCCTGCAGGAGGCGCTGACCAACGCGGCACGGCACGGGTCGGGGCAGGCTGATGTGCGGATGTCGTACGGTCCGGCCGCGGTGGAGATCCTCGTCCGCAACCCGGTCGGCGCCGAGCCCCGGCCCGGCGGCGGCCTGGGCATCGTCGGGATGCGGGAACGCGCCGCGCTGCTCGACGGAGTCCTGGAGGCGAAATCCGAGGGCACCGGGGTCTTCCGGCTGCGCGCCTGCCTGCCCTACGCCCCGCCTGCCACAGCGGGCGCCCCGGCGTGACCGGCACGGTCGCGGTGCGGCGGCATGGACGGGTGGATGAGTGAGCGCGGCGGCGTGACGGTGAGCGGAGGCGTAACGGGACGCGCGGTGGGATGCGGCGCGCGGTGCGGGGATGTAGGGATCTGGGGGCGGTGGGGTGAGGGTGGGTCCGCTGCGGGTGCTGATCGTTGACGATGACGATTTGATGCGGGCGGGTTTGCGGGCGGTGTTGTCCAGTGACGACACGATCAGTGTTGTGGGGGAGGCTGCGGACGGTGCGGAGGCGGTGGTGCTGGTTGGCGAGATGCGGCCGGATGTCGTCTTGATGGATGTGCGGATGCCTCATCTGGACGGGATCGCCGCCACGCGGGAGTTGAGCGAGGTGGCGCCGGCGGTGCGGGTGCTCATCCTGACTACGTTCGAGGATGACGACTATGTGTTCGGGGCGCTCAGTGCTGGGGCGTCCGGGTTTCTGCTCAAGCGCACCCGGCCGGAGCGGCTGATCGAGGCGATTCATACCATCGCTGCTGGGGACTCGTTGTTGTCGCCGTCGGTGACTCGTACGGTGATCGACCAGATGGCGGCGGCTGCCCCGCCCGACCCGGCTGCGGTTCGGCGGCTTCGCGGGTTGACCGCACGGGAGCGGGACGTTTTGGTTCTCGTGGCGCGCGGACTGTCGAACGGGGAGATCGCGGCGGAGCTGTTCGTCGAGGAGTCCACGATCAAGACGCACATGAAGCGGATCCTCGCCAAGATGGACCTGCGCGACCGGGTTCAGGCGGTGATCGTCGCCTACGAGACGGGTCTGATCCGGCCGGGCGGCGGTGGCCCGGCGCGAGAACCGGCGCGACCGCACGAGGCCGGTGGCCAGTAGTAGGAACAAGGCCGGTGGACGGTAGTAGGAGAACTTCGCTGCGCGGAAACCTGGTGCGGCTATCACCACCTCACGTTTCCGCGATCACCTGACGGGCGGCCGGGGGTGGCGGGCTGGCAGGATGGCCCGCATGGCGGTGAACTCGCGGATCAAGCCGGTGGAACGGGCCACGAACCGGAGCTGGGACGAGTGGCTCGAGTTCATGGCGGGCATCAACGCGGAGGGGCTTGACCACAAGGCCATCGCGCTCAAGGTCTACGAGGAGCTCGACGGGACGGGCGTGGAGCCGCTGGGCTGGTGGACCCAGGCGGTGACGGTCGCGTACGAGCAGTACATCGGCAGGCGGATTCCGGGGCAGCGGCCGGACGGCACTTTTCAGATGAGCGTGAGCAAGGCGACGAAGCTCGGAATGCGGGAGCTGATGGACGCCTGGGTGACCTTCGCCGCCCGGGACGACTTCCTGATCGGCCTGGTCAGCGGTGAGCCGAAGGTGAGCGGCACCGACCGGCGGATCACCTGGCGGGCCAAGGCGATCGACGGATCCTCGATCATCGTCACCAGCGAGCCGAAACCGAGCCCGAAACCGGACCCGAACGCGAGCGCGAAGCCGGACCCGAGTGCGAGCGCGAGCGCGAACGGCACCGCCTCGATCGTGGCCGCTCAGATGGGCCTGCAGACCCCGGAACAGAACGACGAGGCCCGCGAGAAGTGGGCCGCAGCCATCGCCCGCTTCCTCGAAGAGCGTGCCGAAAGCGCCTGACGCAACCCGACTACCACCGTCCTGCCCCACGAACGGGCTCATTCCTCACTCATCGTCGACCGGGACACCAGCGGGATCCCCCCGCAGCCAGGTCCGACGACGAATGAGGCGCCCCCCTTGCGACCGTTCCCCGCCGTGCTCTCCGCTGCCCTGCTACTGCTGGCCACCCCCGCCGCCGCACAAGCAAGAGCACAAACACCAGCACCAGCACCAGCACCAGCACCAGCACCAGCACCAGCAACGGAATCCACGAGCACCGTCAACGGCATCCTGGAACGCACCGTCGCCGACACATTCAACGGCACCGAAACAGGCGACCACCGCACCGAGGCGACAGTGACCATTCCCGGTCAAGAGCCGATCACCATCCCCGAAACCCTCGCCGGCACCCTCACCGGAGGCTCCGAGGTAGCCGTCACCCAGCGCCCCGACGGCACGGTCACCAGGATCACCGGAACGGCGAAAGCAGCCTCCGAAGCCGGCACCCACCACCTGACGATCGTCCCGCTCCACTGGACCCCCGCCCCGGCCCAGCCGGACACCGCCACGCTCACCCAGGCCGCCACCCGAGTCGACGACTACTTCAACCAGGCCACCGGCGGCGCCATCCGCTACACCCTGGACCGCATCACCCCCTGGACGAGCGTGACCACCACCGCCTGCGACCCCACCGCCCTGGAAACCGCAGCCCGCAAGGCCGCGGGCGACACCGTCAAGGACCGCTTCCACCACCTGGTCATCTACTTCCCCGCCACCACCGCCTGCCCGTGGACCGGCCTCGGCAACGTCGGCCGGTCCGCCGCCGGGGACAGCGTCGTCTGGCTCAACGGCAACCATTCCCCGCTGGTCCTGGGCCACGAACTGGGCCACAACCACGGCCTGCGGCACAGCAACGCGTACATCTGCTGGGACGGCCCCACCCAGGTCCCCCTGTCGGACGAGTGCACCGTCGAGGGCTACGCCGACCCGTGGGACATCATGGGCAACCGGATCCACGGCCAGCTGACGGCCGCCCACCTCGACCTGCTGGGTGTGCTCCCGGCCGGCGCGACCCGGGAGATCATCGGTGACGGCGACCAGGCTGTCCTCGCGCCGGTCGGCTCGGGCAGCGGGTTGCGGCAGCTCACCTACCGGGCCGGGAGCCGCACCTGGTTCCTGGAGTACCGGGACGGCTCCGGCCTGGACCAGCGGGTCAGTCCCGCGGCCGGGACCGGGCTCGCCGTACGGTTCAGCGACTCCACCCTGACCGGCCACGACCGGGAGCACCAGCTGATCTCCTTCCACCCCGAGGAGCCGGTCACCGCCCTGCGGCCCGGCGAGGGCTGGTCCGCCCTCGACGGCTCGTTCAGCGTCCGCGCCGGAAATGTCACGAGCGCCGGGCTGCCCGTCACCGTCAGCCGTACGACCGACAGCCGCCCGCCCGCCGCCTTCGCCCTCACCGGCCCCGCCGCCGGCCAGTTCGTGACGACGGCGAAGGCGCAGGTCACGTGGACGCCGGTCACCGACGACACCGGCGTAGCCACGGTCACCGTGCATGTCGACGGCAAGCCCGTCACCACCGTCGCCGGAACCGCCACGTCAGCGGCCGTCCCGGTGCCCGACGGCAGCCACACGCTGACCGCCGTCGCCACCGACCTGTACGGCAACACCACCTCTACCGCCCCGGTGACTGTCACCGTCGACGGCACCGCCCCGGCCGGCAACCCGGCCCCGACCGCGAAGATCACCCCCGGCCAGCTCGTGTCCACCACCTCCGTACCGGTCACCGTCACCTGGGGTCTCCAAGACCTGAGCGGCGTCAAGTCGCAGCGGATCGCCAAGCGGACCCAGGCTGCCGGTGCGGTCACCTACACCGGCCTGGGCGCGGCCGTCCGCAGCACGAGCGGCGCGATCCGGCCCGGCACGGCGGCCGCCTGGGAACTCGCCGTCACCGACAGGATCGGACACGCCGGAACCGTGAGCGGAGGCTGGTCCACCGCGCGAGTCAACAGCCAGAACACCCGTACCGGAATGTCTGGATCGTGGTCGACGGTGAAATCCGGAAGCACCCTCGGCGGCAGCGAGCACCGCACCACCGCCCGCAACGCCTCGGTCACCTTCACCACGACCGCCCGGTCGATCGGCCTGGTCGGCACCCGCGACCGCGGCGGCAGCGACCTCGACCTGTACGTGGACGGCAAGAGGTTCTCGACCGTCAGCCAGTACAACGGTGTGACCCGTAACCGGCAGGTCTACTACACCGTGACCTGGCCGTCGACCGGCACCCACACGATCAGACTGGTCAACCGGGCGACGAGCGGCCGGGCCCGGATGAGCGTCGACGGATTCGCGACGCTGTCGTAGGTGGTTTGCCGGACGCGGGGCACCCGGACGCTGAAGGATTGCCAGCGTGACACTTCTGGACGAGTACAGCGAGGAGAACGCCCGGGAGTCGGCACGGCACCGGGTCAGCCGCCGGTCCGTGCTGCGGGCCGTCATGGCGGGTGCCGGCGGCTACGCGTACGCCCAGTTCCGCCTGGCCGAGGCCGCCTTCGCAGCCGGTGGCGGCGTCGCGGGCCAGGCCGGCGTGGTGGTGTCCGGCCGGCACATCTCGTTCGTCCCGGCCGAGGACGGCGTGCTCAAGCCGGCGATGGCGGTGACCGCGCAGCTCGTCAGCAAGACCGGCAAGCTGCCGCCGAACCTGCGGGCCCACATCGACGTCGGCACCGCACCGGGCCAGTACGGCACCAAGGTCGAGGCGGGCATCCAGCACCTGACCGGCCGGTACACGATTCCCGGCGGCCCGGTCGGCAGCCAGTTCTACCTGAAGGCGACGATCACCGGCCTCAAACCCGGCACGGTGCACCACTATCGGGTGCGGCTCTCCGACGGCACGGTCAGCGGCGACGCGCACTTCACCACCGCACCGGCCCGCAAGTCGGCGGTGCCGGCGCCGTTCACCTTCACCGCCTTCGCCGACGTCGGCACCAACACGGCACCCACCGACCCGAAGTACGCGTGGGGCCAGAACCCGCAGTCCGTCGTCGCGGCGGGCGGCACCTGGCCGGCCGGCGTGTTCGACAACAACGCGTACCTGCCGGACGACCCGATCGCCGGGCCGCACGGCACGGACAAGCGGCCAGCACTGACCCAGACCCTGCTGATGGCCACGCAGCAGCCCGTCTTCACCCTGCTGGCCGGGGACATCTGCTACGCCAACGCGTCCGGGTCGGGTCTGCCCGCCGACGACACGACGGCGCTGACCCGCAAGCCGCTCAAAGGCAAGAACCTGTTCAACCCGTACGCCTGGGATGTCTTCCTGAATCAGATCGAGCCCCTGGCAGCCTCCACGCCGTGGATGTTCGCGACCGGCAACCACGACATGGAACCGCTCTACGGCGACACGAAGTTCCTCGGTGACAGCCCCGATCACGGGTACGGCGGCCTGATCGCCCGGCTGGACTTCCCGGACAACGGGCCGAAGTCCTGCCCGTCGGTGTACCGGTTCATCTACGCCAACGTCGGCTTCGTCTCGGTCGACGCCAACGAGCTCTCCTCCGAGGTGCGGACCAACACCGGCTATTCGGGCGGCGCCCAGGTGGAGTGGCTGAAGCGCACTCTGAAGGACTGGCGCGCCGAGGGCGGGAAGGCCGCGGACATCGACTTCATCGTCGTGTTCCTGCACCACTGCGCCTACTCGACGACGAACAACCACGCCTCCGACGGCGGCGTCCGCGACGCACTCGATCCGCTGTTCAGCAAATACCAGGTGGACCTGGTCATTCAAGGACACAACCACCTTCTTGAACGAACAGACCCGATCAGGTACGGCCGCCGCACACGACCCGCACCGGACGGCGCGACGATCCACCCCGCCACCGACGGCGTCACCTACATCTGTGTCGGCTCCGGCGGCCGGCCCCGCTACCCGTTCCGGGACGCGCCCGGCCCCAAGGCACCGGCGCCGAAGGGTGTGAAACCCAAGGGACCGGAGAAGCTCCGTGCCGGCGAGCGGTACCGCGGCTACCAGCCGCCCGGCGGGGCGAACAGCAGCGAGAACAACACCGGGAACATCGTGAACAGCTACGTGTGGTCGGCGGAGAAGACCGAGATCAAACCGGCCGGGCATCCGAGCGGGACCCGCGTACCGGAGACCATCGACTGGTCCCAGGTCCGCTACGACGGCTACGCGTTCATCGCGGTCGATGTGGTGCCCGCCGCGCCCGGCGCCCGCACCACCCTCACCGTGCGCAGCCTCGCCGACGCCCTCCCGGGAACCAAGCAGCCGTTCACCGAGATCGACAAATTCACCCTGGCCCGAACGGCCGGCCACGCGGCCCTACCGAAGAAGCCCTAAGGCGTGGGCCACCAGCTGGTGCAGCGGGTGCGGCAGGTTGCGGCGGAACTGCTCCTGCAGGCGTGCCCGGTCCCGCGGGTTGATCGTGTCGAGCACCATCTCGTCGAGGCCGGTGGCGAGGAACAGCCCGGCCACCATGAGGTCCGCGGCGTCCAGCGGCTGGTTGTACGACAGGTGCGTACGGATCCGGGTCGCCGGCTCCCCCGGGCTCCGCGGGTCGGTGAACACGAGCGACACCTCGGAGCTGAAGAGCCGCCGCTTGGTCTCCTGCCGCAGCACGCCCGCGGCGGTCAGCCGCTGCTCCACCAGGGCCGGGGCGATCACCGTCGACAGATGCCCGATCCACTCCCGAGGGCCGAGCGAGCTCGACGGCTGCCGCAGCATCCCGAGAACAGTGCTGGCCGCCTGGTCAGCGGTGGGCCGGTCGTCGATCACGGCGAGCGCGTCACCGGCCAGCCCGACCCGTCCCCAGAACATCAGCTCGCCGAGCAGCGCGGCACCCAGCGCGACTCCCAGCACCTGCCGTGGCAGCAGGGCCCGGCCCCCGATGCCGTCGTGCGCGGCCAGGTAGAGATCGTCAGCGGGCGCAGAGGCCATTCGCTCAGCCCTCGATGTGGACTTCCGATGGGATCGCAACGATAGCGGGCGATGATGGCGCCGAGGTGTCCGGCCGACACCGGGAACACGAATCCGGTCGCGCCGCTACCGTGTCTCTCCATGCTGGATCTCCGTGGCTGGCTCCCGGTGCTGACTCCCGGCTCCCGGCACAGCACCCACAACCAGCCGCCACCCTGAGCGATGTCCGGTACGCCCGAAGCTCGATCACGGTCCGAAAGTCCCCAGGGCCAAGCCGCACTGAACGTCCCCGAAATACGCCATGTCCGGCAGTTCCTTCGAGTTCTCGATGCCGACCGACTCGCCCAGCTTCACCTGGTACGTGCTGTACAGCTGCCCGTTCTCCGAGTCGTACAGGCTCAGCTCGCACTCGGTGCCGCTGTTCAGTTTCCGGACGGTGGCCGAAACGCCCTCGGTGGTCGAGAACGCATCGGTGTCCCCGGAACCGATCCGCACCTCGGCGGGCAGCTTCAGCGATCCCGCGTCGGCACGGTGGTTCACCAGGCACTTCGGGCTGTTCGCGGTCCAGCCGAACTCGCCGGAGGTCCGCATCTGCCAGGACGTCGTCCCGTACCTCATGAGCGTCTGCTTCTCGGCGGTCCCGGTGTTGGTCAGGGTGACCTCGCAGCCGGTGTCACCGCCGCCCATCCGGTCCTCGATGACAAGCCGCCACGGGGAACTCTCGGTGAACCGCGTGCCCACCCCGGCGGAGGCCGTCGGCGCGGACATCGCCCCGGAGGACGCGGCATCCTTGTCGCGCCAGCCATCGACCAAGCCGGAGACGAACGCGGGGACGAGCAGGGCCGCCACCACCAGCACAGCAACGACGCCGGGGACCCAACGGCCCCACTTCGTCATCCAACCGCGCGCCGCGGCAGCGATGCCGGGCTGAGCCGTGGCGGCGGGCGCGGGCTCGGCCTCGGGTTGAGCCGTAGCGGCGGGCACGGGTTGAGCCGTAGCGGCGGGCGCGGGCGCGGATGCCGGGGCGGGATCGGGGGAGGCGGGCCGGGTGGGAGTGGGGCCGTCGTCGGAGGAGGGCCCGGCCGGAGGCGAGGGCCCGGCCGCCGGGGAGGCCCGTCGGGAAGGCGGGACGGGTCGCTCTTTTTCGGTGGCGGGAGGTGGTTGGATCGGGTGCTCGTTCGGCGTACGACTGCTGGGCAGTTGAGACAGTGCGGCCGTGGCCGCGGCAGAGACCGCGCGGCTGTCGTCGTCCGCGAGGGTCTCCAGGGCCTGCCGCGCGGCCAGGGCGCGACCCGCGTGAGCGCCTCGCGCAACCTGAACAAGTTCGGTCACCGACCCGGCGCGGATGCCGGCAAGCGGATGGGCCGCGGCTTCCTGCAACTCGGGCGGAAGGGGCGACGGTACGGTCACCGCACCTCGCCGCCGCGCCAGATAGAGCTCGCCCTGCATCTCGACGTCACGGCTCGGAGTCTGGTGCGGGTTCTGCTCGCGCACCCGGTCGAAGATGTAGTCGTAGAGTTCGTTCAGCGACACCCACCCGTCCTGGTCCCGATCCGCCTCACCGCTCATCAAGCCTTCCACCAGCGCACTCGTGAAGACAGACGGCTGCGGCGCGTGGTCGTCGGCGAGGTGATCACCCTCGAACGCGTACTCCATCGCGCTGGAGGCGGTGATCACCGCGCGCCCTCGCCCGCCGCCGGGACGCTCCGGAGGGAAGCTGTCCAGCACGTTGACGTCGCCCGACGCCCGGACCGTCACGCCCGCGCTGAACGCACCGCCGTAGCAGCAGTCGAGCAGCAGGACGATGCTGCGGGCCCGGCTGGTCCGCATGCAGCGCTGAACGAAATCGGCCGAGGTGGCTGTGGAGGCGAGCCGGTTAGGGCGGGTGTTGCGGGCGGCGAAGAACAGTTCGCCGGACTCGCTCTTGAGGCCGTGGCAGGAGAAGTGCAGCAGGAGGAGGTCGTCCGAGCGACTCTCGGAGAACAGCTCCTCGATCTCCGCCTGGACGACGTGGGCGGGTTCGTTGTGCACGACGCTGACGCCGAACTCGCCGATCTCGCTGTCGCCGAGCACCCCGGCAAGTGCCTCGGCGTCCGCCGCCGGGGCCTGCAGATGCCGCAGGCCGTCGTGCTCGTAGGTGTCGTTGGCAACGATCAGCGCGCGGCGCGCCCCGGCCATCACGCACCGTCTTCGGCCGCGTAGGCACCGTCCCCGGCCGCGCGCGCACCGGCCGCGTCGGCATCGTCCTCGGCCGCGTGCCGCCGCACGAAGAGGTCGACGAGCCGCTGCTGTTCCGTCTCGGACACCTCGGACAGCTCCAGCACGTCACCGCCGAGCTCGAGCCGCACGGTCCGGCGCACACCGCCGCGGCCGCGGCCGAGCCAGCCCTGGACGGTCTGCACCACCTGCCGCAGGCTCTCCGCCGAACTGCCGAGCGACACCAGCAGCGCACCGGCCATCGCCGGATCGAACGCGCGGCTGCCCACCGGCGCCTCCCCGGCCGGCGCGCGGCGCACATCGTCCACTTCGAGCTGCACGAGCTCGCCACGGAGGTAGCCGGTCAGCTTGTCGACACGCTCGGCGTCCGCGCCGTCCTCGGACAGGCGCAGCATCAGGTCCTGGGTCATCGGCCTCACCCTCTCCAGGCCAACGTGCACCCGGGTACGGCGCCGGGGCAATCCCCCGTGCGTGCAGGCCCGCTGTCAGGTCTCGAACTCTCCGTCCCACGGCGGGCCGAAGCGCAGGCCGTTGGGAAGCAGATCGGCGTAGTCGTCCTCGGCGATCAGTCCGAAGAGCACACCGTCGCGCTCGAGACGGAACGGCCGGATCGCGATGTCGCCGAACTGCGCGCCGGGAAGGGCGGTGACGAGGCCTTCGAGATGAGCGCGCGCCCGGTCGGCACCAGCGGCGGGCCCGGCGTCCCGGATCTCCGACGAGCGGTGCTCACCGTCGTGGCCGAAGAGGTGCAGGACCGCCAGCCAGTGGTCCTTCAGCACGATCGATCCGAGGAAGAGGCCCTCGTCGTGGACGCCGGTGAAGCCGGTGTGATCGCCGGGCTCGCGGGCGATCGGGATCCGCCGCGGTACCGCCGTCACACCTTCACCTTGAGCGATTCGGCGAAGAGGTTCGGCCGGCCCGCATAGGTGTCGGAAATGCGCGACGCGATGTGCACATCGGCCCAGACCGCTTCGGACTCCAGGCCGACACAATCGCCGGGCGAGGCGGTGACCCGATGCTTGATCGGCTCGACGATCTTGCAATCGTTCCGGTTGACCGGGCTCTGCCAGAAGAACCGCGGAATCGGGTGCACCGCGCCGGCCGGCAGAACGCGGAGCGGCTCACCCCAGCCGCCCTTCGCATAGGCGGCCTTGGCGACGACCAGGACGAACATCGGCTGCTCACTCGGCACCCCGTCGTCTCCGAACGACGTGTCCTTGGAGTAGAAGGCGACGTAGGGGAAGTCGGAGAGCATCACGCCGTAGGCGAAGTCCCCGTCGCCCGCGGGCACCTTGAACACCGCACCCGGTACGAACTTGACCGCCACGATCCCGACCCCACTCCCGTTCCGCCAGAAATGCGGGGCTCAACCGGGTGACCGGCTGAGCCCCGCGAAATCCTACAGCAGCCCGTAGACCCGCCTGGCCGCATTCATATAGACGTGCCGCAATTTGTTGTCCTCGGCGATGCCGTTGATGGAGTTGCCCGACGTCCCGCCCATCGAGCGGGCGCCGCCGAAGTGGTCGATGAGATTCTGCTCCCGTCCTCGCATGGCCTGATAGGCGAGGTCGCTGTGCCGGTCGGCGACCGGCAGGGTCGCCTCCATCCACTTGTCGAGCACCGCGGGACCGAATCCCTCGTCGTTCATGTGGTGGCCCGCCTCGCGCGCGGCGACGATGTCGTTGGGGTCGCCGTAACCCCGCGTCCGCCCGGAGTAGATCTTTCCGGTGACGGGGTGGACCTTCGTGTAGGTGACGTACTTGAGGCCGGTCCCGCCCTCACCGCAGTTGTGCACCAGCACCGACTCGTCGCCGGCCTGCACGTAATAGGTGTGGGTGTCGCTGACGGTGAGGTTGTAGACGGTGGTGGTGGCGGAGCGTTCGTCCCGCCCGGCCACCGTGACCTCGGCGCCGGAGGCGTCCCGCAGCGTCTCCTTGTCCCGCAGCTCCGCCGCCGGTATCCAGCCGCGCTCGGTGCTGTAGAACTTGTGTCCCGCGGTGGCGGTCACGACCGCAGGCGGTCCGCCACCACCGGAACCGGCGCCGACCAGGGTGAGGTCGATCAGTTCCTTGTCGCCGGTGCCCTCCACGGTGGCGGTCACCTGCTGCGGTGCGGACTCCCCGGTCACCGGGTCGGTCGCCTGCACGGTGTCACCGGGCTGGAGCTGCTCGATCGGCGCGGTGCTGCCGTCGGCGAGCAGCACCGGCGTACCCGCCGCGAACGAGTTGGACTTGAGCCGGTTCTTGCCGCCCTCGGCGATCTTGCAGCTCTCGCCGGTCGACGTTTCTTTCTGTTTCGCCTTCTTGGCGCCGTCGGCCGCCTTCTGCGAGGTGGCTTTCGCCTTGCCGCCGGCGTCCTTGGCGCTCCTGGCCGCCTTCGCCGCCTCGTCCGCGTACTTCTTGCTGTCCGCGGCCTCGTCAGCGGTCTGCGTGACCTTCTTGATGTAGCGCGGGATGCTGGACAGCGCGTTCTTCGCCGATTTGAGGCGGCTGTAGGCGTCGATGAGCCGCCGGCCAACACCGATCGCCTTGATCGCGACCTTGGCGGCCTTGAACATCTTGCCCCACGGCACCGCCTGCAGCGCCGTGGAGACGCAGGCCACGATGTCGCCCTCGGTGATGCAGGCCTTCGCGTCGTTGAAGCCGACCAGATCGAGGATCAGATTGACGATCTCGTCGCCGATCTGCTTCACGAAGCCCTCGGCCTCGTCGACGATCTTCTTCGAGTTCAGCCAGTCCGGGTTGTCGGTCTCCTGCTCACCCTCACCACCGGCCGGCGTGTTCGCGTCGGTGGTGGCCGAGCAGGCGGACGGGTTGTTCTGGCAGGCCATCGCCTGGTAGTAGGCGACGTACGAGTCACCCATGCCGTTGCCGTCCGGGTCCTCACCGCTCGGGTCGGTGAGCACGGTCGGGCGGGCGTTGGTGTACGAGTAGGTCGACACCGCCTGATCGGTGACGGGCTGGGTGACCGGATCCGCCGAGGCGAACCGTCCCGTCCCCGGGTCGTAACTGCGGGCGCCCATCGCGTACCGGTCGCCCTGGCTGACGTCCTGATAGGTACCGGCGTACTGCATCGGGTTGGCCGGCGCCCCGGCGGCGCCCTGGGTGATGCCGCGGCTCACCCCGAACGCGTCGTAGTCGTAACTCCACTCGGGAGCACCGGACGGCGACACCACGGCGGCCACACCGCCGAGGAAGTCCCGCAGGTAGGAGTGGGCGGACAGGGTGTCGCCGGACGGTACGAGCAGGGCCAGCGGCTGTCCGGACGGGTCGTAGAGGTAGTCGCGGGAGACGCCGTTGCTCTGCCGTTCCTGGGCGAGCAGCGGCCGGGCGCCGTTGACGTCCCAGCTCCACGTCTGGGTGGCGCCGTTGCTGCTCGCGGCGATCCGGTTGCCCGTCGCGTCGTACGTGTAGGCCGTCGCCCGCCCGTCCACCGTGGACGAGGTCATGGTGTGGTCGAGGGCGTAGGTGAACCGGTCCGACCCGGCCTCGGTCTGGTTGCCCTCCAGGTCGTACGCGAACGCCCGCGTGCTGGCCCGCGTCCCGGTGACGCTCTCCCGGGTCAGCTGGTCCGCGCCGTCGTACGTGTAACTCGTGGTGGTGTTCTCCCCCGGCGCGACCCGGGTCATCCTCGTCCGGTTGCCGACCAGGTCATAGGTGTAGTCGGTCCGTTCCGCCGACGCACCGTCGCAGCTCTGCGCGCCGAAGCACTCCGCCGTCAGCCGGTTCGCCGGGTCGTACTTGAACGCCGTCGCCTCGGTGACCGCCGGCTGCCCCGGTTCCCCGGTGGTCTCCACGATCCGGCTCGGGTTGCCGGCCTTGTCCAGCGTCAGGTCGAAGCCGGTGAGCGTGGTGTCGCCCTTGGCCGCGGCGATGCCCGTCATCCGCCCGGCCCGGTCGTACTTGCGGGTCTCGGTGATGCCGGTCGACGCCGGGTAGGTGATGCCGGTCAGGTTGTCGCCGACGTCGTAGGCGAACCGGTACTCGGCGCTCGTCCCGCCCCGCGAGGCGGTGAGGGTGCGGATCCGGTCACCCTCGTCGTACCCGGCGTTGATCGTGGTGCCGTCCGGATACTGCCGCTGGGTGATCCGGTCGGTGCTGTCGTACTCGTATCCGAAGGTCTCACCACCGCGGGTGACCTCGGTGAGCCGGTCGGTCGTGTCGTAGGTGTACGACTGCACGCCACCCGGGTCGGCGGCGCTGACCAGGCGGTTCTTGGCGTCGTAGCCGAACGAGTAGGTCACCCCGCCGCTGCCGAGCTGCTTGCTGATCAGCCGGCCCAGGTTGTCGTAGGCGAAGAAGATCGTCCGGGACGGCCGGTTCGGGTCCGGCCGGCCCTCCTCGACGATGCGGGCGGTGACCTCCTCGACGAGGTTGGAGTCGGCGTCGTAGGCGTACTCACGGCGGCGGCCGAGCGGGTCGGTGGTGACCGTGGCACGGCCGGCCCGGTCGTACTCGGTGGACGACACCCGGCCGAGCGGGTCGGTCCGCTTGATGACCTGGCCGGCGGCGTTGTAGCCGTAGACGAGCGACTGCCCGCCGGTAGCGTCCGGCCCGGTCACACTCGCCAGCCGGTCGGCGGCGTCGTAACCGAACCGGGTGGTGTTGCCGTTCGCGTCGGTCTGCGCGGTGGCCCGGTTGTTCGCGTCGTAGGTGGCCCGCGAGACGTTGCCCAGCGCGTCGGTCACCGAGGCCGGGTTGCCGGCCAGGTCGTAGGCGTACCGGGTGGTGTAGTCGCCCGGGTCGGCGCCGGCGGCGTTGCCCCGCGGCTCGGTGATCGCCACGACCCGGCCGTCGTCGTCGTACGAGGTGGTGATCACGCCGCCGGTCGGTGTGGTCTGCCGGGTCGGGTTGCCCGCGTCGTCGTACTCGATGCCCGCCGCGCCCGCTCCCGGCCCCTCGCTGCCGGTACGGCGGTTCGCGTCGTCGTAGGAGTTGGTGAGCGTCTCCCCGCGCTCGTTGGTCATCTCGACGACGTTGCCGTTGTTGTCGTAGTCGACCGAGGTGCCCTGCTTGAACTGGTCACGCTGCTCGGTCGGCCGGTCCAGCGGGTCGAAGGCGGTGTCCACCTCGACGCGCTGCCCGCCGGAGCCGTACGGCCGGTCCGCGCGGATCAGGTTGCCGTTGTAGTCGTAGTGGTAGACCGCGGTGAACAGGTCCTTCTGCGCCGGTGCGGCGTTGCCCCGCGGTGACGTCTCGGTCGCCACCCGGCCGTTCCGGTCGTACGTCCAGCTGGTGGTGTTGTTCTCGCCGTCGCTCACCGACGCCCGCCGGCCGCCCGGCGTGTACCGGGTGGTGTTGACGTTCCCGATCGGGTCCTTCGCCTCGATCAGGCGGCTCGCCCGGTCGTACGTGTAGCGGGCCGAGTTGCTCAGCGGGTCGGTGGTGACGACCACGTTGCCGAGCTCGTCGTACGTGGTGCGGGCCGGCTGCGACTTGCCCGGCTGCCAGACCTCGGTCACCTTGCCCTGGGCGTCGTAGACGTACCGGGTGCGGTAGGCGTCCCGGTTCGCCCCGGCGACCGTGCCGCGCGGGTCGACCACGGAGGCGAGGCGGCCGGTGCCGTCGTAGGTCATCTCGGTGCGCCGCCCGGTCGGCGAGATCTCCGCGGTGCGGTTGCCGTGCGCGTCGTACTCGTAGGTGGTGGCCTTGCCGCGCGGGTCGGTGCGCGTCGCCAGCTGGCCCTTGGCGTCGTAGGTGTACCGGTAGCCGGTGTTCTGCTCCGGGTCGAGCTGGGCGACCATCTCGTTGTACTGGTTGTACTCGTACTTCCAGGTCTTGCCGCGCCCGTCCTTGAACTCGGTCAGGTTGGTGCGGCCGTCGAACGTGCTCGTCTCGGTGAACGAGAAGGGCTCCGGCGCGGTCCGCGCGACCGGGCTGCCGTTCTCGTCGAACCGGGTCTCCTCCTGGTTGCCCTTCGGGTCGACGACGAGGCTCTTGTTGAGCCGCCCGGTGTAGCGGTGGTTGACGGTGTCGTTGCCACCGTTCTGGCTGTAGAGCAGGACGTTGTTCTTGTAGCCGTCGGTCACCACCACGCCGTCCGGGTCGGTGGTCACCGCCTTCTGCTCGGCGGCGTACCAGGCGAAGGTGGTCTTCCCGCCCTCCGGATCGAGCTGCTCGGCGACCCGTCCCGAGGCGTCGTAGGCGTTGCGGATCAGCTTCGCCCCGCGCGCGTCGGTGATCTCGGCCATCCGCCCGGCCGCGTCGTAGCCGTAACTGGTCACGTAGTTGCGCGGATCCTGCGTCTTGAGCAGGCGCCCGTCCTGGTAGTCGAACTGTGTCGACCGGCCGTCCGGCAGCGTGATCTTCGTGACCAGGCGCAGGTCGGCGCGGCTCTCGAACCGGGCCACCCGGCCACCGGCGTCGGTCACCGTGCTGAGCAGACCACCCGAGGTGTACGCCAGGGTCACCCCGAACCCGCGAGCATTCTTGATCGACTGGAGCTGCCCGGCGGCGTTGAACCGGAGCACCCGCTGGTCCGGCGGGACCAGCTGCCACCCGGCGTCGAGTTTGGACAGCTTCGCCCGTACCCCAGCAGGTCTTTCGAATGTCCCGTCCTGGTTCGCGGTGTAAACCGCCTCCGAGCCGTCCTCCGCACGCACCCGCACCGCGCCGTTGTCCGCGGCCGCCACCCGGATGTCATAGGACGAACTCCACCCCGCACCGAACATGCCGGTCGCGGTGTTGCCCGAGGAGTAGTAGCGCGCGTGGTTGAACGGGATGCCGTAGGACGGCATCGCGAAATCCTTCTCCACCCGCAGATAGGCGCCGGTAGCCGTGTTCACCGTGGCCCCGCGCATCGCCTGCGCCACCACAGCCTGCCCCAGCACCGTCGCACAACCGCACCCCGCCGCCTGCCCCGCGGGCACAGCCGGCACATCCTCGGTCGTGCGCGACTTCGCCGGCGCCGACGCCGCACTGGTCAGCTCGGTACCGTCCACAGTGACCTCGGTCACCGTCACGGTGTAACTCCGCGCCGGATCGAGCACCCACCCGTCAGCCGCACCGAAACTGCGGCACAACAGCGCCGGGCTGTAACACCTGCTCAGATCCTTCTGCGCCAACTCGGCCGACCGCTGCTCCGCCCCCGACTCCGTGTCGGTGACAGTCGCGAACCACCGTCCCCACGAATTCGGGTCACCCTCGTTGACCTCGGCATCCCAATAAACGACCAGCGACGTGTCCCCCAGCAGGAACCCGGGCCGCGCAATCGGCCGCCCCGGCAGCGCGGCCCGCCGCGCCGACACCGCACGCGCCGCGGCTGTCGCCTTGGCCTTCCGCTGCGCCTTCTCCGCGGCGCTGGGCACCCTGGCAGCACCATCAGCTTCCAGAGGCGGGGGTACGGGCGGAGCACTCTCGCCCTCGCCCAAGCCATGATTCGGCGTCGCCGCCTGCGGCAAGGGGCTGTTGACAGGTCCCGCCCCCGGCACCGCGACGGGCGCGGCCAGGGCGGGTGACAGAGGTTGGGTTACCAGATAGGAGGCCAGGATCAGCGCTACCAGGACATGGCAGAGCAGCCTGAACCGACTAGACACGCGCACCGAGACACTCCCCCGTGTAGGTGTTGCGTTGCAGTCCGTGAAGCACCCTGTCCCATAGATCGTCGTCAACGCATCCCCCGAAGAGTTGATTGACTTTGATCCATGGAAGCGCTCCCAAATCGGAGGCGCGCTGAGGTGAGCCGGCTCAGCGGCGGCGGCGTACACCCCTTCATGAACGTGTCGCCTGAGAACGTGCACCGGCATGCCGACCGCCTCGACGCCATCGCTGATGAGGTCGGCGCCGCTCGATCAGCAGCCGGAATTCCGCAGTCCGGCGCCTACGGCCGCCTCTGTGCGGTGGTCCCGGTCCTGCTCGCCGAGTTGCAGACACCACTGACCGACACGATCGCCACGGCGAAGCAATCGATCCGCGACGCCGCCGAGACCCTGCGCGAGGCAGCGAGCCTTTACGCGTCCACCGACGAGGCCGCCGCGTTCAGCCTCCGGCAGGACGGCGGCGGCTGATGGGCGACCTCCTCGCCCCCGCACCCGATCAGTGGGCGGGGGTCTGGCTGGCCGAGGATCTGGAGTCGATCCGCCGCGGTGTGGAGAACGGCTGCTGGGTCGACGGATCGCTCGGCGTGGTGGGAGCCGGACTGGACGCGCTCGCGATGGTCATCGACCCGGCCGGCGCGCTGCTGCAGTGCGGCGCAGCCTGGCTGATCGAGCACGTCAAGCCGCTCAGCGAGGCGCTGGAGTGGCTCACCGGTGACCCGGTGACCATCGCGGCGAACGCACGCGCCTGGCGCGACGTCGCCGGTGAACTCGACCGGCAGTCCGACGAGATCGGACGCTCCGTGCGAGCGGATCTGTCCGAGTGGAGCGGCGCCGCCGGTGACCGATACTGCCTATGGACGGGACAGCAGCAACAGGCCCTCGGCGCGCTGGCCCGAGCGTCGGAGACGATGGCCGCGATCACCGAGGGCGCCGGGTTCCTCATTGCGGCCGTCCGGCTCCTGGTACGCGACGCCGTCGCGACAGTGGTGTCCCGGCTGATCATCTACGCCGCCGAAACGGTCGCCTCGCTCGGCGCGGCGACGCCTCTCGTACTCGGGCAGGTCGCCGCCCTGATCAGCACCTGGACCGCGAGAATCACCGGCTGGCTGCGGAGCCTCCTGTCGAGCCTGCGGAATCTGGTGCCGCTCGCCGGGCACGTCAGCGACCTCATCGACCGGATCAGGAGGATCCTCACGCGTCTCAGCCGCGCTCCGGAGCCGTCCCTCAACCGGGTGCAGAAACGCGGCACCGGGCCGGTCAAACTGTTCACCCTCGACTCGGTACGCGAGGTCGCCACGAAGTACGGCATCGACGTCGCCGGCCTGAACATCTCCCTGGGCAGCAAAACCGTGCGCGGCATCTGTGGCCGAACACTGCCGGACGGCTCCGTCGTGCTGTTCCCGACCGCCTTCCGCAGCGAGGAGAACCTGGCCCGGACCCTCGCCCACGAACGGTTCCACCACGACGAGCTCGCGGCCGGCAGGCCGTTCCCCGAGGACGCGGCAGACTTCGACGCCTTCGAGGACCGGGCCTACGCCCACGAGGAGCAATGGTGGAACAATCAACCGATCCGCCCCGAACCGAGAACACGATGATGGCGACTTACGATCAGTGGCTCGACTCGTACAGTGCCGCCTACGACGCGGTGCCCGGCCCTCTCGACCAGCCGTGCCCACGGTGCGGCAACCACCGCCTGCGCCTGGTCTTCACCGGTGACCTGGAGCGGCTGATCGGGTACGCCCACTTCTGGTGCGACCACTGCCTGCACGGCATCGGAGTGTCCCGCACAGCCATCCCGGACGGCGCCGTCATCCAGGACATTCGCCGGCCCCGCGCCGATCGGGAGCCGAAGATCCCCAACTACCGCCTCGTCCAATAGTTTCCGTCGCACCCCGGTGCCCCTCGGCCGGCAGCTGGCCGCCGCCCGATCGACCGTGTCGGAGCGGGCGTGATCGATTCCTCGTGCCAGAATCGGTTGCCGGCTACGGAAGGTGATCATGTGACGAACCTGGAGATCATCGTCAAGGCTCTGGCGGTCGGCAACACCGCAGCCGCCGAGAACGCTCAGCTCGAACTACGGAACGCCCTGCGCGAACGCCTGCCCGGCCGCCCTCGGGCGCACCAGGCCCTGGAAGCGGTGGAGACCGACCCGGGCGTGTGGCAGACCCGCCTCGGCGCGGACGTCGCCGAGGCCGGCGCCGACCGCGACGAGCAGGTCATCGCCGCGGCGCAGCGGGTGCTGGCAGCGGTCAAACCGGCCGCCAGGTACACCGTCGACGTGCGCGACTCGAAGGGCGTGCAGGTCGGTGACCACAACACGCAGCACAACACCTTCTCCTGACCCCGGAGACCACCCACCCCGCACCGTGGACAGCCGCGGCACGCGCGGCGGTCAAGTCGGTAACCACAACCTGCAGCAGAACGTCTTCGGCGGCGGCCGCGGACGTCGCCCGGCGCGTCGCAGACCCGGTGAACGTTCGCGGTCAACGCACCAGCCGCATCAGGCGCACCGCCGCCCCCGCCGCCCTCGTGGACAACGACACCGGCCCCGCCGCGACTGCGACGGGGCCGGTGAAACGGGATGCCTACTTCTTGACCAGGTTCTTGAGGGCGTTGACCGCCGCCCGGTCGCTCACCTGGGCGTAGATCTTCTTGTCCGGCCCGACCAGCACGAAGTACGGGCAGGCCTTGTCGTCGCCGGTCATCGCCTTGTCGAGCAGCTTCTTGCCGGTCGCCGCCTCGTAGACCCGCAGCCGCCAGCTCGCCTTCATCAGGGTGACGGTCAGGTCCTTCGGGTCGTCGTACTTGCAACTGCGGATCTTGGTGCCGACCTTCTCGCGGTCCAGGCAGGCGATCATCTGCACCTTCGCCGGTGACTCCGGTGCCCAGGTGTTCTTGACCGGGTCGGAGAGGCCCTGCGAGAAGTAGTAGGTACCGTTGCTGCTGCGGATCCCGTCACCGTCGTTGACGAGCAGCACCACCGGGTGCGGCGCCTTGCCGGCGCGTTTCGGCTGCTCCGGGTAGTAGACGTTCTCGTCGCACATCCGGTTGAAGTCGTAGACCTTCTCCGCCGGGTATTCGCTGGCCTCCGGCCCCTCCTGCACCGGATCCTCCTGCTCCGATTCCGGCTCGCTGCCCAGCCCGGGCTCCTGGCCAGTCTCCGACCCCTCGGTCGCGGGCGCGGTCGGCGCCTTGGTCGACGACGTCGCGGTGTCATCGGACGAGCGCAGCGCATAGATGCTGCCCGCCGTGCCGATCCCCGCGATCAGCACCAGCACACCGACCACCACCGCAGCGATCACCCCACCACGGCCCCGTCGCTTCGGCTGCTGCGGCTGACCGAACTGAGGCCCGAACGGCGGGGTCCCGTACGGTGGCTGCCCAGCACCGTACGGACCAGGCGAACCCGGGTACGGAGGCTGCCCAGGAGCACCCGGGTATGGCGGCTGTCCGGAAGCGCCCGGGTATGGCGGCTGTCCGGAAGCACCCGGGTACTGCGGCTGACCAGGTGCACCCGGATAAGCCGGCTGCCCGGCAGCACCCGGGTACGAAGGCTGTCCGGGGGCGCCCGGGTATGGCGGCTGCCCCTGGCCGTAGGGCGACTGACCACCGGTCGGCGGCCCGTAGGGAGCCGGGAACGGCGGAGGCCCACTCACCCCGGGCCCCGCGGAAGGGAACGGCGGCGGAAACGGCGGTGCACCCGCGGCCCCAGGCTGTCCCCCGGTGAACACCGGAGGCGACGGCGGAAACGGCGGCGCCGCCCCGGCCCCGGATCCCGGAGCCGACGGCGGGAACCCCGGCACCACACCCTCGTCATCCGGCCGCGCCCACTCCGAACCCGGCTGCCCCATCTGCGCCGTCGGCTCAGACACGGGAGCCCCGAACTGCGCCGTACTCCCAGCCCCAGCCCTCGATGCATCCGGCCCCGGGCCACCCGCTCCCGGCGTCACTCCGGGCGCGGGCCAGGGGTCAGCAGGCGGCCGGGAGTCCGGAGCCGGCCAACCGGCCGGCGGGTCGTTCGCAACAGCTCCACCAGCCAGAACGTCAGTGATCGGCTCAACCGGAGGACCATCACCGGCGGAACCCGCCGTCGAGCTCGGCTGTCCCGCGGGCGTCGCGCCCGGCGGATCAACCCCATCGGGTACGCCAGAAGCCGCCGGATTGACGCCCGGCTCCTCCCCGCTGCCAGTCATGTTCGGTCCTCCCCCGTGAATGCGAGGACCGACTGTATCGAAAGCAGTCACATCGGTCACGCTCAGGGCACCTCCCGCCAAGCATCTGGAACCCGCGGGCCACCCCCATACGCAGCACCAACTTCCCAAAGCGGGCGGATCCCGACCACCCACACCCCCGACACGAACCGCAACTCCCCAACCCCCACCGACCCCATCACGGCCAGTAGTCGACGACATCGCTGCACGGAAACCCGGTGCGGTCATGACCACCTCCGGTTTCCGCACTCCCATCCCCCAGCCACCCACCGCCCCGAGGTGCCACAAGCCGCCGCCTCAGCCGCTCACTCCGCGCGAAGCGCAGCCGCCGCCCGAGTCCGAGCCGCCCACCCCGCCGGCACCAGCGCACCGGCCACCGCCAGCACCACCCCCGCAGTCCCCAGCCCCATCAGCCGCACCGGACTGAACACCGCCAGAATCCCCTCCGGCAGCGTGAGACCCGCAGCCCCGGCCATCACCGGCACAGCCCACTGATGCAGAACCCACCCCAGCGGAACGGCCAGCGCACCCCCGACCACCCCGATCACCACCATCGAGCTGATGACCATGAGCCGTACCTGCCCCGGTGTCATCCCGACCGCCTTCAGCACGCCGATCTCGTGCGTCCGCTCCCGGGTGTTCAGCACCACCGTGTTCAGCACCCCGAGCCCCGCGACCCCCGTGAGCAGCAACGTCAGACTCGCGATCATCCCCATCATCACGGTGATCAGCTCGTTCTCCTGGGTGTCCGCGCTGACCGACGCCGCCGCGGCCAGGCCGGCTCCACCCAGCGCCGAGGTCAGCCCGTCGACATACGCGTACGGGTCCGTGCCCTCGCTCAACCCGATCTCGAAGTTGCGCGCCTTCACCTCGCCGGCCAGGTTCTTCAGCGCCCCGAAGTCCACCAGCATCACGGCGTCGGAGCCGTTGCTGAACGCCTCCCCCACGATCCGCACGCTCTGCCGGCCCTCCTCGGTGCTGATCGTCACGGTGTCGCCGACCTGCGTACCGGTCTGTTTGAGCATCCGCGCGCCCGCCACCGCCTCGCCGGCGTTCTGGTACCAGCGGCCGGAGAGCATCGGATAACCGGTCCAGTCGGCGACCCCGTCGTAGGCGCGGACCTCGACCGGCTCCGTGGACCCGGCGACGCTGACGTCCATCGAGGTCTCCGCGGCGACGTGAGCGGTGCCCGGCTGCGCCTCGATGATCTTCCGGACCGCCGCCGGATCGGCTGTGCCCGGGGCTGCCTGCGCGTTCGGTGGCGGTCCTGCCTGCTGACCGGCCGGGCCGACGCCACCGGTCATCGGCCCGCCGGCGCTGACCCGCACGGGTACCGCTGCGGTCCGGTTGCCGGCGTCGGCGATCCGGGTCAGCGACACCGACAGGCCGGTGGCGAACACGACGGTCGCGACACCGAGCAGCACCGCGACGACGGTGACGGCCGCACGGGCCGGGCGGGTGAACGGGGTCGCCAGGCCGAAGCTGACCGGCCGGGGCAGCGCTGTGGCGGCGAGTGCCCGGCGAATGAGGAAGCCGCGGCCGCTGCGCGGGGCCCGGCCGACGGCGATCGCCTGGGCCGCGGAGAGCCGCCCGGCGCGCAGGGCCGGACCGGCAGCGGCCAGGGTGAGCAGGACAACGGCGCCGGCCAGCACCGCCAGGTCGACCCAGGGCGGCACGGAGGGTTTGCCGTTCGTCGCATACGCCGACTCGGTCTGTGCCAGCAGCGGCATCGCCACGAGCCGGCCGGCCACCACGCCGAGCAGGCACGCGGGCAGGCCGACGAGCAGGACCTGACCGGCATACGCGCTGATCACCTGGCCCGGGGTGAAGCCGAGAGCCTTCTGCACGCCGATGGTGCGGAACCCGGCCACCACCGCCCCGGCGACCACATTGACCACGATGAGCACGGACATCACCAGGCCGAGAACCGCGAACGCCACCACGAACGGCACCATCACCTTGATCAGCCCTTCCGCCTCCAGCTTGATCGCCAGGTAGGTGGTAGAACCGGTGAGCGCGCCCGGAGGCAGCCCGGCAGTGGCGTTGTCCAGCGACGCACCCACCGCGGCGTCCGTACCCGCGTCGGCGAACCGGTAGAGCATCTGCAGCCCTGTGGTGAACCCGCTCGCATGCAGGACGTCGGTCTGGTCCGGCCAGACCCAGGCGGAGGCCGATCCGGTCGCCGACGAGGCGATCCCGACGACCGTCAGGGTCTGCGCGCCGGCGCCGATCACGCTCACCTGATCGCCGACCTTCCAGGCGTTCTGAGTGAGCCCCGCGGTGGTCCGGGAGAGCACAATCTGACCGGTTCCGGTCAGCCACTTCCCGTCCGAGATCTCCAGCCGGTCAACGGCCGTCGAGGCGTCCGCGCGACCCACGATCGGTCCCGGCGGGCGGCGCGGCCCACCCTTGGCGAGCTGTCCGTCGATCATTTCGTACGGTCCCGCGCTCCCCGTGACACCCGGGCGGGAGCCGGTGGCCGTCAGGTCGGCGGCATCCACCTCGGCGGCGTCGAAGGCGGCACTCGCATGGGCGCCGTTCTGGTTCTTGAAGGTGCGGTCGAAGGGTGCGCTCGAGGCGACCAGCAGCCCCAGAGCGAGAACCGAGGTCGCGCTGGCCAGCAGCACCACGGCGAAGACGACGAGGCTCTGCACCCGGCGGCGACGGGCAGCCGCCCACGCTGCCTTGAGCACGGCTCTCATGCGGGGACCGCCTCGGAGAGCCTGCCGTCCCGTACCTCGACTGTTCTTGTCGCACAACGGTGCGCGAGGTCCGGATCGTGGGTGACCAGAAGGATGGTCTGGCCGCTGCGGCTGAGATCCTGCAGGATCCGCATGATCTGCGCACCGGCCGCCGCGTCGACCGCGCCGGTCGGCTCGTCGGCCAGCAGCAGCGCCGGCTGGTTGATCAGCGCACGGGCGACCGCCACCCGCTGCCGCTCGCCGCCCGACAGGCGAGCCGGGTACGCGTTCGCCCGCGCCGCCAGCCCGAGGCTGTCGAGCAGCTCGTCCGCCCGCTTCCGCGCCTCCTGCCGTGACCTGCCGACCAACTGGGCGGGCACGAGCACGTTGTCGCGGGCCGTCAGGTCCTCGAGGAGGTGGAAGAACTGGAACACGATGCCGATGTTGTCCCGCCGGAACCGGGCGAGCGCCTTCTCCGACAGCTTGTTCAGCACCGTCCCGGCGACTCCGACCTCCCCTCCGGTCGGCCGGTCGAGCCCGGCGATCAGGTTGAGCAGTGTGGACTTGCCACTGCCGGACGGGCCCATCACCGCGACCGCCTCACCCGCACCCACCGTCAGGTCCACATCGGCCAGAGCCGGAGGGCCCGCCGGCTCATACTGCTTTCCGACACCCCGCAGCAGCACCACGTCGCTCATGTCGTTCCCCTCCGCAGATTCCGGTCGCCATGGACGCTATGGCTGCGGTGCGGTCGCCGTCGTCGGCCAAAGGATGCATCTGAGTCCCGGTTCAACCCGGGACATCAATCCTTTTGTGTACGCACAACGACTGATGCCCCCAACCGGGCCGACCGGCAGAATGGGGCCGTGCTCCGGTCACCGATCCCCCGCCTGACGGCGATGTGGCGTGCCGGCAGCACGACCGTGTGGGCCGACCTTCTCCTTGTCCTCTTCCTCACGCTCGCGGCCGTGGCGCTGACGGGTGAGCGGGGCGACGCTCCCGGGCCGCCCTCGATGATCCTCTGGCCGCCGCCGGAGGGCATGCCGGCGGGTGCCCACTTCGCCGCCGAGGAGGAGCCCGCGCAGGCCGCCCTGTTCGCGATGAACCTGTTGATCACCGCGCCTCTGCTGGGCCGGCGGCGGTGGCCGCTGCTGTGCTGGGTGGCCCAGTTCGCCGGTTTCCTCCTCGTCGACATCGAGGGCAACCTGGCGAACCTGTCGGCCCTGCTGATCGGCGCCTACTCGCTCGCCGTGCACGGCCGGTCGGTCGCGCTGTCGATGGGCGCGCTGTTCACCGCCGGCGCCATCATCACGGCCAACGACACCAATACCTGGCCGAACCTGCCCGACTGGTCCGGGGCGTTCGTCATCCTGGTGCCGATCGGCCTGCTGGGCGTGGCGATCCGCGCGGCGCGCAGCCGGGCGCTCGCATCGGAGCAGCGGGCACAGGCTCTCGAGCGTGAGCAGCATGCGGCCACCCGCCTGGCCGTGGCGGAGGAGCGTGCCCGCATCGCCCGGGAGCTGCACGACGTGGTCAGCCACCACGTCAGCGTGATGACCATCCAGGCCGGCGCCGCCGGAAAGGTCCTCGACGCCCAGCCGGACATGGCACGCGAGGCACTCTCCGCCGTCGAGTCCAGCGGCCGCGAAACGATGGCCGAGCTGCGCCACCTCCTCGGCGTGCTGGCGCCCGGCCCGGAGGACGCCCCGCCACACCCCCGACCCGCAACGCAGGACGACCCGCCACACCCGCGACCCGCAACGCAGGACGACCCGTCGCGCCCGTGGCTCGACCCGCATGACGACCGGCCGCGCCAGATGCCCGGACCCGCCGAAGACCTTCTGCACCCGCAGCCCGGCCTCGGCCAGCTCGCGACGCTCGTCGACAACGTCCGGCGCGCCGGTCAGCCGGTCACCCTCTCCGCGATCCCGATCGACCTGCCGCACGGGTCGGGCCTCGCCGCCTATCGTGTGGTGCAGGAGGCCCTGACCAACGCCCTCCGGCACGCCCCCGGCGCCCGGACCACCGTCACCGTCGCCGCGGAGCCCACGCCAACCGGCCGCGACCTGGTGATCACGGTGGAGAACGACGCCCCGCCACCGGGAGCCCGCCCGGCCGAGCCGAGCGCGGGCACCGGCCTGCTCGGTCTGGCCGAACGGCTCCGCATCTACGACGGCACCCTGAGATCCGGGCGACGGGTCGGCGGCGGCTTCCAGGTGCACGCGCGACTTCCCCTGACGGCAGCCGACGACCCCTCTGGCCGGAACGAGACCGACCGGAGAACCATCGTCAACGGGGGCAGCACGTGACCCGGGTGGTGATCGCTGACGACCAGGCACTGGTCCGCACCGGGTTCACGATGATCCTCGCGGCCGAGGGCATCGAGGTGGTGGGCCACGCCGCGAACGGTGCGGAGGCGGTCGCCGCGACCCGGCGATTGCGTCCCGACGTGGTGCTGATGGACATCCGGATGCCTGAGATGGACGGGCTGGAGGCCACCCGCCGCATTCTGTCCGACGCGCCGGTCACCACCAGCGGCGATCCGGTCCGGGTGGTCATCCTGACCACGTTCGACCTCGATCAGTACGTGTATGCCGCACTCACCGCCGGTGCCAGCGGCTTCCTGCTCAAGGACGTCACACCGGATCACCTGATCCACGCGGTGCGCCAGGTCCGCGAGGGTGACGCTCTGCTGGCCCCGGCGATCACCCGCCGGCTGGTCGAGCGGTTCACCCGGGCCGACCCGGAACAGGCTTCGCTGCACCGCGACCTGGCCGCCCTGACACCCCGGGAGCGCGAGGTGCTCACCCTGCTCGCCGGCGGGCTGAGCAACCTGGAACTCGCCGCCGAGCTCCAGCTCAGCGAGGCGACCGTCAAGACCCACGTGACCCGCATCCTGACCAAACTCGGCCTTCGCGACCGCGTCCAGGCCGTGGTCGTCGCCTACGAGACCGGCCTGGTCACCCCGACCGCCCGGCGGCCCGCCTGACTAGCCCGCTCACCCAGCTGGCCGTGAGCGGTGCCCAAACCGCGCGAAACCACCCCTCACCACCAGCCCGCTCACGCAGCTGGCCGTCAGGGGGGCCCAAGCCGCGACGCGGAGCCGGCTGCGGGGCATAAGCCCGACCGCCCGACGGCCCGGCGGGCGAGAAGTGCCGCCGGGCCGCCGGACTGGGATCAGCACCAGGTGAGCGTCGAGTTCGTGCGCGTGACGTTGGTGACCACGTTGTTGGAGCCGGTGCACGGGCTCCAGCGGATGTTCGTGTTGCTGACCGTCAGGTTCTTGAAGGTGATGTTCGACGACGGTGAGAATTCGGTGCGGGAGGAGATGCGGACCTCGCCGCCGCCGCTGATGGTGCCGGAGACGCCGGCGATGGTGCCGTTGTAGCAGTTCTCGATCAGGACGGCGTTGTTGCCGGTGTTCGCGATGTCGACCCGGTCGATGACGAAACCACCGCTCTCCGAGACGCAGAAGACGCCACGGCCACCACCGCGTGCCTTGACCGTGCCGACCCGGATGTTGGTGTTGTAGCTGCTGCCGATCCGCCCGTTGCGGTTCGCCATCCGGAACGCCGCGTACCCGGTGCCCGCGCCCGCGTTGTCCGCGTCGACGGTACCGACAGTGGCGTTGATCGTCTGGTTGAGCAGCAGACCGGACTCGCCGACGCTACGGGCGGTCACCGTTCCGATGGTGATGCCGTCCACGCCGTACGTCTCGACCGCGTGCGAGCTGGCCCCGGAGACGTACACCGTGCCGATCTTGATGTTCTTGCTCATGACCGCGGTGTTGCCGTAGTTGTCGATGCGCACGCCCAGACCCTTGGACAGCCGCATGTCGATGGCGCCCAGGGTCAGGTTGTTCACGCTGCGGGCGAAGATGCCGTAGAGCGGGCCGCCCGTCACGTTGAGGTGGGCGACCTCGACGTCCGTGGTGCCGCGCGTGTAGATCGGCGCCTGGTCACCGGTGCCGCTACCGGTCACGTTGATCGTGCCGCAGACGTCGATCAGCGTGTAGCTGGGCAGCGAGATCCGCGAACCGGCGCTGACCGTGCCGGAGCCGCGCACCAGCACGTTCTGCTTGGAGGTGCGGCCCGACGAGAGGCTGCCGATGGCGGCCTGCACGGCCGCGCGCATGTCGGTGCCGGTGTAGACGCTGCTGCCGGCACTGTTGCGAGCGGTCCAGGTACTGCCGCTCAGGGTTGCCTGCGCCTGGTAGCTCAGCGCGCCGCAGTCGGCGGCCGAGGCCTGGCCAATGCCGAGGACGACACCGCCGCCGGCGACCGTCATCGTGACGGCGGCGAGCAGTCCGGCGCGCCATCGGCGCTTGCGGGGATTCATGGGTGCTCCGATCTCTGTTCGGGGGATGTGAGATGCGGCGTGACGAGCCCGGTTGGGGATTCCCGGCGCCCGTCGGATCGGCTCGATGTTAGCGATCACTTGGAACCTGTCAAGCCGCCTGCGATAAAGGCTCCTGTCTATGAATTCCGGTGGTTGACGTGCTGACAACGACCGTGCGACGCTGCCGCCACTCCATCGAATCGCATCGATGACGGGTGCGCAATCCTGAAACGTTGCAGAGGGCGGGAGAACCATGTCCGAGATATCCAGGCGTACCTTTGTGCGGGGCATGGCCGCCGCACCACTGATGACCGCCCCGATGGAAGCCCCGTCGTGGACGGCCACCCCGATCAAGGGGGCCGCGCCGCAGGAGGCGCCGGAAACCGTGACCCTGAACTGGCTGGAGGGCACACCCGCCGTCGGAACGGGCAGCACGTGGGGCGTTCCCTGGCCGAAGGGCGCCCTCCCGGCCGGCACCCCGTTCGCCCTGCACACCACCGGCGGCACTGCGGTCCCGATCCAGACCTGGCCGATCGGCTACTGGCCGGACGGCTCGCTCAAATGGAGCGCGCACGCCCTCGCCGCCGACGCACCCCTCGCCGAGTCCTACGTGCTGAGCCGTGCGGCCGGTGCACAGCCGGCCACCGCGGTCACCGTCACCGAACAGCGGGACACCGTCACCGCCGACACCGGAACCGTCCGCTTCACGATCGGCAGCCGCGGCAGCGCGCTGATCCGCTCGATCACCCGCGGCGGCACCGAGATCGCCCGGAACCTCGAACTGATCAGCCTCCGCCAGACCACCGCCGACGACGGCGACGACGAGCGCCGCACCTCCCGCGAGCGCCTGACCAGCGCCGTCACCAGGGTCACCGTCGAGCAGCGCGGCCCGGTCCGGGCGGTCGTCCGTGTCGAGGGCACCCATCGGCGGCGGGGCCGGTCGTGGCTGCCGTTCACCGTGCGTTTCTACTTCTACGCGGGCGCCGAGCACGTCCGGATGGTGCATACTTTCCTCTTCGACAGCGAGGGCCAGAAGGAGTTCGTCGCCGGCCTCGGCGTGCGGGTCGCGGTGCCGATGCGCGACGAGCACTACGACCGGCACATCCGCCTCTCCGGTGACGGCGACGGCGTGCTGCGCGAGGCGGTGCGCGGCATCACCGGCCTGCGGCGGGACCCCGGTGCCACCGTGCGGTCGGCCCAGGTCGCCGGCCGGCCTCTGCCCGACCCGGCCACCTGGGACCAGCGGGTCACCACCCGGCTTCCGCTCATTCCCACGTGGGGTGACTACACGCTCAGCCAGCTCAGCTCCGAGGGCTACACGATCAGGAAACGCACGAAGGCCGGCCATGGCTGGATCGACGTGGACGCCGGCCGCCGGTCGAGCGGGTTCGGATACGTCGGCGGGGTCAGCGGCGGGCTCGGTTTCGGGATGCGCGATTTCTGGCAGCGGTACCCGTCGCAGCTGGACATCCGGGGCGCCGACACCGGCGAGGCGGAGGCCACCGTGTGGCTCTGGTCGCCGGAGGCCGGGCCGATGGACACGCGCTTCTATCACGACGGGCTCGGCCAGGACACCTATCCGGAGCAGATCGAGGGCCTGAACATCACGTACGAGGACTACGAACCCGGCTTCGGTACGCCGTACGGCATCGCCCGCACCACCGAGCTCACCTTCGTCGCCCTGGCCGCGACCCCCTCATCCGAACAATTGGCAGCTTTGGGCCGTACGGTAAAAAATCCACCCCAGGTGATCGCGCCGCCCGCCCACCTTGCCGCGTCCGGGGCCTTCGGCGGGCTGTTCAGCCCGGCCGACCGATCCACGCCCGCCCGCGCCAAGGTCGAGGACCGGCTCGACTTCCTCTTCGACTACTACCGTGACCAGGTCGAACAGCGGCATTGGTACGGTTTCTGGAACCACGGCGACGTGATGCACACGCCCGACGTGGATCGGCACGTCTGGCGCTACGACGTCGGCGGCTACGCGTGGGACAATTCGGAGCTGTCGCCCGACCTGTGGCTGTGGTTCGCCTACCTGCGCTCCGGCCGCGCCGACATCTTCCGCTTCGCCGAGGCGATGACCCGACACACCGGCGAGGTCGACGTCTACCACCTGGGCAAATGGGCCGGTCTCGGCACGCGGCACGGCGTCCAGCACTGGGCCGACAGCGCCAAGCAGCAACGGATCAGCACCGCCGCCTACCGCCGCGTCTTCTACTTCCTCACCGCCGACGAGCGGGCCGGCGACCTCATGCACGAACTCGTCGACTCCGACCGCACCTTCCTCGCCCTCGATCCACTCCGCAAGATCCGCACCGAGCCCTACACGCCGGACCCGCACGCCCTCGCGATCGGCCTCGGCACCGACTGGAGTGGCCTCGCCGCCGCGTGGCTCACCGAATGGGAGCGGCGCGGCCCGAAAGCCGCCGTCGCCGAGAAGAAACTGCTCGCGACAATGCGCACGATCGGCCGGATGCCGAACGGTTTCGTCACCGGCGCCGGCCTCTACGACATCGACACCGGCGAGTTCGCCACCACCGCGAAAACGGTCAGCGTCTCCCATTTGAGCGCGATGTTCGGCCAGGTGGAGATCTGCGCCGAACTGATCGCCCTGGTGGACCTGCCGGAATTCGAGAACGCCTGGCTCCAGTACTGCCGGCTCTTCAACGCCACCAAAGCGGAACAGGCAACGGAATGCGGCGCCGACTTCGGCAACCTCATTCTCAAACAGGGCCATTCCCGGCTCACCGCCTATGCCGCCGCCCGTCTCGGCGACACCACACTCGCTGCCCGCGCTTGGACCGAATTCACCGCAACCGATGGTTATACCGATGCCTCACCCTGGCAGACGACCCATCGGGAAGGCCCCGAGGTGCTCAACGCGGTCGACGAAGCGCCCTGGGTCGACACCAACACCACAGCCCTTTACGGCCTGGCCGCCATTCAGAATCTCGCACTGATAGGCACCCACATTCAATAGCTTTTTTCGTACGCCTTTTCGCACAGTTCATGGGGGTCAGCGCGATCGACTGCAACACCGGGCCGCAGCGCGACCGCCGGGCTGAAGTGGGCGGTTGCGGTCAGGTCTTTCCATCACAGGGTCGCCCGGGTGCCGGGCGATATCCCATACTGCCGGGCATGACCTCCTGGCACGGCTCTGAGATGGCGCAACCTTCGATCCCGGCGGGGCGCCTGGTGCTGCGGCCGTTCCGGGCGGACGACATCGACTGGGTTCACCGGGTCTCGCTGGAGCCGGCGGTTCAGCATTTCCTCGGGCTGCCGTCGCCGTACCGCCGTGAGCACGCCGAGTTCTTCGTCCTCCAGATGTGCGTCGCGGGCTGGGAGACCCGGGAGCGGGCGGAGTTCGTGATCGAGGACGCCGGGACCGGGGAACGGCTGGGCCGCGCCGGGCTCGCGCTGACGCCGATCGGTGTCGGTCAGATCGGCTATTGGATGGCCGCGGAAGCCCGGGGGCGGGGTGTGGCCACCGATGCGGCGAAGGTGCTGTGCCGGTGGGCTTTCGACGAACTCCGGCTCGAAGTGGTCGAGTGGCGGGCCGAAGTGGGTAACCACCCGTCCCGCCGGGTCGCGGAGAAGGCCGGGTTCCAGGTCGAGGGGACGCTGCGGCGACGGCTGCTGCACCGGGGAGCGCTCGTCGACGCCTGGGTCGGTTCCCTGCTCAACGAGGAAGCCCCGCGGTCATCCTGATGTCAGGGCCCGGACTCTCCGAGCCCGGCCGGAGTATCCGGCAATGGTCTGCCGATTCCCGGCGTTCTCGTCGGGAGTGATATTTCGGTATCGCCTATCCTCCTGCCGGGCGGTTCCTACGATGAGTGCGCGCAGTCGAGCGCCGATTCGAGGATCAGGAGATTTCCGTGAGCCGCACGACACGTTTGTTGATGACCGCGGGCCTTGCCGTGGCGGTCGGCGCGGGGGCAGCGCCCGTGGCAGCCTTGGCATCCGGCACGACGGAGTCGAAGCCGAAGTTCGAGATGGACTCACTCTACGACATTCCCGGAAACTGCGAGGACAACGGCGCCATCGGTGAGGACAATGGCGATTGGGATCACTGGTATTGCAAGAAGGTGGCTAAAGGCGGCAGCCGGGGTAATTGGGTTCTCTACGTCATCTACAAGTGACTGATCCGGGGGTTTTCGTGAAGCGTATGACGCATTTCCTGGCAGCGACTGTCCTTTCGGCGGCGACGGCTGTTTCCGCGGCCCCGGCGGCCGCATTCTCCTCTCCAGCCGGCGATTTCGTGGCCCCGGCCGGCGGTTTTGCCGCCCCGACCGGCGGTTTTGCCGCCTCGGCTGGTGGTTTTGCCGCCTCGGCTGGTGGTTTTGCCGCCTCGGCTGGTGGTTTTGTGGCCCCGGCGGGGCCGCCCGGCCCGGAGTTCGAGGTCGAGGACTGGTACGTGTACCAGAGCGGCTGTGAGGCGGACGGCGAGGCCGGCGAGAAGAAGGGCAAGTGGGAGCTCTGGTACTGCAAGGAGCTTCGCAAGGGCGACGACAAGGGCACGTGGGTCCTCTGGGTCGTCCACAAGGGGTCCGGCCGCCCCAGCTAGGCGAGGCTCGCGGCCCAGGTCAGCAGTTCGGTGCGGGCGGCGGTCAGGGCCGCCGCCGGGATCGCCTGGGTGCCCGCGGCGTTGACGACGAGGGCGACGTGGACGGTTCCCGCGGCCGCGCCGGACGGGGTGAGCAGCAGGCGCCGTGCGGTGGTCGCGCCCGTCTCGGCCGCCACCGCCATCGGGCCGGACGCGGGGACTCCCAGCACCGCACCGAGGTCACTGACCACCACGGTACGGGCGGACGGGAACGAGGCGGGCAGGTGCAGTTCGGTGGGTGCGCCGATTGGTGCGGCCGGCTCCCGCCACACGAGCACGCCGTACTGGCGGCCGGCGACCAGGGAAGCGATCGCCGGGAGCCGCGACGGGACGGTCATCCACGCCTGCTGGCGGCCGGCTCCGGCATAACCGTCGCGCGCCAGATCCTCGTACCCGAAAGCGACGCTCCGGCCCGCGACGGCCGTGGGATAGAGCCGGTCGAGGACCCGCGCGTCGAGCCGAAGCGCGCCGCCGGCGATGACCGAGTGATCCTCACCGTTCCAGCCGTCCCCGGTCGTCTGCACCTTGTCCGGGTTGCCGTTCATCAGCTCGCGATGCTTACCGCTGTAGGTGTCCCAGTGCCATTGCGTCCCGGAGAGCACGGTCCCGGCGGTGGCGGCGTTGTCCCAGAACGACTTGCCGGCCAGCCGGGAGTCGAGACCCTGGTACATGGCGCGGACCATCCACGGTGTGCGCGAGCTGCTGCTCGTACCGGAAAGGGCGTTGCCGAACTCGGAGACGAAGGCGGCAGTGCCGAGCGCGGTGGCACGGTCCCGGATGCGGTTCATGGCCGCCGCGTAGGTGCCGTCACCCGCGCCGCTCGGGTCGAGCGTCATCCTGGAGCCGTCGTAGTAGTGGCTGTTGAACACGTAGCGCGAACCCAGCGGCGGAATCGTGGACAGCCCACCGGCCTCGCCGAACGAGGTGTTCCAGAAGACGAGCGGCTCGGCGTAGAGCGGCCGGTCGGCCCACCCGGACTCGTCCATGACCGCCCGGAAACGCTGATAGAACGGCACCAGGTAGGTGGCCTCCCACGTCGTGCCGGAAGCCCCGTCCAGCCCACCGTCGAACGGCTCGTTGAAAGGATCAACACCGAGGATCATCGCGTACGGCACGCGGCTCCTGAGGTGAGTGAGCGCGCTACGAGCCTGGAACAGATACGCGTCCTGGATCGCCCGGTCGTGCCAGAAGTCGTACGCCGCCTGCCGCACTGCGTTGTTGGTGAGCATGTTCTGCCCCCACAGGATGCAGATCCCGCACGACTCCGCCGGATAGTCCCCCGCGTCGATCACCCACTTCGGCGCCCCGTCCCCGGTGTACCAACTCCCCTTGTTGAACAAGTACGACGAGTAGAGGTCCTGGTGCCAGTCGAGCAGCACCCGAATACCGCGATCGGTGAACTGGCGGATCTGCGCAGCCACCCTGTCCAGATAAGCCGTGTCAATCCGGTCCGGCGCCGGCTGCACCCCCTCCCAGCTGATCAGAAACCGAACCGCGTTCGCCCCGGTCAACTCCCGCATCGCACTCGCCGAACTCGCGGCGTCAGCGGTGCTGCGGAACGGGAGCAGACCGTTCTCGTACAGCTTCGTGCTCCCGGAAACGTTGAACCCCCGAAGCGTGACCTCCCGCCCGTACCCATCGGTCAGCAGAGGCGCAGCCGGCGCCGCCGCCCCACGCCGCACACCCGGAGCCCCCGCG
The DNA here is from genome assembly GCF_042666575.1 of Actinoplanes sp. GCM10030250. NCBI lineage: Bacteria > Bacillati > Actinomycetota > Actinomycetes > Micromonosporales > Micromonosporaceae > Actinoplanes > Actinoplanes sp. GCM10030250. The sequence goes on along the minus strand of NZ_JBHTDO010000020.1, from coordinate 47,220 downwards.
GCTTGCGCGGGCTCCGCGGCTTGCGCGGGCTCCGCGGCTTGCGCGGGCTCCGCGGCTTGCGCGGGCTCCGCGGCTTGCGCGGGCTCCGCGG